>NZ_JBHSQS010000008.1:0-321287 GCF_042658605.1 Micromonospora vulcania | reverse complement strand
CACCCGCCCCGCCCCACCCCACCGGCCCCGCCCCACCGGCCCCGCCCCACCCCGCCACCACCCTCACCTCGTCGATCTAGGGCATATCGTCGTCAGCGGAGATCGAATAACAACAAGATGCCCTAGATCAACGGCGAGAGGGGGCGACGGCGGCAGGGGGCGCGGGGGCAGGGGGCGCGGGGGCGGTCAACGGCGAGAGGGGGCGACGGCGGCAGGGGGCACGGGGGGGGGCGACCAAGGGCGAGAAGGGGGACGGCCACGGGGGGTGACCAAGGGCGAGGGCCGCGCCGGGGGTGCGTTTTAGTAGGCGCGGGCGAGGATGGCGATCAGGTTGGGCTCGTCTTCGGAGTCCGGGACTGAGCCGTCGGCGCGGAGCAGGCAGCGGACCGTGACGCCCTGACCGTTCGCCTCGGCCTCGCCGGCCACGCCGACCGCCGACCACGGGACCCGGGCCCAACCGGTCGCGGCGGCCTCGATCGCCTCGGCGAGGGTGGCCACCTCGACCGTGCGCGACTCGCGATTGGCCAGCGCCTCGTCGTGCAGCACCTGCTGGTCCGTCTCCAGGGCGGCCAGCACCGCGGCCACCACGTCGGCCACCGGCGTCGGCGACTTCGACCCGTCGGTCCGGCGCACCACCACCGCGTTGCCGGCGGCCAGGTCGCGGGGGCCGACCTCGACGCGTACCGGATAGCCGCGCAGCTCGGCGTCGACGGCCCGGCGGCCGAACGGGGTGTCGGTGCGGTCGTCGAGCGCGACCCGGACACCGGCGTCGCGCAGGCCGTCGCGCAGCTTGGCCGCCGCCTCGGCGACACCCTCGCCATCCTTGACGATCATGACGTACGCCTGGATCGGGGCAAGCCTCGGCGGCACGCGCAGGCCGTTGTCATCGCCGTGGGCCATGATCAGGCCACCGAGCATCCGGGTCGAGGTGCCCCAGGAGGTGGTCCAGGCGTGCTCCCGGCCGCCCTCCTTCGAGGAGTAGCTGATGTCGAACGCCTTGGCGAAGTTCTGGCCCAGCTCGTGGCTGGTGCCCAACTGGAGCGCCTTGCCGTCGCCCATCATGCCTTCGCAGGTGTACGTGGCGGTCGCCCCGGCGAACCGCTCGCGGGCCGTCTTCAGGCCGACCACGACCGGAATGCCGATCACGTTGACCATCAGGTCCTCGTACGCCTCGTGCAGGATCCGCCGCGCGTAGGCCCGAGCGTCCTCGCGGGTGGCGTGCGCGGTGTGCCCCTCCTGCCAGAGGAACTCACTGGTCCGCAGGAAGATCCGCGGGCGCAGCTCCCACCGGACCACGTTGGCCCACTGGTTGAGCAGCAGCGGCAGGTCCCGGTACGAGTCGATCCACTTGGCCATGAACTCGCCGATGACCGTCTCGCTGGTCGGACGCACCACCACCGGCTCGGCGAGCGGCTTGCCGCCACCGTGGGTGACCACCGCCAGCTCCGGCGAGAAGCCCTCGACGTGCTGCGCCTCGCGCTTGAGGTAGCTCTCCGGGATGAACAGCGGGAAGTACGCGTTCTCCGCGCCGGCCGCCTTGATCCGGGCGTCCATCTCGGCCTGCATCCGCTCCCAGATGGCGTAGCCGGCCGGGCGGATGACCATGGTGCCGCGGACCGGGCCGTTGTCGGCCAGCTTCGCCTTGGCGATCAGGTCCTGGTACCAGCGGGGGAAATCCTCCGCACGGGGAGTGAGCACGCGTGCCATGACCGCACATCCTATGCGCCGCTTCTCGGGGCGGTGCGCTCGGGCGCGGCATCGTTAGCATCTGCCGTCATGGCCTTCCTTGATCCGCACACCGGGGCGGCTCCCACGCCCCAGCCCGACCCCAGCGATCTGGCGCAACTGGCCGCGAGATGGGTGCGCTGGGTAGCTCGGCACCGACAGCCGGCCAACCCGATCGCCGACCGCTCCGGCCGACACGCCGGGCACCACCAGCCCGCCGACGTGTGGTTCCTCGCGGGCACCTTCGGCGGCTCGGCGCAACGGAGGTGCGTGGTGCCCGCCGGACGGCCGCTCTTCTTTCCGGCGTTCTGCTGGTGGGAGGTCGGCGGGGCAGCCGGCCCGGCACGGGCCACCCTCGGCGCGACCGGCCACGCGCAGATCGACGGGGTGCCGGTGGCCCTGACGGCGGCTGGTTCGGCCGAGCCGTTCCCGGTTCGCGGCTTCTTCAACAACGTCGTCACCACCTGGCCGTGGTCGACCCCGGTCTCCTGCTGGGGACTGTGGGGACTGGTCCCGCCGCCCGCTCCGGGCCGGCACGAGCTGACCTTCGGCGGCACCGACGGCGGGCGGTTCCGGGTCGATGCGCAGTACCAGGTGGACGTGCGCTGAATCGACCTACACTTCGACAACCATGACTGAGCAGAGCAACACCACCCGGCTGCGGAACGGCATCGTCGACGCCGCTCGCGCCTTGACTGTCGCGACCGGGTGGGACGGTGTCCGGATGGGTGCCGTCGCGAGCGCTGCCGGCGTGAGTCGGCAGACGGTCTACAACGAGTTCGGCAGCAAGGCCGGGCTGGCCGAGGCGCTCGCCCGGCGTGAGGTGGACCAGTTCGTCGGCGCCGTACGGGCCGCGCTGATCGCGCACGGTCCCGACGTCCGGGCCGGCGCGTACGCGGCGATCGCCCACACCCTCGCCACGGCTGCGGACAACCCGCTGGTCAAGGCGATCCTGACGAGCGCCCGGGGTGGCTCGGACGAGCTGCTGCCGTACCTGACCACCCGGGCCGAGGTGGTGCTCACCGAAGCGTCCGGTGCGCTGATCGACTGGGCGGGCACCTACCTGCCGGGGGCGGACCCGACCGCGCTCGCCTTCGCCGCGGACACGATCGTCCGCCTGGTGGTGAGCCACATCGTCCTGCCCCGGGACCCGATCGACCAGACCGCCACCGCGCTGGCCAACCTGGCCGTACGCCTCTTCACCGCCGCCGCCCACCCCCCTCGCTGACCGACCCGACCCGACCCGCGCCCGCGCCCGACCCGCGCGCGGTCAGCGCAGGACGCGGCCGCGCAGGATGGTGCGGGAGGGAGCGCGGACGACGCGCAGGTCGCGGCGGGGGTCCTCGGGGTAGACGACCAGGTCGGCGAGGCCGCCCTCGACCAGACCGGGGAAGCCGAGCCAGTCCCGGGCACCCCAGGAGGCGGCGGCCAGCACGTCGAGCGGCGTCATGCCGGCCCGTTCGTGCAGCAGCAGCATCTCCTCGGCGGCCAGGCCGTGGTCGATGCCGCCGCCCGCGTCCGTGCCCACGTAGATCGGCACGCCCGCCTCGTGCGCGGCCCGTACCACCTCGGGGAAGCCGTCCCGCAGCGCCAGCATGTGCTCGGCGTACCCGGGGAACTTGGCCCGCGCATGCTCGGCGATACCACCGAACGTGGCGATGTTGATCATCGTGGGAACGAGCGCCGTGCCCTGGCGGGCCATCTCGTCGATCAGGTCCAGGCTCAGCCCGGTGCCGTGCTCCACCGAGTCCACCCCGGCCCGCACCATGATCTCCACGGCCGACTCGGAGAAGGTGTGCACCGCGGCGCGTACCCCGGCGTCGTGCGCGGTCCGCACGGCCGCGGTGAGGGTGTCCGCGTCCCAGGCCGGCGCCAGGTCACCCACGCCGCGGTCGATCCAGTCGCCGACCAGCTTGACCCAGCCGTTGCCGGCCCGCGCCTGCGCGGCGACCGCCGCGGCCACCTCGGCCGCGCCGACCTCCACCCCGATGTCGCGCAGGTAGCGCTTCGGCGGCGCGATGTGCCGGCCGGCGCGGGCCAGTCGCGGCAGGTCCGGCTCGTCCTCCAATTCGGGGTACGGGTACGGCGAGCCGGCGTCACGGATCGCCAGCACCCCGGCGTCCCGGTCCACCCGGGCCAGCTCACGGGCCTGGTCGAGGGAGGTGATCGGGACGCCACCACGGCCGATGCCGATGTGGCAGTGCGCGTCGACCAGACCCGGCAGCACGAAGCCGCCGTCGACGACCGTCTGGGCACCGGGCACCGGAGTGAAGGTCACCCGGTCGCCGACCAGCCAGAGATCCCGGACCTCGTCGTCGGGGAGCAGTACACCGCGCACGTGGAGAGCCATGCGCACAGTCCTACCCGATCACCCCTGGCCGTGCGCGAGGAGCCCGGCCCACCGCCACCAACACGCCTCAGCGGGGACGGTTGTCACCGCCCTTGCCGAGCTTGTTGAAGTCGATCTTCGGGAGCTTGAAACCCGGGGGCAGGCCCTGGCCGCCGGCCAGGTCGTTCGGGTCCATCCCCGGCGGGAGCTGCGGCATGCCGCCCGGGAAACCGCCCGGCATTCCGGCGCCGGCCCCGGTACGCGGACGACCGCCACCCTTGGTGCCCTTGCGCTTGTTCTTGGGGCTCTTGGTCGCCTTGCGCCGACCGCCGCCGGGCAGGCCCATCATGCCGCCCATCTGCTTCATCATCTTCTGCGCGTCGGTGAAGCGGTTGAGCAGCTGGTTGACGTCCATCACGGTGACCCCGGAGCCGTTGGCGATGCGCGCCCGGCGGGAGCCGTTGATGATCTTCGGGTTGGTCCGCTCGCCCGGCGTCATCGAGCGGATGATCGCGGTGATCCGGTCGAAGTGGGAGTCGTCCAACTCGGCGAGCTGGTCCTTCATCTGCCCCATGCCGGGCATCATGGCCAGCACGTTGGCGATCGGGCCCATCCGCCGCACCGCGATGAGCTGGTCGAGGAAGTCCTCCAGGGTGAACTGCTCGCCGCCCATCAGCTTGGCGGTCATCTTCTCCTTCTGATCGGAGTCGAAGGCCTGCTCGGCCTGCTCGATCAGAGTGAGGACGTCGCCCATGCCGAGGATCCGGCTGGCCATCCGGTCCGGGTGGAAGACGTCGAAGTCCTCCAACTTCTCACCGGTGGAGGCGAACAGGATCGGCTGCCCGGTCACCTCTCGCACCGACAGCGCGGCGCCACCGCGGGCGTCGCCGTCGAGCTTGGAGAGCACCACGCCGGTGATGCCGACGCCGTCGCGGAACGCCTCGGCGGTACGCACGGCGTCCTGACCGACCATCGCGTCGATGACGAAGATGACCTCGTCCGGCTGGACCGCGTCGCGGATGTCGGCGGCCTGCTGCATCATCTCGGCGTCGATGCCGAGCCGGCCGGCGGTGTCGACGATGACGATGTCCCGGGCTGCCCGCTTCGCGTGCTCGATCGACGCACGGGCCACCTGGACCGGGTCGCCGGTGCCGTTGCCGGGCTCCGGGGCGTACACCTCGACACCGGCCCGACCACCGAGCACCTGGAGCTGCCCGACGGCGTTGGGACGCTGGAGGTCGGCGGCGACCAGCAGTGGCTGGTGGCCCTGGCCCTTGAGCCAGCGGGCCAGTTTGCCGGCCAGGGTGGTCTTACCGGAGCCCTGGAGGCCAGCCAGCATGATCACCGTCGGCGGCTGCTTGGCGAACTGGAGCCGCCGGCCCTCGCCGCCGAGCACGTTGATGAGCTCTTCGTTGACGATCTTGATGATCTGCTGCGCCGGGTTCAGCGCCTGGGAGACCTCGGAACTGCGGGCCCGCTCCTTGACGTTCGCGATGAAGCCCTTGACCACCGGCAGCGCGACGTCCGCCTCCAGCAGCGCAAGGCGGATCTCGCGTGCGGTGGCGTCGATGTCGGCGTCGGTGAGCCGCCCCTTGCCGCGGAGCTTGGTGAAGATCCCGGACAGGCGGTCACTCAAGGTGTCAAACACGCGAACATCCCGTTTGTCAGTTTTTCGGCGGGCACAACGCGGCCGGCAGTGCGGAGTCCGGCCACCGCTAGGGTAGCCGCCCGGCCGCACGGCCGCTGTCGGCCGGCCCGGCCGTCAACCGGACACCAACCCTGACTGGTACGCGAAGACGACGAGCTGGGCCCGATCCCGGGCTCCCAGCTTGCCCATCGCCCTGCTGACGTGGGTCCGCGCGGTCGCCGGGCTGACCACCAGCCGGGCCGCGATCTCCTCGTTGTTCAGCCCTTCGCCGACCAATCCGACCACCTCGCGCTCCCGGTCGGTGAGCGCGTCCAGCCGGGGGTGCGGGCGGGGAACCCGGGACGGCCTGGTGGCGAACTCCCGCACCACCCGACGGGTCACCGACGGCGACAGCAGCGCCTCCCCCTCGGCGACCAGCCGGATCGCCCGCAGCAGTTCGGCCGGCCGGGTGTCCTTGGTGAGGAACCCGCTCGCGCCGTGCCGAAGCGCGTCGAACACGTACTCGTCCAGCTCGAAGGTCGTGAGCACCACGACCCGGGTGCCGGCCAGGTCGGGGTCCGCCACGATCCGCCGGGTCGCCTCGATCCCGTCGATGCCGGGCATCCGGATGTCCATGAGCACCACGTCCGGCCGTTCCCGCCGGGCCAGCTCGACCGCACGCAGCCCGTCGGCGGCCTCGCCGGCCAACGCCAGGTCGTCCTCGCTCTCCACCAGCGCGCGCAGCCCGAGCCGGACCAGGTCCTGATCGTCGGCGATGAGTACCCGGATCACGCGGCCGGCTCCACCGGCAGCCGGGCGTGCACGCGGAACCCGCCGCCCGGACGCGGTCCGACGTCCAGCAGCCCACCCAGCGCGGCGACCCGCTCCCGCATTCCGGCCAGTCCGTGCCCAGCGGTCCCGTCGCCGGCCGGATCCACCGTGTCGAACGTGGTGCCCACGCCATGGTCGGCGACCTCGACGGTCAGCTCGTCGGCCCGGTAGCCGACGGTCACCTCGGCGCTGGCCACCCCGGCGTGCCGCAGCACGTTGGTCAACGCCTCCTGCACCACCCGGTACGCGGCCAGGTCCACCGCCGCCGGCAGGTCGCGGGGAGCACCGACCGTGCGCAGCTCGACGGCCAGACCGGCCCCGGCGAGCCGCTCACGCAACGCCGGGAGCCGGGCCAGACCGGGCACCGGGCCGCGCTCCGCACCACGCCGCACCGCGCCCAGGGTCACCCGCAGCTCGTCCAACGCCTCCCGGCTGGTCCGGCTGATCGCGGTCAACGCCGTCTCGGCCTGCTCCGGCCGCTTCGGCAGCAGGTGCAGGGCGATGTCCGCCTGCATGCTGATGGCGGCCAGCCCGTGTCCCACCACGTCGTGCACCTCCTGCGCGATGCGCAGCCGTTCCTCGTCGGCCTGCCGTCGAGCCTGCTCGGCGCGGCCGCGGGTGAGCGTCTCCCGGTTCGCCCGTACGGCCACCCCTGCCGCGAACGGTACGACCACCCACGCCGACGCCGGGAGCACTCCCTCCCAACCCGTCGCCGGGCCACGGGACCAGAAGACGTGCACCAGCAGCCCGGCGAAGGCACATCCACCCGCCACCGCCGCTGCCCGCACCGGCAGCCGCACCGCCACCGTGTAGACCGCGATCAGGAAGGCGAGCAGGACCGGCCCGTACGGGTAACCGAGCACCAGGTACGTCGAGGTGGCCACGGTGACCACGCCGAGGGTCGCCGCCGGCGCCAACCGCCGGCCCACCAACGCCAGCACGGCGAGAGCGATCAGCACCCGACAGACGGCGTCCACGGGCCTGGTCCCCGGTTGGTTGTCGCCGGCCAGGCCGGTGGCGAGCAGCCCGAATCCGAGCAGCACCAGGGCGAGTACGGCGTCGATGGCCGTCTCCTGCCGCCGCCCGATCAGCCTCATGAACGTCATTCTGCCCGCGCCAAGGGCCCCCGTCGTGCGTCCGGCGGCGGCACCGTCGCTACGTCCGCCGACGTATCCGCTACCGCGAACCGGGTCCGCTGTCCGGACGGGCGTCGGCTCGCACGTGGCGCTGGCCGGGCGTGGCGCTGGCCCGGGCGTGGCGTTGGCCGGGCGTGGCGCTGGCCGGGCGTGGCGGGTTCGGCGGCGGACACGTCCGCGAGCAATATGACTCTGAGGTATGAATATGACTCTGGGGTATATCGCTCATCGATGTGACCGGCCCGAGCAGCGGCACCTGCGTGCCGATGGTTCGGCTCCGACCTCGGCGACCGCAGGAGAGCCAGCCCATCGGCCAAGGCTGACGCGTGATCGACAGGCCCGCCGGGACCACGGGCGACCCGGCCGCCCTCGACGCCGACGATCCGGCAAGGGCTCGGTCTGGCGGCCTTCGAGGGTCGGCTGGCTGCGGATCGCCGGTCAGACGGCCGCGAGGACGGCGGCCTCCAGGCGGGCCCGGGTGGCGTCGTCCGGCCAGCCACCGACCAGGTAGAAGGCGTCGACCACGTCGGCGCCGAGGGTGGAGATGCGCGCCGCTCGTACCAGCGCCCCGGCCTCGTCGAGCGCGCAGGTGACCCGGTAGAGCAGCCCGGCGGCGTCGGCGGCGCGCAGCTCCAGCAGCACGGCGTCGGTCGCCGCCTCACGGTGCCAGACCACTCGGGGAGCAGCGCCGGCCCCCCGGGCGGCGAGCGCACGGCCGCGCAGGCGTTGGGTGACCGACACGTCGCCGGCGACGGCCCGACGCAGGTCGGCGCGGAGCGGGACCGGATCCGGGGGCAGGCCGTAGCGGGGCTGCACCCGGCACTCGACCAGGGCACGGCCGTCCACGGCGGAGGCGTCCGCCGAGATGACCTCCAGCCGGTGCAGGGCGAGGCAGCCGGCCACCGTGGCGAGCAGACCCCGGCGGTCGGCCGCCGCCACCGCCACCCGGTCTCCGGTCAGGTGGACGACCGGCAGGGGGCCAGCCAGCAACGCCGGGTCCGGGGCCGGCGGTTCGGGCAGGACGCCGGTGTCCAGCGCGGTGCGGACCCGGGCGACCAACTCGGCGACGAGTCGGCCCTTCCAGTCCGACCAGGCCGCCGGGCCGGTGGCCGCCGCGTCCGCGCGGACCAGCGCGTGCAGCAGGTCGAGCGTGCCGGTGTCGCCGACCGCCTCGGCCACCGAGGCGATGGTGACCGGGTCGGCGAGGTCCCGCCGGGTGGCCACGTCGGGCAGTAGGAGGTGCAGCCGGACCAGCGTGCCGATCAGCTCGGCCTCCGCGGCGGGCAGACCGATCCGGGTCGCCACCGCCTCGGCCAGCGGTACGCCGACCGTGCTGTGGTCGCCGGGCAGCCCCTTGCCGATGTCGTGCAGCAGGGCACCGAGCAGCAGCAGGTCCGGCCGGTCCACCTCGCGGGCGTGCAGGCTGGCCTCGTGGGCGGTCTGCACCAGGTGCCGGTCCAGGGTGTAGCGGTGCACCGGGTTGTGCTGGGGCAGGCTGCGCAGCCTGGTCCACTCCGGCAGCCAGCCGTCGACCAGCCCGTACCGGTCGCAGGTCTCCCAGGCCGGCACCAGGCCGGGACCGGCGCCGAGCAGGGTGGTCAGCGCGGCCCGGGCCTCGGCCGGCCAGGGTGCGGGCAGCGGCGGGCAGTACGCGGCCAGCCACTCGCAGGTGGCGCGGGCGATCGGCAGCCGGGTGGCCGCTGCCGCGGCGGCCATCCGCAGCGACAGGCTCGGGTCGGGGCGGGCGCCGATCGCCGTTCGGGCCAGCACCAGCTCGCCGTCGTGCTCGACCACGTCCCGGGCCACCGGGCGGCGCGGCGGACGGCCGGCGGCACCTCGGGATCGGCCGGAGCGCAGCCGGTCGGCGGCCCGGAAGGCATCGTCCAGGGCGTGACTGACCGTCCGCGCGTCCCCGGCGACCCGCCGCATGAGGGCGTCGCTGTCCTCCAGCCCGAGCAGTCGGGCCACGCCGTCGCGCTCCTGGGCGACCAGCCGGTCGACCCGCCGCCCGACCTGCTGGTGCAGGGCGTCGCGGGTGTCGAGCAGGCGCAGGTGGGCGGCGCGGACGGCGGGGCGCAGCGCGTCGGTGATCCCGGCGGCGGAGATCGCCCGCAGCAGCCCCACGTCCCGTAGCCCGCCGGCGGCCTCCTTGAGGTCCCCCTCCAGCAGGAAGGCCAGCTCGCCGTGGGCCTGCCACCGGGCGGTGGTGACCTCCCGCAGGCCGGGCAGCTGGCGGACGGCGGTCCGTCGCCAGTGGTCGGCGGCGGTGCGGATCAGCGCGTCGGCCAACGCCCGGTCGCCGGTCACCAGCCGGGCGTCGAGCAGCCCGAGGGCGACCTTGACGTCGTCCTGCGCCACCGAGAGCGCCTCGGCGACGGTACGTACCGAGTGGTCGAGCCGCAGACCGGCGTCCCAGATCGGGTACCAGACCGACGCGGCCAACTCATCCGTGCCGGGCACCCCGGCGTGCAGGAGGACCAGGTCGAGATCGCCGTACGGGGCGCACTGCCGGCGGCCCAGCCCACCGACGGCGAGCAGTGCCACCCCCTCGCGTTCGGGCAGCAACCCGCGCAGGAAGGTGTCGTACGCCGCCGCCCGGGCCAGCCGGGCCTGCTGACCGATCCCCCCGGGCACGCCAACGGCCTCGTTGATCAAGAGGTTCGCGTCGCCGTCACCGGCGTGGTCTGACGCGTTCCTCTTGATCAACGAGGTCATGTCGGTCGTGGCCCTGGTCAGAGGGCGTCGAGGCCGCGCTCGCCGGTACGCACCCGGACGACCTCCTCGACACCGGTGACCCAGACCTTGCCGTCGCCGATCTTGCCCGTACGGGCGGCGCCGACGATGGCGTCCACGATCTTTTCCACATCGATCTCGTCGGTGAGCACCTCGACCCGGATCTTGGGCAGGAACTCGACCGTGTACTCGGCACCCCGGTAGACCTCGGTGTGCCCCTTCTGCCGCCCGTACCCCTGGACCTCGCTGACGGTCAGCCCGGCCACCCCGAGGGCGTGCAGGGCCTCCTTCACCGCGTCCAGTTGGTAGGGCTTGATGACCGCGGTCACCAGCTTCATGTCCAACCCCTCCATCTCAGGAACGTTAACCGGAGACCTTCGCGCTGACCGGACCGCTGGCCGGCCCGGCCGACGCGGCCGGCTCGCCGGCCGAGTTGGCACCGGTGAGCCCGGCCATCGCGAAGGCACCGCCGCTGCTGCCCGTGGTTGGCGAGAGGTCGTACGCGCTCTCCGCGTGCTCCGCGACGTCGATGCCGGCGACCTCGTCCTCGGCGTCGGCCCGCAGACCGATCACGACCTTGACCGCCAGGGCGATCAGCGCCGCCACCGCGAAGGAGTAGACCGACACGATGCCACTGGCCAGCGCCTGCCGGCCGAGCTGGGTCACCCCGCCGCCGTAGAACAGGCCCTCGCTGGCACCCAGACCCTCGATCGCCGAGTTGACCTGGAGGGTGGCGAAGAGGCCGATGAACAGCGACCCGATCCAGCCGGCCACGAAGTGCACACCCACCACGTCGAGGGAGTCGTCGAAGCCGAGCTTGTACTTCAGGCTCACCGCGTAGGCGCAGATCGCACCGGCGATGAGGCCGAGCAGCACCGACGGCAGCGGGGCGATGAAGCCACAGGCCGGGGTGATGGCGACCAGACCGGCGATGGCACCGGAGGAGGCACCGACCAGGGTCGGCTTGCCGCTGCGGATCCACTCGATCACGACCCAGCCGAGCACGCCGGCCGCCGTAGCGACCTGGGTGTTGACGAAGGCGACAGCGGTGGTGCCGTCGACGGTCAGCTCCGAACCAGCGTTGAAGCCGAACCAGCCGAACCAGAGCAGCCCGGCACCGAGCGCCACCAGCGGCACGTTGTGCGGCTTGAAGCTCTCCCGGGGCCAGCCGACCCGCTTGCCGAGGACCAGCACCAGACCGAGCGCGGCCGCACCGGCGTTGATGTGCACGGCGGTACCACCGGCGAAGTCCAGTGCCTTGATCTTGGATCCGATGAAGCCGCCGCCCCACACCCAGTGCGCCACCGGCAGGTAGACCAGGGTGAACCAGGCGAACGCGAAGAGCAGCCAGCCGGAGAACTTCAACCGGTCGGACACCGCGCCGCTGATCAGGGCGACCGTGATGATGGCGAACATCATCTGGAAGACCATGAAGACGTACGTGGGGATGCCGGTCCCCGCGCCGAGGAAGAGCCACTCCTCGCCGATGAAGCTGGTTTCGGTGCCGAGGTACTGGGTGAAGCTGCCGATCACGTTGTTGACCCCGGCATTGCCGTTGGTGCCGAAAGCCAGGGTGAAGCCGTAGATGACCCAAAGAACGGAGATGAGCCCGATCGCGGAGAAGCTCATCATCATCATGTTGAGTACGCCCTTGGACCGATTCAGCCCGCCGTAGAACAGGGCCAGACCCGGCGTCATGAGCAGCACGAGCGCAGACGACAAGAGCAACCAGGCGGTGTTGCCGGTGTTGATCTCCACGCTGCCTCCTCTCGGTGTGGAAGTCCTCCCGTCGGCTGAAAAGAGGCAGCATCGCCCGTCAGCCGGTTGCGCGGAAGCTTCGCGGCCGGCTGTTTCACCTAGGGTCTCGTGCGGGTTTCCGTTTCGTGACGGGTTGTTTCGTACGTGTCACGAAGTCTGCACACTCGCCGGCTTGGACGGTGGTGGATCACCCGGACGGCGTACGTCGATGGCTGACCGGTCGGAGGCATCGACCGGCCGGCTCAGCGCAGCGCGTTCTCCAGAGCGTGCCGCTCGTAGTCGAGCAGCCGCAGATCGCGCATCGGCCGACGCAGGTGGCCCTTGTGCACGATCCGAACGAATGCCGGCTCACCGGCGGCGGCCATCCTCCGGATCCCCTCGACGTGGTCCACGATCCGCTTGCGGATGGTCCGGATGAGCCGGTGCCGATCCCGGGGGATCAGCCCGTACGCGTCGGCGAACAACCGCAGCCGGCGCGGCCGGTCCGGGTGCTTCCAGCCCAGCGTGATCGAGTCCCGGTCGGCGAAGATCGGCACCCAGGTCCAGGCCGCGTACGCCACGTCGTAGATCCGGGCACCGGGCGAGGCGAGGTCGAAGTCGATCAGCCCGAGCGTGCCGTCCGGCCGCCAGATCACGTTGTGCGGCGCGGCGTCGTGATGACAGATCACCTCGGTGTCCGGTGGCGGCGGCCCGAACGAGCGCCAGACCGCCCCCGGCGCCGGGGTGAAGCCGTACTGCGCGTCGTGGAACATCCGCAGCATGGTGGCCACGGTGACCAGCGCCTCGTCGGTGACCCAGTGCGGGGCCAGCGGGTACTCCCCGCACTCCCCCTCCAGGTACGACAGCACCTCGCGGTTGCGCTCGTCCATGCCGAGCGCCCGGGGCGCGCCGGTGAACCCGACGTACTCCAGGTGCCGCAGCAGAGCGTGCACGGACGGGGTCCACGGCCCGGCGTTGCGACGGACCGTGTCACCGACCCGCACCACGGTGCTGACGTTGCCGCCGTGCAGCGGGATCTCCTGCGAAGTCACGTACGGTCTCCCGAGGCGCTGCGAGGGGTGGCCGGGCTCGCGCCAGCCCGCGTACGCGCGATCGTCACTGGTCACCCGAGACTACGCGTCCCGTCCGGTGGCCTCGGTGCCCAGCAACGCGTCGACGAACTGCGCCGGGTCGAACGGGGCCAGATCGTCCTTGCCCTCACCAAGGCCGACCAGCTTCACCGGGATGCCGAGCTTGCGTTGCACGGCGATCACGATGCCGCCCTTCGCGGTGCCGTCGAGCTTGGTCAGCACCACCCCGGTCACGTTGACGACCTCGGTGAAGACTCGGGCCTGTTCCAGGCCGTTCTGCCCTGTTGTGGCGTCCAGGATGAGCAGTGTCTCGTCGATCGGGCCCTGCTTCTCCACCACCCGCTTGACCTTGCCCAGCTCGTCCATCAGGCCGACCTTGTTCTGCAGGCGGCCGGCAGTGTCGATGAGCACGGTGTCCACGCCGGTGTCGATGCCGCGCTTGACCGCGTCGAAGGCGACGCTGGCCGGGTCGGCGGCTTCCGGACCGCGTACGGTCTCCGCGCCGACCCGCGAACCCCAGGTCTCCAACTGGTCGGCGGCGGCGGCGCGGAAGGTGTCCGCCGCGCCGAGCAGCACGGTGCGGCCGTCGGCCACCAGCACCCGGGCGATCTTGCCGCAGGTGGTGGTCTTGCCGGCACCGTTGACGCCGACGACCAGCAGCACCGCCGGCACACCGTCCTTCGGTGCGGTGCGCAGCGACCGGTCCAGGCTCGGGTCGAGCGCGTTGACCAGCTCGGTGGCGAGCAGCGCGCGCAGCTCGAAGGCCGAACGGGTGCCCAGCACCCTGGTCCGCTCGCGCAGCCGGTCGACGATCTCGCGGGTGGCGTCGACGCCGACGTCGGCGGTGATCAGGCTGTCCTCGATCTCCTCCCAGACGTCCTCGTCGAGGTGGTCGCGGGCGAGCAGGCCGAGCAGGCCCTTGCCGAAGACGTTCTGCGAGCGGGACAGCCGCGAGCGGAGCCGGACCAGCCGCCCGGCGGTCGGCTCGGGCACCTCCACGGCGGGCGCTTCGAGCACCGGTGGCGGCTCGACCAGGACACCGGTGGACAGATCCGACTCCGGTGCCTCGACCGGCGGGCCGGCGAGATCCTCCTCGGCCCGGGTGTCGACCTCGGTGCGCGGCAGCGGGGGCTGGGGCCGCCGGCGTAGCCGTGGCGCGACCAGCCCGACTGCGCCGACGATCAGCACACCGAGCAGGACCAGAGCGAGGACGAGATATTCGGCCATGCCGGAATCCTGTCAGATGCGGGCGGCGGCGTCCCAGCCACCGCACCCCGGCCGGTGCCAGGAACCGGCGGTAGGCTCGCCGCATGTCCGCCGCACCCCTGCTTATCGGCCCACTTCTGCGGCGAGTGGTGGACACCCGGGCGACCATCTGGGTGGAGACCGAGGGTCCCGGTGTGGTCACCGTCCGCACGGCCGACGGCGCCACCGGCACCGCGCCCACCTTCTCGGCGTACGACCACCACTACGCGCTCGTGGTGGTGCAGGGCCTCACCCCGGACAGTTCGACCACCTACGAGGTGCTGGTCGACGACGTGGTGGTCTGGCCGGTGCCGAGTAGCGGCTTCCCGCCGAGCGTGATCCGTACCCGGGCCGCCGACGACCGGGACCAGCCGGTCAACCTGATCTTCGGTTCCTGCCGGGAGACGACCCAGCACGCCACCACCCGCAAGCTGCCGCCGGACGCGCTCGACGCGTACGCCCGGCGGTTGATGGCCGACCCGGAGTCGAACCCGCCGCCGGACCTGCTGGTGCTGCTCGGCGACCAGGTCTACGCCGACGTGACCTCGCCGACGGTACGCCGGCTGCTGCGCCGACGGCGGCGGCGTCCGAAGGGCGCCCCGGCCGACCAGGTGGTGAGCTTCGACGAGTACACCAAGCTCTATCTGGAGTCCTGGCGGGATCCGGAGATCCGCTGGCTGCTCTCCACCGTGCCGAGCGTGATGATCTTCGACGACCACGAGATCATCGACGACTGGAACACCTCGGCGGCCTGGCGTTCGGAGGTCCGTGAGCAGCCCTGGTGGGCCGAGCGGATCGGCAGCGGGCTCGCCTCCTACTGGGTCTACCAGCACCTGGGCAACCTGTCCCCGGACGAGATCGCCGCCGACCCGGTCTTCGCCAAGGTCGCCGCCGCCGAGGACGCCACCGGCGTGCTGCGCGAGTTCGGGCACCGGGTCGACCAGGAGTCCGACCTGGCCCACGACACCGAGCGTTGGCGCGCGGTGCAGTACCAGTGGAGCTACGCCCTGGACCTGGGTCGTACCCGGCTGGTCATGCTCGACAACCGGTGCAGCCGGGTGCTCGAGGCGGGCCGCCGGGAGATGTTGCCGCCGGGCGAGTGGTCCTGGTTCCTCGACCAGGCGCACGGCGTCTACGACCACCTGGTCGTCGGTGCCTCACTGCCCTGGCTGCTGCCGCCGGGCATCCACCACATCGAGGCCTGGAACGAGAAGCTGGCCGACTCGCGCCGCCCGTGGGTGGCGCGCGGGGCGGAGAAGCTGCGCCGGGCCCTGGACCTGGAGCACTGGGCGGCCTTCCGGCGCTCGTTCGAGGCGCTCGGGGCGACCTTCGCCCGGATCGGCACCGGCACGCCGGGGCGGACCGGCGCGCGGGTCGGCGCCGGTCCGGCGTACGCCCCGCCGGCCTCGATCAGCGTGCTCTCCGGGGACGTGCACCACTCGTACGTGGCCCGGGCCCGGTTCGGCGATCCGGCGGTGGTCACCCCCGTGCACCAGCTCACCTGCTCGCCGATCCACAACCAGGTGCCGGCCGGCATCCGCCCGCTGATGCGGCTGGGCTGGTCACCCGGTCCGGCCGGGGCCACCCGGGCGCTGGCCCGCTCGGCCGGTGTCCGCCGCCCCGGGGTGCGCTGGCGCAAGCTGTCCGGCCCCTACTTCGGCAACGCCGTGGCCACGTTGACCCACCGGGGCCGCGGTGCCGAGGTGACCGTCGAGGGCACCACCAGTGATGGCCAACTACGTCCGGTGATGTGCCACCGGCTCGCCGGCGACGACTGACCCGCCCCCGCCGTAGTCTCTACGCCGTGGACGAGCACCTGCCGGAGCCGATTCGGGCGGTCGAGCACGAGTTGACCGCTTTGCTGCGTCGTGGGCGGGCGGTGTCCTGGGAGATCGCCCGCGAGGTGCACCCGACCCTCGAACCGAACACCTACGGGCTGCTGCTCTGGCTGCGCCGGAGTGGGTCGATCCGGCTGACCGAGCTGGCGGCGCGGCTCGGGGTGGGCAAGGGGACGTTGAGCCGGCAGATCAACGGGCTGGAGGCTCTCGGCCTGGTGCACCGTGACCCCGATCCGAGCGACCGGCGGGCCGCTCAGATCAGCCTCACCGAGGAGGGCCAGCGCAGGTTCGACGTGGCACGGTCCGGCCGGCTGCGTGAGTTCCTGCGTGCCCTGGACGGCTGGCCGACCCGGGACGTCGAGGAGTTCGCCCGGCTGCTCGGCCGCTTCAACGACTCCTGGACGTGACCGTCGACGTGGGGAATGTCCCAGTGGTCCAGCACGTTGTTGCTTTGGGCAACCAAGGGCATACGGTTGCCCCGAGCAACTCTCAGGCGGCCATGCGTGACAAGCGCCGCCCTTGCACCTTTCGGAGGCAACAACGATGACTCAGGCGACAGCGCCCCCTCGGCCGACCGGCGTCGACATGACCCACCGGCAGATCATGGAGGCACTCTCCGGTCTGCTGCTGGGTCTGTTCGTCGCGATCCTCTCCTCCACGGTCATCTCGAACGCGCTGCCGCGGATCATCACCGAACTGCACGGCGGCCAGTCCGCGTACACCTGGGTGGTCACCTCGGCCCTGCTCGCGACCACCGCGACCACCCCGATCTGGGGCAAGCTCGCCGACCTGACCAGCAAGAAGACGCTCGTCCAGATCGCCCTGGGGATCTACGTGCTGGGCTCGGTGCTGGCCGGTGCCGCGCAGGGCACCGGTGAGCTGATCGCCTGCCGGGTGCTCCAGGGCATCGGCGCCGGCGGCCTCACCGCGCTGGCCCAGGTCATCATGGCCACGATGATCGCGCCGCGCGAGCGGGGCCGCTACAGCGGCTACCTCGGCGCAGTGATGGCCGTCGGCACCATCGGCGGCCCGCTGATCGGCGGCGTGATCGTGGACACCTCCTGGCTCGGCTGGCGCTGGTGCTTCTACGTCGGTGTGCCGTTCGCCATCGCCGCGCTGGTCGTCCTCCAGAAGACCCTGCACCTGCCGGTGGTGAAGCGGAAGGCGCAGATCGACTGGTGGGGCGCCACGCTGATCACGGCGGCCGTCTCGGTGCTGCTGATCTGGGTCTCGCTCGCCGGCGACCAGTTCGCCTGGCTCTCCTGGCAGACCGTCGTCATGGTGCTCGGCGCCCTCGTCCTCGGTGCGCTGGCGATCCGGGTGGAGACCCGGGCCGCCGAGCCGATGATCCCGCCACGGCTGTTCCGCAACCGCACCATCACGCTGGCCGTCGTCGCCAGCATCGCGGTCGGCGTGGGCATGTTCGGTGCGTCGATCTTCCTGGGCCAGTACTTCCAGATCAGCCGCGGCCAGAGCCCGACCATGTCCGGCCTGATGACCCTGCCGATGATCCTCGGACTGCTGGTCGCCTCCACCGTGGGCGGGCGGATCATCACCAAGACCGGCCGCTGGAAGGGGTTCCTGGTGAGCGGCTCGGTGCTGCTCACGGTCGGCTTCGCACTGATGGGCACACTCCGCGCGGACACCAGCTTCACCCTGCTCAGCGTCTACATGGCGCTGGTCGGCGTCGGCCTCGGCCTGACCATGCAGAACCTGGTCCTCGCCGTGCAGAACACCGTCGGCCCGCACGAACTCGGCGCGGCCAGCTCGGTCGTGGCGTTCTTCCGCAGCCTCGGCGGCGCGATCGGCGTCGCCGCGCTCGGCGCGGTCCTCGCCCACAAGGTCAAGGCCTACACCGCCGACGGGCTGGCCCAGCTCGGCGTACCCACGGCCAGCTCGAGCGGCGGCGGCACCCTGCCCGACGTGCACACCCTGCCCGGCCCTCTGCGTGCCGTGGTCGAGGGCGCGTACGGCCACGGTGCCGGCGACATCTTCCTGGCGGCCACGCCCTTCGCGCTGATCGCGCTGATCGCGGTGACCTTCATCAAGGAGGTGCCGCTGCGGCAGCACAACGGCAGCGCGGTCGCCGACGAGGTCGAGCGGGAGTCAACCGTCGCGGCCGGCGCCGGCGCCGCCGTGATCCGTACCGGCGAGCAGAGGTGAGGTAGCCAGCCATGAGCGTGGGAGCACCGGACCGCGAGGAGTACGGCCCGAGGACCCGTCCGCTGCCCTTCGAGCGCGGCACGGACGGCCCTCGGGTGGTGCTGGCCGGCGTGGACGGCACCCGCACCTCCGAGCGGGCCGGCTCGTACGCCACCGGCCTCGCCCGCCGGCAGGGCGCCGCCCTGGTGGTGGTCTTCGTCAGCTCGGCGAGCGGGCTGACCGCCCTGGTGCCCGGGATGGACGCCGGCGCGGTTCAGCGCACCCACGACGAGTTGGCCGACGAGCTGCGCCGGGAGTGCCGACGCGGGGCCGAGGAGTGGGGCATTCCGCTGACCTTCCTGTGCCGCCGCGGCGACGCGTACGCCGAGCTGTGCACCGCGGCCGACGAGTTCCAGGCCGACATGGTGGTGGTGGGGGCCTCCGAGCAGGCCGGTCACCGGCTGGTCGGCTCGGTCGCCACCCGCCTGGTCCGTACCGGCCGCTGGCCGGTCGTGGTGGTCCCGTGAGGGCCCGGGTGCGCGGATAACCCGTCGCGGAGTGTCCGGGGTGCCGGGCAGGATGCGCCGCATGACCTGGATCGCGCCGGGGATCACCCGGACCAACGAGCCCTACGTCGGCGACGAGCGCACCATGCTCGAAGGCTGGCTCGACTACCACCGTCAGACGTTGCTGCTCAAGTGCGCCGGGCTGACCGAGGCCCAGTTGCGTACGCCCAGCGTGGAGCCGTCCGGGCTGACGCTGCTCGGACTTGTCCGGCACCTGGCCGAGGTGGAGGCCTGGTGGTTCCGGGAGAACTTCGCCGGGGAGCGGGTCGACTACCCGTACTTCACCCCGGAGAACCCGGACGCCGACCACGACGTGAGCACCGCCGACGCCGAGGCCGACTTCGCCATCTTCCATCGCGAGGTGGCGCTGGCCCGGGAGGCCGCGGCCGGCCACTCGCTCGACGAGACGTTCACCGAGGTGGGCGCGAAGAAGCGCACCTTCAACCTGCGCTGGGTGTACGTGCACAT
This sequence comes from Micromonospora vulcania, assembly GCF_042658605.1. NCBI lineage: Bacteria > Bacillati > Actinomycetota > Actinomycetes > Micromonosporales > Micromonosporaceae > Micromonospora > Micromonospora vulcania. The sequence goes on along the minus strand of NZ_JBHSQS010000008.1, from coordinate 301,819 downwards.
GATCGAGGAGTACGCCCGGCACAACGGCCACGCCGACCTGATCCGGGAACGCATCGACGGCGTCACCGGCGAGTGACCCGCGCTCAGTGGGCCAGTGCAGCCCGCAGGTAGCGCAGGTCGGCGTGGCCGCCCCAGCGGTGCGCCGACAGCCCGGCGGAGCGCGCACCCCGTACGGCCCAGTCCTCGTCGTCGACGAACAGGACCCGGGCCGGCGGGGTGGCCAGCGCCACGCAGGCGGCCTGGAAGTATTCCGGGGCCGGCTTGTGCACGCCGAGCGTCGAGGAGTTCACCACCACGTCCAGCTCGTCGGTCAGCCCGAGTGCGGCCAGGTCGGCGTCGAGCAGGTCGGTGGCGTTGGTGGCCAGACCGACCTTGATCCCGGCGGCGCGTACCTCCCGGACGACGTCGAGCACCTCGGTGTCCACCTCGCCGCGGTAGCGCTGCCACTGCTCCACCGCCGCACGGGCCCGCTCCGGGCCTCCGGCCGGCTCGGCCAGCGCGTCGGCCACGCTGCTCACCCATTCGGCATGGTTGACCTGGCCGGTGAGCACCGGCTGGAGCCGGCCCCACTGCATGGCGATCTCGGTGAGCACCCCGTCGGCGAGGCCGTACTCCCGCTCCACCCCGGCGGCGACCGCCGGGTCGAACCGGCGCAGCACGCCGTCCAGATCCAGCAGGAGCGCCGTCGCGCGTTCCCGAGCCACTACCCGTTCTCCTCGCCGCGGCCCTGCCGCTGCTCGTCCCCGTCGGCCCGGTTGAGCCTCTGACTGATCACCTGGGTGACCCCGCTACGCATGGTCACGCCGTAGAGCGCGTCCGCGATCTCCATCGTCCGCTTCTGATGCGTGATGACGATCAGCTGGCTCTTCTCCCGCAACTGTGCCAGCAACGTGATCAGCCGGCCCAGGTTCACGTCGTCCAGGGCCGCCTCCACCTCGTCCATGATGTAGAACGGGCTGGGTCTGGCGCGGAAGATCGCCACCAGCATGGCCACCGCGGTCAGCGACCGCTCGCCACCCGAGAGCAGGGAGAGCCTCTTGATCTTCTTGCCCGGCGGGCGGGCCTCCACCTCGACGCCGGTGGTGAGCAGGTCGTCGGGGTCGGTGAGGATCAGCCGTCCCTCGCCGCCGGGGAAGAGCACGGTGAACACCTGCTCGAACTCCCGGGCGGTGTCCTCGAATGCGCTGGCGAAGACCTCCAGGATCCGGTCGTCCACGTCCTTGACCACGGTGAGCAGGTCCCGACGGGTGGCCTTGAGGTCCTCCAACTGCTCGGACAGGAACTTGTAACGCTCCTCCAGCGCGGCGAACTCCTCCAGGGCGAGCGGGTTGACCTTGCCGAGCAGGGCCAACTCGCGTTCCGCCTTGGCGGCCCGCTTCTCCTGCACCGGCCGCTCGTAACGGACCGGCTCGGGCACCGGAAGGCCGTCTCGTTCGGCGATCGCGACGTCGGCCTGGGTGGGCGGGACCAGTTGGGCGGGGCCGTACTCGGCGACCAGGGTCTCCACGTCCAGCCCGAAGTCCTCGGCCGCCTTCGCCTCCAACTGCTCGATGCGCAGCCGCTGTTCGGCACGGGCCACCTCGTCCCGGTGCACCTGGCTGGTCAGCCGCTCCAGCTCCGCGCCGAGCCGCTTGGCGGCACCGCGTACCTCCTGGAGCTCGGCCTCACGCGCGGCGCGTTCCCGGGCGACCGCGTCGCGGTGCTCCTCGGCCGCCGCGATCGAGGTGGTGAGCCGGGCCAGCGCCTCCCGGGCGCCGGCCGCGACGGCCCGGGCGATGCCCGCGCCCCGGGTCCGCGCGGCCAGCCGGGCCGCGATGCGTTCGCGGGCGGCCCGCTCCGCGGCCGCCTGCCGGGCCAGCGAGTCGGCCCGCCCGGCGATCGAGGAGACCCGCTCCTCGGCGGTACGCACGGCGAGCCGGACCTCCATCTCGTTCTGCCGGGACTGCGGCACCATGGCGGCGAGTTGGTCCCGCTCCTCGGCGGACGGCTCGGCGTCGACCGGGGTCTCCTCGGCCAGCCGCAGCCGCTCCTCCAACTCGGCGAGTGCCGTGAGGTCCCGCTGTCGGGCCGCCTCGGCGCGGGCCCGGGACTCGCCGAGCCGGTCGGTCTCCGCCTTCGCCGAACGGGCCGCCGCGCCCAGTTCGGCCAGCCGGCGGGCGGCGGCGTTGCGGTGGCTCTCGGCTTCGCGCTTCTCGGCGGCGGCGTGCTGCACGGCCTCCTTGGCGGCGGCCACCTCGGCGCGCGCCTCGACGAGTTGGTCGCGCAGCTCGGCCCCGGCGCGCTCGGCGGCGAGCCGGTTCGTACGCGCCTCCTCGACGGCGGCCTGCACCTCGATGTAACTGGGCGCCTTGGCCGACCCGCCGGCCGCCGCGTACGCCCCGACCACGTCACCGTCCGGGGTGACCGCCCGCAGCTCCGGGTTTGCGGCGACCAACTCGGCCGCGGCGGCGAGATCGTCGACGAGCACCACGTCGCGCAGCGCCCGGTGCACGGCCGGGCGCAGCTCCGCACCGCACTCCACCAGGTCCGGTGCCCAGCGGGCGCCGTCCGGCACCTTCGGGCGCAGCGCGTCGGCGGAACCCGTCATGCCGGGCCCGGCCGGGCTGCCGACCAGCAGGCCGGCACGACCAGCGTCGGAGATCTTCAGCAGCCGCATCGCCTCGACGGCCTCGTCCACCCCGCTGATCGCGACCGCGTCGGCGAGACCGCCGAGCGCGGCGGCCAGCGCGGCCTCGTGCCCGGGTGCGACGGTGAGCAGCCCGGCGAGGCTGCCGAGCAGGCCGGGCACCTCGCCGGCGCGGGCGAGCAGCGCGCCGGAACCGTCCTTGCGCCGCAGACCCAGGGCGAGCGCCTCCTCCCGGGCCTTCCAGGTGGCCGCGTCCTTCTCCGCCGCCCGCTCGGCGTCGGCAAGCGACCGGACCGTGGCCTGCACCCGGTCCTGCCCGGCGACCGCCTCGGCGTGCCGGGCGTCCAGATCGGCGTTGTCCCGGTCCGCCTCGGTGGACTGCGCGGCCACCGCGTCCAGGTCGGCCTGCGCCTGCTCGGCGCGGCCCAGCGCGTCGGCGTGCGCGACGGCGAGCCGTTCGATCTCCTCGCCGGCGCTGGTGGTCCGGGCACGGGCCGAGTTGACCTGGCCGGTGAGCCGGGCCATCCCCTCGCGTCGATCGGCGATGGCCTTGGCGGCGGCGACCAGCTCCCGCTCGGCGGCGGCGAGCTGCCGTTCCAGCTCCTGGCGGTGCTCCACCGCCTCGGCCAGCCGGATCTGATCGTCGGTGAGCGCCGCGCGCAGCTCTTCCTCCTGCTCGCGGACCCGTTCGGCCTCGGCCTCCAGCTGGTCGGGGTCGCGGCCGGTCCGCTCGTCGTCGCCGGTGGCGCTCAGATGCCGCAGTCGCTCCCGGGCCAGCTGTTCGATCGAGCGGAACCGCTCCTGCAGGGCGGAGAGCTTGTACCAGGTGTCCTGGGCGGCGGCGAGCAGCGGAGCGTCCTCGGCCAGCGCGGCCTCCAACTCACCGAGCCGACCCTGCACCTCGGCGTGCTCGGCCTCGACCTGCACGCGCCGTTCCCGCAGCGCGGTCTCGTCGGCGATCTCCCGGTCGAGGGTGGTCCGCAGGGTGGCCAGGTCGTCGGCGAGCAGCCGCAGCCGGGCGTCGCGCAGGTTGGCCTGGATGGCGGCGGCACGCCGGGCCACCTCCGCCTGCCGGCCCAATGGCTTGAGCTGGCGGCGCAGCTCGGCGGTGAGGTCGGTCACCCGGTTGAGGTTCACCTGCATCGCGTCGAGCTTGCGCAGCGCCTTTTCCTTGCGCTTGCGGTGCTTGAGGACGCCCGCGGCCTCCTCGATGAACGCCCGGCGGTCCTCCGGCTTGGCGTGCAGCATGCCGTCGAGCCGGCCCTGGCCGACGATGATGTGCATCTCCCGGCCGATGCCGGAGTCGGACAGCAGCTCCTGGATGTCCAGCAGTCGGCAGGAGTTGCCGTTGATCTCGTACTCGCTCTCACCCGAACGGAACATCCGGCGGGTGATGGAGACCTCGGTGTACTCGATCGGCAGCGCGCCGTCGGTGTTGTCGATGGTGAGGGTGACCTCGGCACGGCCCAGGGGCGCCCGGCCGGCGGTGCCGGCGAAGATGACGTCCTCCATCTTGCCGCCGCGCAGCGCCTTGGCCCCCTGCTCGCCGAGCACCCAGGCGATGGCGTCGACGACGTTGGACTTGCCGGAGCCGTTCGGGCCGACCACGCAGGTGATCCCGGGCTCCAGCTTCAACGTCGTGGCGGAGGCGAAAGACTTGAAGCCCCGCACCGTCAGACTCTTGAGATACACCTTCTCGATCCTCGTCCGGTGGCCGCCGTACCGTCGCCGGCTGCGCGGACCTGGGTGAACCCGCAGACTAACCCGATGGTGGGGGCGGGCTGGCACGCGACCCGCATCCCGGGCGCGCCGGGCGGGAGTGCGGGCCGCGACCGTGGGTCGGTCGCGCTGTTGTTCCGCTGGCAACGAGTAAGGCAAAGACCGTTCATGATCGGCTTATCGGTCGGCACGTTTCCGGAATCCGCCGATGCCCTTCCGACTCCACCCAACGCAAGATCATAAATCGACGGCCACGAAAGGGGCCGGACAGCGTTGCGCGCCGGCACAGAGGTGTCGGCGCGCATTTTTGCGGTGGTGCGATTCAGTTTTCCGACCCGGAAGATCAGGTCAGCGCCGGCTCGGCCAGACGGAGCAGGTCGTCCGCCTCCGCCGCAGCCGCCGCGAGCCGATCGTTGTCGGCACGCAGACGCGTGATCTCGAACTCCAGTGCCTGAACCCTGGCACGCAGTCGGGTGACCTCGTCGAGCAGACGCCGGTCGGGCGCTGCACCTACGTGGCCATAGAGGGCCTTCGCCATGCTGACTCCTTGATATGCGCTGCCGGAAAGGCCGGCCAACGCGCGCCCATTTGTACGCGGCTGTCATTCCAGCTGTATCTGGGCATGACCGGGCGCGACTGGCGACACCTATATATTGAGCCGCAAACCCCTCCTTCGTCAAGTTCTCGCAGGCCGTAGATCATCTCCACGTCGACCTGTCCACTTGGCTGGGGGCTGCCACAAGGCACGGACACTCTCTGTCCGGACCCCCTTACTGTACGCCGGGATCTGCGGAAGTCCGCACCCTGGCGTCCGACTTCCCCTTAACTCTTCCTTAGCCACGTTGCCGCAGGTCACGGGCTGGTCGTAGCGTCACCCGGGCCAGCAACCAACCCCGTGGAGGCAGAGCCGTGTACGGCTGGACCGACCCGATGGACCCGAACGACGCCCACCGGCGCGCCGAGCGGCCGACCGACGAGCCGGACTGGCTGCGTGACCGCCCCGAGCCCCGCTCGGCCTACCTGTTCGGGGACGACCCCGACCAGCCGGCCGACGAGTGGCACCAGACCCAGCCCACCGCCCACTGGCAGCCGGAACCGACCTCCCCCGGCCACCCGGTCGACGGACACACCGCCGCCTGGCCGCCCTACCGGCCGGGTAACGGGCCGACCGACGGCTGGCACGGCAGCGGCCCGGCCGAGGAGACCACCGGCGGCTGGCGGACCGACGCCGACGCCCAGGCCAACGACGGCCGGCGGACCGAGACCGACGCCCAGGCCACCGGCGACTGGCGGACCGACGCCGACGCCGAGACCACCGACGGCTGGCGGACCGGCGCGGCCGCTGCGGGTCGCCCCGGCGAGGGGCGGCACCGCTCCCCGCGGCGCTGGCGCCGCCCACTGATGATCGGCGGCGCCGCCGCGGCGGCCACCCTCGTGGTGAGCTTCGGCGTCGGCGCGCTCGCGATGCCGGGCGGAGGCGGCGGGGCCGGCGAGCCGACCGCCGTCGACGACACCATCGCCGCCGCGCCGGCGGTACCGACCGAGCAGCCGTCGGCCGACAACCTGGTCGCGCCCTCCCCGACCGCCACGCCCAGCCCGACCCGGCCGAGCCCGTCGCCGAGCAAGGTCGTCAAGCCCACCCCGGCGTCGTCGAGCACCACCGCCGCGTCGCGGGGCAGCGCCCGACGCAGCAGCAGCTCGCCGAGCACCACCGGCTCGGGCTCCAGCGGCAGCGTCAGCGCCCAGGCCCGCGAGGTGGTGGACCTGGTCAACGCCGAGCGGGCCAAGGCCGGCTGCAAGGCGCTCACCATCAACACCAAGCTGATGACCGCCGCCCAGCGGCACAGCCAGGATCAGGCCGACCACCAGAACATGTCGCACACCGGCAGCGACGGCAGCGACAGCGGCGTACGGCTGGACCGCGTCGGCTACGCCTGGCGCACCTACGGCGAGAACGTGGCCTGGAACCAGAAGACCCCGGCCGCCGTGATGGACGCCTGGATGAACAGCTCCGGCCACCGGGCCAACATCCTGAACTGCGCGTTCACCGAGATCGGCGTCGGCATCGCCAGCAGCAACGGACCGTACTGGACGCAGGTCTTCGCCGCGCCGCGCTGACCGCGCGTCGTCCACGCCCCCGCGCTCGTTTGACCCGATGAGGTACGTCGGGCCGGAGCGTGGGGGCGACGGCGTACCGGTGGGGCGGCGACCGGCCGCCCGGACCCCGGGAGCTGCCGATGCGGATCCGGCTGCGGCGACGCGCCGTCGTACGTCCGCTGCGCCGCGTCCTGTCGGCCGGCGTCGTACTGGTCCTGGTGCTCCCGGCGTACGCCTGCCGGGTTGATCTGAGCCCCTCCGGCGCGCCCACCGCGTGGCCGGCCGAGCAGGCCCGCCACTGGCAGTGGCAGTGGCAGCTCAGTGGCCCGCTCGATCCGACGGTGGCCGCCAACGTCTTCCTGCTCGACCCGGTGGCCACCACCGCCGCCCAGACCGCCGAACTGCGCGCGAAGGACCGCCGGCTGATCTGCCAGGTGTACGTCGGCTCGGTACGGTCGACCGACCCGGACGCCAGCCGCTACCCGGCCGCAACCCAGGGCGCCACCGGCCGACGGCCGCAGAGCCGGTGGCTGGACGTCCGGGCCTGGGGCGTCCTGGAGCCGGTGCTGGCCGACCGGTTCCGGCTCTGCCGGGGCAAGGGATTCGGTGCGGTGGCGCTCGCCGACGCGGACGGGTACGCGCAGCGCACCGGTTTCCCCCTCGACTTCGACGACCAACTGCTGTTCAACCGTCGGCTGGCCGAGTTGGCCCGGTCGCTGGACCTCTCCCCCGGGCTGGTCAACGACGTGCCACAGCTCGCCGCCCTGGCGCCGGACTTCGACTTCGCGGTCAACGAGGAGTGCGTCCGACTGCGGCAGTGCGCCAAGCTGCTGCCGTTCGCCGACGCCGACAAACCCGTGTTCCACGTCGAGTACACCGGCTCGACCGACGACTTCTGCGTCACCACCGTCGGCTACGGCTTCGCGTCCATCCGCAAGGAATCGACGCTGAACGCCTGGCGAGTACCCTGCCCCCTCCCCTAACCCCTACCCCGCGCCCCGCCCACCCCCACGCCCCACGCCCCACGCCCCGCGCCCCCACGCCCCGCCCCCGTCGATCTAGGGCGAATCGTTGTTGACAGAGGTCAACTAGCAGCGATTTGCCCTAGATCGACGGGGAGAGGGGGCGGGGGGAGGGACGGGACGCGGGGAGAGGGAGGGGAGGGGGTTAGGGCACTGGTACTAGTTCTGGGGCTGGGGTTGGGGGGTCGGCGGGGGTTGGGGTCGGGCGTTGGCGCAGGAAGCGCGGGGCCCACCAGTTGGCGTCGCCGAGCGTGGTCATCAGCGCCGGGAGCACCACACCCCGGATGATCGTGGCGTCCAGCAGGATCGCCGCCGCCAGGCCGATGCCGAGCTGCTTCATGTCGATGGTGCTCAGGGTGGCGAAGATCGAGAACACCCCGACCATCACGATCGCCGCACTGGTCACCACGCCGGCCGACGAGGTGATGCCGTACGCCACCGCGTCCCGGTTGGCCATGCCGGCGCGGATGCCCTCACGGATCCGGCTGACCACGAAGACGTGGTAGTCCATGGAGAGGCCGAACAGCACCACGAAGAGGAACAGCGGCAGCCAGGACACGATCGCGCCCATCGAGGTGAAGTTGAGCGGCCCCTCCGCCCAGCCACCCTGGAAGATCAACACCAGCAGCCCGTACGCGGCCCCGGCGGAGAGCAGGTTCAGCAAGATCGCGCTGGCCGCCACCACCACCGACCGGAAGGTCAGCACCATGACCAGGAACGTGAGCACCAGGACGAAGCCCATCACCAGCGGCAACTTGTCGCGTACGTGCTGCGCGTAGTCCTGGCTGTCGGCCACCCCACCGCCGACCGCGTACTCGATCCCGGGGATGCCCCGCAGTTCGGCCGGGACCAGATCCGTGCGCAGCTTCTCCAGTGACCGCACCGACCGGTCGTCGCGGCTCGCGTACGGGGTGGCGACGTCCAGCACCGACACCCGCCGGTCGGCCGACACCTCGATCTTCGGGCCGTCCGCCTCCGCCGGGGCGAAGAGCGGGTCGGCGGCGGTCCGGGCGGCCAGGTCGGTCAGCGCCGCGTGGACCCGGTCGGCCTGCTCGGCGGGCGCCCGTACGGCCACCACGTGGTTGGTGCCGGTGCTCGGGAAGGCGGTGGTGAGCCGGTCGTACGCCTGCATGGCCGGGGTGGTGCGCGGCAGGTCCTCCATGCCGGGGAACTTCAGCTTCATGCCGAGCGCGGGCGCGGCCAGCGCCAGCAGCAGCCCGACCGAGATGACCAGGGTCGGCACCGGTGCGCGCAGGGCGGGCCGGAGCACCGCCGGCCAGAAGCGCGGCGTGCGCGGCTCGCCGTGCCGGCCGGTACGCGGAGCGGTGAGCCGCCACAGCAGCGGCACCCGGGGCCGGTCGACCCAGCGGCCGAGCTTGGCCAGCAGGGCCGGTAGCACGGTCAGCGAGCCGATCACCGCGACCGCGACCACCAGGATCGAGCCGACGGCGAGGGACGAGAAGACCACGTCTCCGGCGAGCAGCAGGCCGGCCATCGAGATGATCACGGCGAAGCCGGAGACCACCACGGCGTGCCCGGAGGTCTCCGCGGCGATCTCGACCGCGTCCAGACCGGAGCGTCCCTTGGCGCGCTCCTCGCGTTCCCGCCGGACGTAGAAGAGCGAGTAGTCCACCCCGACCGCCATGCCGATCAGCAGGATCACGGGTGACGTGGTGTCGGTGGCCGGCACCAGGTGCGAGGCGATGGTGGACAGACCCATCGCGGCGGCGACCGACGAGAGCGCCAGCAGCACCGGCACACTGGCGGCGATCAGCGCACCGAACGCGATGATCAGGATGGCCAGGGTGACCGGCAGGCTGAGCAGTTCGGCCCGCTTGAAGTCCTTGCCCAGGGTGTCGTCGAGGGCCTGGCCGATCGACGGCCCGCCGACCTGCTCGACGCGCAACTGCGGATGCGCGGCCTGCACGGTGGCGGTGGCGTCGCGCAGCGGCTGCACCCGCTCCGAGGCGGTGTCCGGGTCGCCGGACATGGTGATCGGCAGCAGCAGGGCCGAACCGTCCCGAGCGGTGATCGGTGGGCCGACCTCGGCAACCCCGGCGACGGTACGCAGCCGGGCCGCCGCGTCGTCGGCCGCCGCCTTCGCCGCCGCCGGATCAAGTGCGCCACCCCGGGAGGTGATCAGGACGTTCTCCACGGCCTTGTCGTCGAAGCTGCCGGCGTCCACGATCAGACCGGCCCGGCCCGCCTCGCCGATCGCCTGGTCGCCGCTGGTCGCCTCGTTGAGACCGGCGGCGTTGCCACCGAGGAAGCACACCGCCACGAACACGGCCCACAGCGCGACCGCCCGCCACGGGTGCTCGGCGCTCCACCGCGCCATCCGTACCGTCACCGGTCTTGCCTTCATCTCGTGTCCCCCTGTCACGTCAGCCCCCTGTCAACGGTGCTGACGCTAGGGACGTGACGAGGCGGTCACATCGGGGATCGGCCCCGGCCGTCCCCGGATCCCGCTCATCCGGGGTGACGGGTCCGTTCGGCGACACCGGTGGGCGAAAGCCCGCGATCCGGACGACCGCCGGGGTCCCACCCCGGAGTGGCCGGCCGCGACCCGCCGGAACCGACCCGGAGCCGCCTCCGGGTCATCCCCGAAGGGAACCCCGGGGCCGCGGCTGGCAGCGCGGGCAACTGTACGAGGAGCGGTTCATGAAGGCTTCCCGGCGGACCGGTGAGCCACACTGTCGGCACGGCTCACCCTCGCGGCCGTAGACGTTCAGCGCCCGGTCGAAGTAGCCACTCTCGCCGTTGACGTTGACGTAGAGGGCGTCGAAGCTGGTGCCGCCCTCCTTGATCGCCTCGGAGAGCACGTCGCGGACGTGGCCGAGCAGGCGCTGCGCGGCCGGCCCGGTCAGTGCGTCGGTCGGTCGTACGCCGTGCAGCCCGGCACGCCAGAGCGCCTCGTCGGCGTAGATGTTGCCCACGCCCGAGATCAGGGTCTGGTCGAGCAGTGCCCGCTTCACCTCGGTCCGCCGACGGCGCAGTGCGGCGACGAACGCCGCGTCGGAGAACTCCGGGTCCATCGGGTCCCGGGCGATGTGGGCGATCTCCGCGGGAAGATCGGCACCGCCCTCGCTGACCGACAGCCCGCCAAACGTGCGCTGGTCCACGAAGCGCAGCTCCGGCCCGTCGTCAGCGAACCGGAACCGCACCCGCAGGTGGGTCTCGTCCGCGGTGCCGGGCGGCTGGAGCAGCAGTTGGCCCGACATGCCGAGGTGCCCGATGATCGCGTCGCCGCTGTCCAGTGGCAGCCACAGGTACTTGCCGCGGCGGCGGGCGTCCAGCACGGTCCGGCCGGCGAGCACGTCGGCGAAGTGGACGCCGCCGGGGACGTGCCGGCGGACCGCGCGCGGGTGCCGTACCTCCACCGAAGCGATCCGGCGGCCGGTGACCCACTGGGCCAGCCCCCGCCGGACGGTCTCCACCTCGGGCAGCTCAGGCACGGGTCGGTCCTGCCGTGCTGCGGTCGTCGGCCCCGGCCGGTTCGACGGCCCCGTCGTCGGTGTGCGGTCGCGCGCCGTTGGCGCTCCGGCCCGCGCCGTTGCGTGCGGCCTGCTCCGCCGCGACGTCGGCCGGCATGGCCTGCGCCTCGTGGTCGGCCTGCTCGGCCCGGGCCGCCCGGTCGGCCCGCTCCTGCGGCGCGACCGGCGCCTCCCGGTCGGCCGAGCCGTCCTGGTCCTTCTCGTCGTTCTGGTCGGCGAGCATCCGCCAGGCCGCCTCGGCGGCTCGCTGCTCGGCCTCCTTCTTGCTGCGTCCCTCGGCACCGCCGTACCGGTTGCCGGCCACCACCACCCAGGCCGTGAACGTCTTGAGGTGATCCGGGCCGGTGCCCTCGATCCGGTATTCCGGCACGCCGAGCCCGAGCGCCGCGGTCAGTTCCTGGAGGCTGGTCTTCCAGTCCAGGGCGGCGCCCCGGCCGGCCGATTCGGCCATCAGCGGGTCGAAGAGCCGGTGGATGACGATCCCGGCGGTGTCCAGGCCGTACTGGAGGTAGATCGCGCCGAGCAGCGCCTCCAGCGTGTCGGCGAGGATGCTCGCCTTGTCCCGGCCGCCGGTGGTCTCCTCGCCCTTGCCGAGCAGGAGGTACGCCCCGAGGCCGTCCGGGCCGAGGCCACGCGCCACGTCGGCGAGCGCGCGCATGTTGACCACGCTGGCCCGCAGCTTGGCCAACTGCCCCTCGGGCAGGTCCGGGTGATTGTGGAAGAGCGCCGTGGTGATCACCACGCCGAGGACCGAGTCGCCGAGGAACTCCAGCCGCTCGTTGGTGGGCAGACCACCGTTCTCGTAGGCGTACGAGCGGTGGGTCAGCGCACGTTCCAGCAGGTCGGGTTCGAGACTCACGCCGAACGCGGCTTCCAGGTGACCGACGGACGCCCGCCGCCGCTTGTCGTTGCTCATGATGTGCGTACCTCGGTGTCGGTGGTGCGGTCGGTGCGGTCCGTCGCGGCGTCGCCGTCGAGCAACGCGCAGATCAGGTCGGTGGCGTGCCGGCGCCACAGATGGGCGGCGAGGGCGATGCCGGAGGCGACGTCGTCCGCGCGCGCGGCGCCGTGGCAGACGACCACCGTCCCGGCGACGCCGAGCAGAGCGGCGGCGCGAGGGGCGCCACCGCTGGCCGGTGGTCCACCGGCCATCGCGTACGCGCCCTCGATCGCCTTGAGCAGCACGTTACCGGTGAAGCCGTCGGTGACCACCACATCGGCGCGCGCGCCGAGGGCCACGTCGTACCCCTCGACCAGGCCGACGTAGCGCGCCCCGCCGGGCAGCGGTTCGGCGACGAGCAGCGGGTCGGTGGCACGACGGACCCGGTCGCCCTTGCCGGCCTCGGTGCCGACCGAGAGCAGTCCGACCCGCGGTGCGGCGATCGAGTGCGCCACCGCGGCGTACGCGGCGCCGAGCACGGCGTGCCGGGCGAGGGTGGCCGGGCGGGGCTCCAGCGAGCCGCCGACGTCGAGCAGGACGACCGGCCCGGCGACTGCGGGCAGGGTGGCGACCAGGGCGGGTTGCCGGATTTCCGGCCAGCGGCCGAGGCCGAGCACGGCGGCGGTGACGGTGGCACCGGTGGCACCGGCGGAGACCAGGGCGTCGGCGGTGCCGTCGCGGACGGCGTTGACGGCGGCGCGCACGGTGCTCTCCGCGCGGGCGGCGCTGGGATGGTCGGCCATGCCGACGGCGTCACGGACCGGCCGCACCGTGATCCGGGCCCGCTGGGCCGGTTCGAGGGCAGCGATGAGCTCGTCGGCCACCTCGGTCGGGCCGACGAGCAGCAGATGCAGGTCGGGGTCGGCGCGTACGGCCCGCAGAGCGCCGTCAACCACGACGGCGGGAGAGTCGTCCCCGCCGAGGAGGTCAACGGCGATCCGCGCGGTGCCCGGCTCCATTGGAACGCCGACCGGATTGGGTCGGCCGGCGTCGGAGGGAGCCGGGTCACCGGGCGAATGCCAGGGTGCACGCGCCGCCCGACCTGGGGTCGGGGGCGTCACTCGGCGTCCAGGTCAGACCTCGATGACCTGGCGGCCGTTGTAGGTGCCGCAGACGGAGCAGGCGGCGTGCGGCAGCTTCGGGGACTTGCACTGCGGGCACGCGACGGTCGCGACCACGGCCGCCTTCCAGTTCGCCCGGCGGGACCGGGTGTTGCTGCGCGACATCTTGCGCTTCGGGACGGCCACGGTTCTTACTCCTCTGTACGGGTCAGTTGCGACAGGCCCGCCCAACGCGGGTCGATCTGCTGGTGACTGTGGTCGGCCGGCAGATCGTCCCAGTGCGCCCCACATTCGGGGCACAGTCCTGGGCAGTCCTCCCGGCAGAGCGGGTTGGTCGGCAGCGTGAGCACCAACGCGTCCCGCAGCGCCGGCTCCAGGTCGATCAGATCGCCCTGCATCCGGCCCACCTCGTCCTCGTCGGTCGTGGCGTCCGTGGTGCTGTTCTCGTACGCGTACAGCTCCTGGATCGTCACGGCCATCGAGTCGTCGATCTGGCGCAGGCAACGGCCGCACTCGCCGCGGACGGGACCGGTGATGGTCCCCGTGACGAGCACGCCCTCGGACACCGACTGCAACCTCAGATCGAGGTCGAGGTCCGCGCCCTCCGGCACGCTGATCAACTCCAGGCCGAGGTCCGCCGGTGCCGGCACGACCCGCTGGACCGTACGCAACGCGCCAGGGCGACGCGGCAGTTCCCTCGTGTCGAGAACCAGCGGCGACTTGGGGTTGAGTGTCGATGGCGAGTGTTTGGGCATAGTCAGACTCCGGCCGGTGAGAGGCCGACAAAAAAGGTTACCTGGGCGACCGCCGGACCGTCGAACCGGGGGCGACGCCCGCCCTTGGAGATGTCGGCTGGTGAGGTGCCGCTCAGAAGGGTAGCGGGCGTTCCGCCTCATCCCCAGCGAAGGTGCCGATCTCCCGCAACGCGTGCATCTTGTCCCGGCCGCGCTCTATCGAGGCCAGCGCCCGGGTGAGGAACTGCTCGAAGTTGGCCAGGGCGGTGTCGACGTAGTCGTCGACCTCCTCGCGCAGGCGCTGCGCCTCGGCCCGGGCCTCCGCGATGATCCGGGCACCCTCGTGCTCGGCCGAGACAGTGATCTCATTCACCGAAACGAGGCGGGCGTGTTCTGCCTCACCCTCGCTGATGATCCGGTCCGCCTCGCGCTTGCCGGCTTCCATGATCTTGTCGCGCTCGTCCAGGAGCGCGGCGGCCCGCCGCAGGTCGGCGGGGAGGTCGGCACGCATCTCGTCCAGGGCCGCGATCACTTCGCCCCGGTCGAGCATGCAGTTGTTGCGCGACATCGGGACGGAGCGGGCCTGCTCCACCATGGCGATCAGTTCGTCGATGCGATCGAGCGGGTCCACCGGTACCTCACTCCTGTCGTTCGTCGGCCGACCTCCATGATGCGGGCTACGGCCGGTTCCCCGCTTCACCAATCATGTCGTGCCGACCCCACACCTGCCCGATCCACCCCGGCCCGGCGCGTCGCGACACTGTCACAGCCCGCCGATCTTGCAGTTACTGCCGGGGCGAAGCGCTCATAAGGGGCGATCACGGGACCGCAAGTGCAAGATCGCGGAGGGGCGCGGTCAGGCGCGCGGGCCGAGTCGGGACTGAAGGGCCTCGCGGACCGGGTCCGGAACGTGGGCGGAGATGTCGCCGCCCCACTTGGCCACGTCCTTGACCAGACTGGAGGAGAGAAACGAGTAGAGCGGGTTGGTCGGCATGAACAGCGTCTCGACCCCGGCCAGCCCGATGTTCATCTGGGCCATCTGCAACTCGTAGTCGAAGTCGCTGACCGCGCGCAGGCCCTTGATCAGCACGCTCGCCTGCTGGGCCCGGCAGAAGTCGACCAGCAGACCTCGGAACGACTCGACCCGCACGTTGCCGTACGAGGAGGTCACCTCGCGGAGCATGTCGATCCGCTCCTCGACGGTGAACAGGCCGCTCTTCGACTGGTTCACCAGCACGCCGACGATCACCTCGTCGAACAGCCGGCTGGCCCGGCCGATGATGTCGAGGTGTCCGTTGGTGACCGGGTCGAACGAGCCGGGACACACCGCACGTCTCATGATCGGCGACCGTACCAAAGGGTGGTCTCGCCGTAACGGCGACTGCGCTCGGCGGTGATCCCGTCCACCCAGTCGACCGGCCCGGTGCGGCTGGACCGCTCCACCACCACCAGGGCGTCGGTCGCCAACCAGCCGCCGTCGACCAGCGTGGCCAGCAGTCCGGTGATCTCCTCGTCCGACACCGCGTACGGCGGGTCGGCGAAGACCACGTCGTACGGCCCTCCGTCCGGGCCACCGGCCAGCACGGTCGCCACCTTGCCGGTCACCAACCGGGCGGACGGCGTGACCCGCAGGGTCGCCACGTTCTCTCGGATCACCCGGGCGGCCCGGGGGTCGGACTCGACCAGCAGCACGTGCCTGGCCCCCCGGGAGAGCGCCTCCAGCCCGACCGCTCCGGAACCGGCGTACAGATCGGCGAAGCGGGCACCGTCGAGATCGACCTCGGCCTGGACGGCGCTGAAGAGCGCCTCGCGGACCCGGTCGGAGGTGGGTCGGGTGCCGGCACCGGGTGGCGCGGCGATCCGTCGGCCGCCGAGCGTCCCGGCCACGATCCGGGTCACCATCTCCTCCTGCTCATGCCCGCGACGCTACGCGAGCCGCCGGAGGAGACCGCCGACCAGGTCGGTACCGGCACCGCGATCACATGATCACTTCTCGTATATCAATGATCTCAAATTCATAACATCACCCTTAGCAAATCATGAGCGCTGTATCACGAGCGACGATCTCGCTAGGGTCGGCCGGGTGCCGGCGGCAAACCGTCGGCCCACGGCTCGGGAGCGCCTCCCTACATTCGGACGTGCGGTGACCGTCCACTGTCGCTCCCGCGCCACGCCCCTAACGCTTCCGTTATTCAGGAGTACCAGTGATCCGTCCGAAGTCTCCGTTCCGGCGCGTCGCGGCCATCGCCGCCGGTGCGCTGATCGGCCTCGCCGGTGTCGGCACCATGGCGGCCCCCGCAAGCGCCCACCACCCCGAGCCCTCCGGCACCTACTGCTTCGCGGCCGATGGCCAGGCCACGGTGACCTGGAAGGTCGGCAACAGCGAGGACATCACTGCCAAGATCACCTCGGTCAAGTCGACCGTCCCCAGTGATTTCACCAGCGGCGACCTGAAGCTCGACGCCACTCTGCCGGCGAAGGGCACGGGTTTCCTCACCGCCACCCAGACCTACCGGTTCGCCGAGCGGCAGCCGAAGATCGAGCTGACCGTCGAGGCGCGCTGGGAGCGTCCGAACCGCATCATCACCGAGCACCGGACGGTGGAGGCCACCCGGGCCGGTACCTGCGCGGCGGAGCCCACCCCGACGCCGAGCAGCCCGACGCCGACCCCGACCCCCACCACGCCGGCGTCGCCGACCCCCACCCCGACCACCGCGTCTCCGTCGCCGAGCCAGTCGCCGAGCGAGTCGCCGAGCCCGACCCCGACCGCCACCCCGGTGCCGGCCGAGCCGGTGGGCACCGTCGAGTCGACCTGTGACGAGCTCATCTTCACGATCGAGAACCCGGCGGACGGCAAGACCGTCAAGATCACCCTGACCCCGAACAAGGGCGAGGTGAAGACGCTGACCGTCGAGCCGGGCAAGACCGGTTCGGTCTCCTTCGACGCCGTGAAGGGCCTCACCGTCACGCCGGCCGCCGAGGGCCTTGACGACACCGAGCCGATCGCCTGGGAGCAGCCGGCCGAGTGCGACAAGGGCGAGGGTGGCGGCCTGCCGCTCACCGGCTCGAACACCACCACGATCGCTGGTGGCGCCGTCCTCCTGCTGGCCGTCGGTGCGGGTCTGTTCCTGATCGCCCGTCGTCGTCGGCTCCGGTTCACCGCCTGAGCTGAACGGCGCTGAACTGCGCTAAGCCCGAGGGCGCGTCGACCATCCGGTCGGCGCGCCCTCGGCCATTTCCACGTACGACCTGATCGGGCCGGGCGTCAGCCCTTCTCCAGGTATTCCGCGCGATCCTCGTCGACCAGCGCCGCCACCGAGGCGGCCAGCGCCGGATTGCGGGTCAGCTCCGGGTCCTCCTCGACCAGGGTGATCGCCTCGGCGCGGGCGTCGCGGATCAGGTCGGCGTCGCGCAGCAGGGACAGCAGCCGCAGATGCGAGCGGCGCCCGGACTGGGTGGCCCCCAGCACGTCGCCCTCGCGACGCTGCTCCAGATCCAGCTCGGCGAGCTTGAAACCGTCGCCGGTGGACGCGACCGCGTCCAGCCGCTCGCGCGCCGATGAACCCTCGGCGGCCTCGCTGACCAGCAGGCAGAGCCCGGCGGCGGCGCCCCGGCCGACCCGGCCCCGCAGCTGGTGCAGTTGCGAGACACCGAACCGGTCGGCGTCCAGCACGATCATCACGGTCGCGTTGGGCACGTCCACGCCGACCTCGACCACGGTGGTCGCCACCAGCACGTCCAGGTCACCGGCGGCGAACGAACGCATCACCGCGTCCTTCTCGTCGGCTGGCAGGCGGCCGTGCAGCACCCCGATCCGCAGCCCGTTCAGCGGCCCCTCGGCCAGCAGCGGGGCCACCTCGGTCACCGCCAGCGGCGGCCGTCGGCCGTTGTCGTCCTCCGGCGGCGGCTCCTCGTCCGCGCCCGGCCCGTCACCGATGCGCGGGCACACCACGTACGCCTGATGGCCGGCGGCCACCTCCTCGCGCAGCCGGCGCCAGGCCCGGTCCAGGAAGGCTGGCTTCTCGGCGGCCGGCACCACGTGCGAGGCGATCGGCGAACGCCCCCGGGGCAGCTGGGAGAGGGTGGAGACCTCCAGGTCGCCGTAGACGGTCATCGCGACCGTACGCGGGATCGGGGTGGCCGTCATGACCAGCACGTGCGGCGGCTGGTCGGCCTTGGCCCGCAGCGCGTCGCGTTGTTCCACACCGAAGCGGTGCTGCTCGTCGACGACCACCAGGCCGAGGTCGGCGAAGTCGACGCCCTCGTAGAGCAACGCGTGGGTGCCGAGCACGATGCCGGCGGCACCGCTGGCCACCTCGCCGAGGGCACGCCGACGGGCCGCGGCGCCCAGCGAGCCGGTGACCAGCTCCACCCGGGTCGCGTGCTCGGCGGAACCCAGCTCGCCGGCCCGCCCGAGCGGACCGAGCAGGTCGAGCATCCCGCGGTGGTGCTGCGCGGCCAGCACCTCGGTGGGCGCCAGCAGCGCCGCCTGCCCGCCCGCGTCGACCACCTGGAGCATCGCCCGCAGGGCCACCACCGTCTTGCCCGAGCCCACCTCGCCCTGCAGCAACCGGTGCATCGGGTGCGGGGCGGTCAGGTCGGCGGCAATCTCCACGCCGACGTCGCGCTGACCGTCGGTCAGCTCGTACGGCAGCCGGGCGTCGAACGCGTCCAACAGGCCTCCGGAGCGGGCCGGACGCGGTCGGGCCGGCCAGTCGGCGGCCCGGTGCTTGCGCTGCACCAGGGTCAACTGGACGGCGAACGCCTCGTCCCACTTGAGCCGCCGGCGGGCCCGGTAGAGCTCCTCCTTGGTGGACGGCCGGTGGATCTCCTTGAGCGCGGCGCCCAGCCCGACCAGGTTGCGGCTGGCCCGCACGCTGGCCGGCAACGGATCCTCCGGCGGGGTGAACGTGTCCAGTACGACCCGTACGCAGCGGGCGATCACCCAGGTCGGCACCACCGCCGCGGCCGGGTAGACGGGGATCAGCGCGCCGGCGAACTCCTCGATCTCGTCGCTGACCGCCGCCTCGCCGTCGCCATTCTCGCCGAGCAGGACGTACTCCGGGCCGTTGAGCTGGCGCTTGCCCCGGAACTCGGTGACCTTGCCGGCGAACATCCCCCACCGGCCCGGACGCAGCTCCCGCTCCCGCCAGGCCTGGTTGCCGAAGAAGGTCAACGTCAGCAACCCGCCGGAGCCGTCGCCGACGGTCACCTCCAGCAGATTGCCCCGGCGCTGGCGCATCGGGCGTACGGCGGTGCGCTGCACCTGGGCCAGCACGGTGACCTGCTCGCCGACGTCCAGCGAGCGGATGTCGGTGTGCTCGCCGCGCTCGTCGTAGCGGCGCGGGAAGTGATAGACCAGGTCACCTGCGGTGTGCAGGTTGAGGTGGTCGGCCAACGCCTTGGCCGTCTTGTCCCCGACCAGCTTCTTCAGCGGAGTGTCCACCGTGGCCGCTTCGCTCATTCGATCCCCACCAGGAGCGGATAATAGGGTTGGCCGCCCGGGTAAGCCTGCACCTCGACGAACGGCCAGCGCCGCGCGACGTGTGCGCGGACGGCGTCGGTGAGCCCGGCCGGCGCGTCGACCCCGGCCAGCAGGGTGACCAGCTCCCCGCCGCCGCCGAGCATCCGGTCGACCACCGCCGCGCAGGTGTCGGTCAGGTCGGTGCCGATCAGGTGCACCTCGCCCTCGACCAGCGCCAGCACGTCGCCGGTGCGGCACGGGCCGGCCACGGTCAGCGCCTCCCGGCTCGCGTGGCAGACCTCGGCGTAGCGGCATGCGCCGGCCGCCTCGGCCATCGCGATCACGTCGTCCTCGAAGCGGCGGCCACCGTCGCGGACCGCGAGCGCGGCCAGCGCCTGCACCGGCGATCGGGTCGGCACCACGCTCACCTTGATGCCGTGGCGGTGCGCCTCGCGGGCAGCCGCGCTCGCCACCGCCTCGGTGTTCGGATCGTTGGGCAGCACCACCACCCGAGCCGCGCCGGTGCCGCGGATCGCGTCCAGCAACTCCCCGGTGGACGGGTTGCCCGGCACCACCGTGGCACCCTCCGCGGCGAACAGCGCGGCGATCCCGACGCCGGTCGCCACCACCACGGCGGCCCGGCCGTCCGTCGCCGGGCCGGGCGACGGCGCCGGCTGGTCGGCGAAGCGGGTCACCGAGATCCGGTACGGACGGCCGGCCGCGACCCCCGCCTCGACCGCCGCGCCCACGTCGTTGACGTGCACGTGCACGTTCCAGGTGCCCTCCGGCTCGCGCCCGTCGCCGACCACGACCAGGGAGTCCCCCAGTGCGCCCAGCGCCTCGCGCATCCCGGCCACCGCCTCGGCGCCCGCGTCGAGCAGGAACTGCACCTCGTACGCGTACTCCTCGGAGCCGGTCTCCCGGGCGACGGTGGTCGCCGGACGGGCGGTGCGCGGCGCCGGCGCGGGCCGGGCGGCGGTCTCACCGGTGAGTACCTCGACCAGGGCGTCGAGCAGCACGCAGAGCCCTCGGCCGCCGGCGTCGACCACGCCCGCGCGGGCCAGGGCCGGCAGCTGCTCCGGGGTGCGGGCCAGCGCCTCGGTCGCCGCCCGCGCGGCGGCCCGGGCCACCGTCGGCAGATCGTCGGTGTCGGCCCGCTCGGCCGCGGTGGCGGCTGCCGCGACCACGCTGAGCAGGGTGCCCTCGACCGGCCGGGCGACCGCGGTGTAGGCGGCGGCGGTGCCGGACCGCAGCGCGGCGGCCAACTCCCGCCCGCGCACCGTCGGCGCGACGGCGACCACGTCGGCGAAGCCGCGCAGGATCTGCGAGAGGATCACCCCCGAGTTGCCGCGCGCACCGAGCAGCGCGCCCTGGGCCATCAGCCGCAGAGCGTGCCCGTGCGCGGTGGACCCGCCGTCCGGGAGCGTGGCCAGATCCATCGACAGGGCCTGCTGGGCCGAGGTGAGGGTGAGCACCAGGTTGGTGCCGGTGTCGCCGTCGGGCACCGGATAGACGTTGAGCTCGTCGATCTCGCCCTGGTGGCGCTTCAGCGCGGCCAACCCGCCCGCACACCAGCGGCGGACCGCGGCGGCGTCGAGGGTGTCCAGCACGGCCAGAAGCCTACTGGCGCACGCCGACACCCGTCGGACTCGTCCGGCGCGTCCGTACGCCCCGACCCGGGCCGTGGACCACGCTCGGGTAGCCGCCTCCGGTACCCTTGCCGCCGCACCGGCCTGGTCACCCGACCGGGGCGGTTGGCCGGGTCGGCGGGTCATCGGGTAACCTGACCAGGTTGCCCGGGCAGCACCTGCCGGCGACCTCATGAACGTATCAATCCCAGGAGTATCCCGTGGCTAGCGTGTGCGACGTCTGTGGCAAGGGACCGGGCTTCGGCCACAACGTGTCCCACTCGCACCGGCGGACCAACCGCCGCTGGAACCCGAACATCCAGTCGGTGCGTACCCCGGCCGGTGGCGGCAACACCAAGAAGTTGCAGGTCTGCACCTCGTGCATCAAGGCCGGCAAGGTCACCCGCGCCTGACGCGGTAGCACCCACCTTCTCGTACGGCTCAGCCGGCGGACCCCTGCGGTCCGCCGGCTCTGTCGTGTCCGCGCGGGGTCGCTGACGCGTAGGCGACGCGGCCTCGTTTCCCGGCCGCCGCCCGGTTAGTGTCGCGCTGCGCCGGGCGTCGGATTCCGGCCGGACGAAGGGGCGACCGGTGCAGCTGGACCTGGGCCGAGACGAGATGGTCATGCTGGGTTCCGCGCTCGACCTGCTGCGCGGGCTCGGTGACCTGCTGCCCGCCGACAGCGTGGTCGTGGTCGAGGAACCCGACGTTATCCGCCGTCGCGACCTCGACCGGCACTGCGCCGCGCTGCCGTTCGTGTCCCGGCTGGTGCCGGCGCAGTACCAGACCGGCCTGGACGCGGAAGCGCTGCTCGCCCGGGAGCCGGGCCTGGCCGAGGCGCGGCTGGTGCTGCCCGGTCAGGAGTACGGGGTGCTCGCCGCCGCCCAACTGGCCGAGGCGCTCGGTCTGCCCGGTGCCGGCGTCAAGTCCGCCGAGGTCTTCACCGACAAACACCGGATGCGCGTGCTCGCCGCGACCGCCGGCCTCACCAATCCGGCGTTCGAGCTGGTCGGTACGGCCGCCGAGGCGACCGCGTTCGCCCGCCGGCAGGGCGGACGGTGCGTGCTGAAGCCGACCCGCCGTGCCGGCAGCCTCGGCGTGCAGATCATCAGCGATCCGGCGCTGGTCGCCGCCGCGTGGACCGCCAGCGCCGACCCGGAAACGCCGCCCGACGCCACCAGCCGGGGCCTGCCCACGGCGGTCCTCGCCGAGCAGGTGCTGATCGGCACCGAGCACAGCGTGGAGCTGCTGGTGGCCGACGGCGAGGTGTGCTTCGGCAACGTCACCGACAAGCGGGTGCTGACCGGTGGTCGACCGGTGGAGACCGGGCACACCGTGCCGTCCGCGCTGCGCCCGGACGCCCGCAGGGAACTGCTCGACGTGGCCACCCGACTGGCCGGAGCCGCCGGCTTCCGCACCGGCGTGCTGCACAGCGAGTGGATCCGTACCGCCGAGGGCCCGGCGCTGGTGGAGTGCGCCGCCCGGCTACCCGGTGACCTGATCACCGCGCTGATCTCGATCGCCTACGAGGCCGGGTTCGTCCCCGCGTACCTGCGGATGCTGCGCGGGGAACGCCCGGCGCTGCCGGCCCGGCCGACCGGCGCGGCGGCCGTCGAGTTCCTGCTCGCCCCGCCCGGCACCGTCACCGCCGTGGACGGGGTACGCACGGCCCGCCGGGTGCCCGGCGTGCTGAACGTCGGGGTGGGCGTGGCGGTGGGCGACCGGGTGTCCGAGGTCACCTCGTCGGCGCAGCGCAGCGGCCAGGTGCTGGCCTGGGGTACCGATCCGGCGGCGGCGACCACGGCTGCCGCCCGGGCCGCCGCGGAGATCCGGATCACCACCGGCTGAACGCGCCCCGCCGGCCTCAGAGCGTGCGGCCGAAGGAGATGCAGCCCTCCGCGTCCTTGTAGAAGCCGAAGTTCGGAATCCGGTCATAGCCGGCCGAGGCGTACATGGCGATCGCCTCGGGCTGCTTGTCCCCGCACTCCAGGACCATCCGCTTGCGGCCCTGCTCACGGGCCGAGCGCTCGACGGCCGCCAGCACCGCCCGGGCCACGCCCCGCCCACGCGCCGCCGGGACGGTGTACATCCGCTTCAGCTCGGCCGTGTCCTCGCCGTGGCTGCGCCAGCCCCCGCAGCCGACCGGCTCGCCAGCCAGGTGGGCGACGAGGAACGCGCCGTCCGGCGGTTCGAACTCGGTCGGGTGGACCGGGGTGTCGTCGCCGGTGCCGCCGTAACGGACACCGAGGTCGGCCAGCGCGGCGCTGATCAACTGCTGCGCCACCGGCGCGTCGAACCGCACCACCCGGATCTCGATCTCACTCACGGTGTCCAGAGTACGGCCGGCGCGACGCCTCATCGGAAGTGGTCCCAGCCCCCCGGGCCGTCGTACGGCGCACCGTCGACCGTCACCCCGGCACCGGCCGTGACCAGGCCGACCGGCCGCCATTCCGGCGGCAACGCCACCGCCGGGGGGAAGGTCGCGGCCAGCGCATGATCATCGCCACCCGCCAGGATCCAGGTGTACGGGTCGACGCCGAGCGCACGGGCCGTGTCGGCCATCTGCGCGGGCACCTCGAACGCGTCCCGGCGCAGGTCGATCGCCACCCGACTGGCCACCGCCACGTGCCCGAGGTCGGCCAGCAGCCCGTCCGACACGTCGATCATCGAGGTGGCGCCGAGGCGGGCGGCCTGCGGCCCGGCCGAGTACGGCACCTCCGGCCGCCGGTACGCCTCCACCAGCAGCCGCGGGGTACGAAAGCCACGACTGAGCACGGTCAGGCCGGCCGCCGCGTACCCGGTGCGCCCGGCCAGGGCCAGCACGTCCCCTGGTCGCGCACCGGAGCGGAGCACCGGCGCGCGGCCGCCCAGATCACCCAGGGCGGTCACCGCGACGGTCAGGGTGGGGCTGGCCGACATGTCCCCGCCGACGACGCTCGCGCCGACCGTGGCCGCCTCGGTGGCCAGCCCGTCGGCCAGCTCCTCCGCCCAGCCGGTGGCCAGGTCCGCCGGCATGCAGAGGGCGACCAGCAGGGCCGTCGGGGTGGCGCCCATCGCGGCGATGTCGGCCAGGTTGGCCGCCGCCGCCCGGTGCCCGACGTCGCGGGCCGAGGACCAGTCCCGCCGGAAGTGCCGCCCGTCGACCAGGACGTCGGTCGAGGCTGCCACCCGGCCGTCCGGTGCGGCGACCACCGCCGCGTCGTCTCCCGGGCCCACCAGGGTGGTCGGCCCCGAGGACAGTCGGGCGGTGATCCGCCCGATCAACCCGAACTCACCGATCCCGGCCACGCTGGCGCCACCACCGACGCTGCGCCCGTTCTGCCCGGCTCCGCCGTGCTCGCTCACCGCTGCTCCTTGACCACCGATAGGGATCAGACCTGGTCCGTAAGGTAGTTTCACCCTTCGGGCCGCTCCGGGGCGGCGACGGACGGAGGTCGAGTCGTGGTTCAGGCGTACATCCTCATCCAGACAGAGGTCGGCCGGGCACGTGACGTGGCCGGTCTCATCGCGGACCTTGCCGGCGTGGTACGCGTCGACGCCGTCACCGGGCCGTACGACGTGGTCGTCCTCACCGAGGCGAACACCGTCGACGAGCTCGGCAAACTCATCGTCAGCAAGGTGCAGATGGTGCCCGGCATCACCCGCACCCTCACGTGTTCGGTGGTGCGACTGTAAGTGGACGAGACCAGACCCTCCGCTGGCGCGCTCGAAGACGACGGGCCGCGCGACGCGGTCGACGAGACGCCCGAGCTGGCCGATGACACCCGCGAGCCGGCCGTCGACGCGCCGGCCGGCCGGGACCGCACGATGCGCGGCGCCGCTCTGCTGGCCACGTTGATCGCGCTGCCGATCACACTGCTGGTGGCCGTGCTGGCCTTCAGCAAGCTCTCCCCCGAGGTGCCGGCCGCCACGCCGAGCCCCTCCGCGACCACCGCCCGGGTGCAGTCCACCGCACCGGTCGAGATGGCCGCCCCGGCGCTGGCCGCCCGCCCGGCCACGGTCTGCCGCGCCCTGCTCTCCCAACTTCCGTCGACCGTCCGCGACCTGGCCCAGCGTCCGGTCACCGCCGGCCCGGAACAGAACGCCGCGTACGGCGATCCCGCCCTGACCGTGGCCTGCGGCGGCACCGAGCCGACCCTCCCGGCCACCGACGAGGTCTGGCGGGTCAACGGGGTCTGCTGGCACCCGGTCGAGCAGGACGGGGCGACCACGCTCACCACGGTCGACCGGGAGACGCTGGTGACGGTGCGCATCCCGGGCTCCTACGAGCAGCCGTTGCAGTGGGTGGCGCCGGTCTCCAACGCGATCGTGGCCGCGGTGCCCTCCGGCGGCGACATCCCCGCCGGCTGCCGGGCCTGACCCCGTACACCGATCGGCCCCGCAGGCTCGCCTGCGGGGCCGTTTGCCGTGCGGGATCAGCTTGCCGTGCGGGATCAGCTTGCCGTGGTGGCTCAGCTTGCCGCCCGGGCGCTCAGTGCAGGCCGACGCCGCGTCGCTGGGCGGTGCGGATCAGCCGGTTGACCAGCTTCGGATATTCCAGGCCAGAGGCCGCCCACATCCGCGGGAACATCGACGTCGGGGTGAACCCGGGCATCGTGTTGATCTCGTTGAGGTAGACGTCCAGCTCCGGGGTGACGAAGAAGTCGGCCCGGGCCAGGCCGGCGCAGTCCAGCGCGGTGAACGCGCGGACCGCGTACTCCTGGACCTGGCGGGTCACCTTGTCCGGCAGGCCGGCCGGGATGTCGTACTCGCACGAGTCGTCGAGGTACTTCGCCTCGAAGTCGTAGAAGTCGTGGTCGGCGACGACCCGCACCTCGGCCAGCACGGACGCCTCGGGCGCACCGCCGGCCTCGCCCTCCAGCACACCGCACTCGATCTCGCGGCCGACGATCGCGCCCTCGATGATGACCTTCGGGTCGAACTGCCGGGCGGTGGCGACGGCCGCGTCCAGCTGCGCCCAGTCGGTGACCCGGGTGATGCCGAACGACGAGCCGGCGCGGGACGGCTTCACGAAGACCGGCAGGCCGAGCCGCTCCTTGTCCAGCTCGCCGAGCGTCATTCCGTTGCGCAGCACCGCGTACGGGCCGACCGGGATGCCCTCGACCGCGCAGAGCTTCTTGGTGAACTCCTTGTCCATGGCGGCGGCGGAGGCGAACACGTTCGCCCCGACGTAGGGGATGCCGGCCATCTCCAGCATTCCCTGGATCGTGCCGTCCTCGCCGTAGGTGCCGTGCAGCACCGGGAAGACCACGTCCACGTCGGCCAGTGCCCGGGGGCCCTCGGTCGGGTCGAGCACCATCAGCCCACTGCCGGTCGGATCGGCGCGCAGCACGATGTCCGTGCCGGAGTCGGCGGTGATCTCCGGCAACTGCCGGGCGTCGATCGCGAGCTTCATCGGGTCGCCGCTGGTCAGCACCCACTGGCCGGCCCGGGTGATGCCCACCGGCACCACCTCGTACTCGTCCGGGTCGAGCGCGCCGAGCACGCTGCCAGCGCTGACGCAGGAGATGCCGTGCTCCGGGCTACGGCCGCCGAAGACGATCGCCACGCGGGTCTTGCCTGGGGTGGTCACTCCGGTCACCTCTTCGTACGCGACTGCGGCTGGTCGTGCTCGCCGGTGGCGCTCACCCGGTTGACCTTACTGTGCGTGGCGATGAGGCGCGGCGATACCCGGCGAGCCACGGCGCGACACGCAATCGGTCAACACAGGATATACGGTGTGTGACGGGATCTCCGCCCAGTGGCGCCGACGTGCGGGGCAGCTCAGTCCCGGGAGTGCCTCCGGCCGACCGCGATCACCTTGACCCGCTGCCGGCCGGCCCGCACCATGCCCAGCGCCATGAAGGCCCCGGCGATCCGGTCGGCGGCCTCTCGACTGCTGGCGCCGACGACCTGACGGCGGCGCTCGGGCGTGGTCCGTTCGTTGCGGTCGATGCCCTCGACGGGACGCACGTCGGTGAGCACCACCAGGAAACGGGTCATCGTCGGCCGTCCGGGTGCACGGCGCGGGGCTCCGGAACGGTACGCACGTCGTCTCCTTCCGGCGGGCCGGGATGGCGGCGGCACGCGACGATCGGGTACGGGGGAGAAACCCGATCGCCGCGCGCCCCATCCCCTCCGGTCGCTCACCACCACCGTCGCCACGACAACCGGCGGTGAGGACGCGATGACAGATTGACACGTGTAGAGCCGTGAATGCAACTCTCATCGACGTTCTCTCATGCACACGTTCCCGCAAATGTGTGCGACCATCGATGCATGGCCCCGAAGACCGCCCGTGCCCGCCGGCTCGGCATCGCCCTGCGCACCCACCGGGAAGCCGCCGGGTTGACGCTGGAGACCGCGGCGGATGAGATCAACAGCACCCGCAGCACGCTCTCCCGGTACGAGAACGCGCAGACGCTGATCAGCCCGGCCACTGTGCGGGCCCTGCTCTCCTCGTACGGGGTGGGCGCGGAGGAGATCGCGGCGGCCGTGCAGCTCGCCAAGGACGCCCGCAAACCAGGCTGGTGGGTCTCGTACTCGTACCTGCTGAGTCCCCGCACCATCGACTTCATCGCGCTGGAGGCCGAGGCCATCTCGATCGCCAACTTCGAGCCCTCGGTGGTGCCCGGCCTGCTGCAGACCTCGGACTACATCCGCGGCGTGATGCGCGGCGGCCCGCACACCCTCGGCGACGACCTGGTGGAGCAGCGGGTCAAGGTCCGGCTGGACCGGCAGCAGCGACTGACCGGCGACAACCCGCCCATCTTCGACGCGATCATCGACGAGGGCGCACTGCTGCGCCCGGTCGGCGACCAGTCCGCGATGGACGGGCAGTTACGCCACCTGGTCAAGATGGCCGAGCTGCCGAACATCTCCGTCCAGGTGATCCCGCTGTCCGCCGGCTACCACCGCGGCACCCGAGGCTCGCTGCACATCCTGGAGTTCGCCGACCCGGAAGACCCGATCATCGCCTCGGTGGAGACCGTCGCCGGCCAGATGATCCTCGACCGGGCCGGCGAGACGCGTACCTGCACCAAGATCATGGAGCATCTGCGCAGCGTGGCGCTCAGCCCGGCGGACAGCCGCGCCAAGCTCCTGTCAGTCCTGAAGGGACGGTAGGCCCGATGAAACCGACGATCACAGCGGCACTGGCCGCGGCGGCGTGGCGCAAGAGCAGCCGCAGCGGCGACGAGGGTGCCTGCGTGGAGGTCGCCGCGATCCCGCGGCTGGTGGCCGTCCGCGACTCCAAGGACCCGTCCGGTCCGGCTCTGCTGTTCCCGCCGCACGCCTGGGCCGCCTTCGCCCAGGCACCGCCTCGCCACTGACCGGCGGGGCGGGCCGGCACCGGCTCAGGCCACCAGCGGGCTGGGCTCCGGGACGGCGCGCAGCGCCTCCAGCGCGGCGATCGCCACCCCCCGGGCACCGGCCATGTCCCGCTCCGGCACCAGGGCGAACGTGGCCACCGCCGCCTGCTCCTCGCGGAGCACGGTGTGCTCGCGGACCGTCGCCAGGAACCAGTCGCGGAACTCCGGCGCCGCCTCGACCACTCCGCCGCCGACGAAGTACGCGTGCGGGTCGGTGAAGTTCGCCGCCACGGTGAACAGCCGGCCCAACGCCATCGCCTGCTGGGTGAAGAGGTCCCGAGCCATCTCGTCCCCCCGCTCGCCGTAACCGCGGACCAGTTTCGCGGCCCGGGCCACCGGCTCGGCGGCGAGCGGGTGGTCGGGATACCGGGTCAGCCAGTACGGCAGCAGGTTGCGCTCGATGCCGGTCAGCGAGGCGACGCTCTCGACGTCCCCGGTGAAGCCGCAGGCGCAGGTCGGCTCCGGCTGCCCCGGGCCGAGCAGCCCGTTCAGCGGGATGTGCACGTGACCCAGCTCCCCGGCCATGCCGGCCGCGCCGGCGATCACCCGGCCGTTCTCGACCACCCCGCCGCCCAGGCCGGTGCCGACGATCGCGGAGACCGACGACCGGTTCATCGCCTCGGCACCGAAGTACACGTGGTGGGCGTAGAGCGCGGCGGCGTTGCCGTCGTTGTGGTAGATCACCGGAATGCCGAGCCGCCGCTCCAGCGCGCCCCGCACGTCGAAGCCACGCCAGGCCGGCTGCGAGAAGTTGGTCGAGCCCCGGGACGAGATCACGCCGGTGGCGCTGGCCGGCCCGGGGGTGTCCAGCCCGACCGCGCGGACCAGGTCGCGGGGCACACCGGTCTGCGCCAGAGCGCCGTCCAGCGCCTGGGCCAGCGCCTCGATCGCCGCGTCCGGCCCGGCCCGTACCTCGCTCGGGATCTCCAGCAGCCCGTCCACCAGGAACCGGCCGTCCACCGTCAGGACGGTGGCGTTGTTGCTGGTGCCGCCGTTGTCCAGCCCGACGACCACCGGCACTCCTGCGCTGCCCACCGAAACCGCCTCCCGCCGTGGTAAGTGTGAGCCGAGGCTAGTGCCAACCCGGTACCCCCGCCGCCCCGGCCACCCCACCCATCGGTGATCGTGAGCGACCGCCCTGCCCTTGCCGGCCCGAGCCTGCGGCGCGGGTCAGGCTGGGCGTCGGGCGGTCACCGCGGTGGCGTCCAGGTCCTCGTCGTGCCGCACGGTCGGCACCAGCCCGACCGCGTCGAGCGCGGCGCAGAGCGCGCCCACCTGTGCGTCGCTGACCTCCACGACGAGGTGCCCAGCGGGCGCCAGCCACCGGGCCGCGCCGACCGCCACACGGCGTAGCACGTCGAGCCCGTCCGGGCCGCCGTCGAGCGCCACCGGGGCCTCGTGCAGCCGCGCCTCGGGGGGCATCAACGCCACTGCCGCGGTGGGCACGTACGGGGCGTTGGCGACCACCAGGTCCAGCCGTCCGCGCCAGTGCGGCGGTAGTGGGGTGAACAGGTCGCCCTCGAACACCTCGGCGGCCAGCCCGGCGAGGTTACGACGCGCGCACGCCACGGCCGCCGGGTCGATGTCGGCTGCCGCCAGCCAGCGCGGCGCGAGCCGGTGCGCCAGCGCGACCGTGGTGGCCCCGGAACCGCAGCAGAGATCGGCCACGGCCGGCGCCGGACCGGTCAGCGCGGCGGCCGCCTCGACCAGCAGAGCGGTCCGGCCGCGCGGCACGAAGACGCCCGGGTCGACGGCGATCCGCAGGCCGCAGAACTCGGCCCAGCCGAGCAGGTACTCCAGCGGTTCGCCGGCCACCCGGCGATCGGTCAGGTGAGCCAATGCGGCGGGGGACTCCGCCGCGGCCAGCAGCAGATCGGCCTCGTCCTCGGCGTAGACGCAGCCGGCGGTCCGCAACTGGCGTACGAGGGCGGACCGGTCGCTGGGGAAGGGGGTTGCCATCAGATGCCTCCGGGAACGCTCGCCGGCGCTCCCGTGGCCGCTAGAGCGGCGTGGACACGGGAGGAAGCGCCGGTCCTACTGGTTGGCGGATCGGACTCACCTCCTCCGGTCGAGACCCGCTGTCGCGGGCCGCCGACACGATAACTCAGACCGGCCCGGCGGCGTCGAGTGCGGTGGCGATGTCGGCCACCAGGTCGACGGTGTCCTCCACGCCGCAGGAGAGCCGCACGAAGCCGGGGGCGGTGTCGTCGCCCCACTGGGCCCGTCGGTCCGCCGTGGTGTGCAGGCCACCGAAGGACGTGGCCGCCGCCACCAGCCGGGCGGCGTCGACGAACCGGCTCACCCGGTCGGCGTCGCCCAGATCGAAGGAGAGCACCCCGGGCATCCGACGCATCTGCGCCGACGCCACCGCGTACGCGGGATCATCCGGCCGCCCCGGCCAGCGCAACCCGATCACGTCCGGACGGGCGGCCAGCAGCTCGGCGACCGCCGCGGCGTTGGCGGTCTGCCGGGCCAGCCGCAGGTCGAGGGTGGCCAGCGACCGGTGCGCCAACCAGGCGTCGAACGCGCCCGGCACCGCCCCGGTCGCGTTGCGCCAGACCGTGACCGCACCGATCAGCTCGGCCGACCGGCTGGCCAGGTAGCCCAGCAGCAGGTCGGAGTGACCGGTGAGGGCCTTGGTGCCGGAGGCCACCACCAGGTCGGCGCCGAGGTCCAGTGGGCGTTGGCCGAGCGGGGTGGCCGTGGTGTTGTCCACCGCGAGCAGCGCCCCGGCGGCGTGCGCCCGCTCGGCCAGGGCGGCAACGTCGACCACGTCCAGGCCCGGGTTGGCCGGCGTCTCCACCAGCACCAGTCGTACGCCGTCCAGCGACGGGTACGGCCCGACGGTCGGTACGAAGAGCACCCGGACACCGATCGCCTCCAGCACGTCGGTGGCGAACGCCCGGACCGGGAAGTATCCGTCGGTGGGCAGCACCACGGTGTCGCCCGGGCGCAGCAGGGTGAGCAGCATCCCCGTGATGGCCGCCTGACCGCTGGCGAAGACCCGGCAGTCGCCGCCCTCCAACTCGCCCACGGCCGCCTCCAGCAGCCGTCGGGTCGGGTTGTCGGGCCGCCCGTAGCCGTTGGCCGAGCCGGCCGGGCCCTGCCACGGGTCGAGGTGGTACGGCGCGGCGAAGACCGGTCCGGGCAGGAACGGCTCACCCGGCGCCGGCTCGGGCAGCCCGGCGCGCACGCTGCGGGTGCCGTCCCCCAGATCGCTCATCGGATCCTCACTCGTACGACTCGGGCTTGGCGGTCCGGCTCATCAGGGTGTCCACGGCGAGACGCGGGTCCATCCCCTCGTGGCAGATCCGCTCGACCTGCTCGGTGATCGGCATCTCCACCCCGTGCGCCCGGGCCAGGTCGCGGATCGCCAGGCAGCTCTTGACGCCCTCGGCGGTCTGCCGGGTGGCGGCCTGGGCCTGCTCCAGCGTCTCGCCCCGGCCCAGGTGCTCACCGAAGGTGCGGTTCCGGGCCAACGGGGACGAGCAGGACGCGACCAGGTCACCCATGCCGGCCAGGCCGGCGAAGGTGATCGGGTCCGCGCCGAGCGCCACGCCCAGGCGGGCCGTCTCGGCCAGTCCACGGGTCATCAACATGGCCCGGGTGTTGTCGCCGAAACCCATCGCGGTGGCGATGCCGTACGACAGGGCGATCACGTTCTTGACCGCGCCGCCCAGCTCGCAGCCGATCACGTCGTCGTTGGTGTACGGCCGCAGGTAGGGCGTCCGGATCGACGACTGCACCAGCGTGGTGCGGTTGCTGTTCGTCCCGGCGACCACGGTGGCGGCCGGCTGCTCGGCGGCGATCTCCGGGGCCAGGTTCGGACCGGAGACCACCACCACCCGGTCGGCGGCCACCCCGGCGGTCTCCACGATGACCTCGCTCATCCGCTTGGTGGTGCCGAGCTCGATGCCCTTCATCAGCGACACGAGGGTCGCGTCCGGGTGCAGGTGTCCGGCCCACTCGGCGAGATTGCCGCGCAGGGTCTGCGACGGGACCGCCAGCACCACCAGCTCGGCCCCGGTGAGCGCCTCGACGGCGTCGGCGGTGGCGGTGACGCGGGCGGGCAGCAGCAGGTCCGGCAGGTACTCCGGGTTGCGCCGCTCGTCGCGGATGCTGTCGGCCACCGGCGCGCGGCGGGCCCAGACCGTCACGTCCCGCCCCGCGTCCGCGAGGATCTTGGCGAACGCGGTGCCCCAGGAACCGGCACCGAGCACCGCGACGTGGCCGCTCATGCCGCTTCGCCCTGCTGCTGACGTTCGGCGGACGGCCGGGCCGGTCGTTCCCACAGGGGCGGCGGGGTGCCGCCACGGATCTCGGCGAGCATGTCCCGTAGCCGCAGCATGATGGCTTCCGTCATCTCCTCGAGGGTGGCCCGGGTCGGCGGGGCGTCCGCCCACCGGCTCAGGTCGACCGGTTCGCCGGCGACCACGGTCACCGGGATCCGTGGGCGCGGGTTGAGCCGGCTGGTCCGGGGATCGAAGATTCGCTCCGGCCCCCACATCACCAGCGGCACCACGGGCGCGCCGGTGGCCAGCGCCAGCCGGGCGGCACCCGTCTTGGCCTTCATCGGCCACAGCTCCGGTTGGCGGGTGGTGGTGCCCTCCGGGTAGATCACCACCGCACCCCCCTCGGCGAGCGCGGCGATCGACGCCTCCAGCGAGCGGACCGCGTCCACGCTGCCCCGCTCGACCGGGATCTGGCGGCACCGGTGCAGGATCCAGCCCACCACCGGCACCCGGAACACGCTGGCCTTGCCCAGGTACTGCGGCCAGCGCCCGGAGTCGTAGATGAAGTGTGCGGAGACCAGCGGGTCGGCGTGCGAGATGTGGTTCGCCACGATGATCATGCCGCCGTCCCGGCCGAGGTGCTCCTGGCCTCGCCAGGTACGCCGGGTCCAGACGGTCATCGCCGGCTTCACCAACCCCACGGCGAACCGTTGCCAGAATCCCAGCCTCCGCCGTGCCACTGTGCCTCCTCGTCGCGCCCTACCCCGTCACGGAACCTCGCCCGCGACACCCGCAGCGGAAATCATGCCTGCTCGCCCCCGGTACGGCCAGCGAGGGTCCCGCCGTCCGGCTGGCAGGATTGCGGGCGTGAGTCAGCCGAGGTGGGCCGTGGTGGTGCCGGTGAAGCGTCTGGGCGCGGCCAAGAGCCGGCTGCGGGGGGCGCTGGTCGGCGTACCGCACGAGGAGCTGGCGCTGGCGCTGGCGGCCGACACGCTCCGCGCGGTGCTGGCCTGCCCGGCGGTCGCCGAGGCCCTGGTGGTGACCAACGACGCCCGGGTGGCGGCGGCGGCCCGGGCCCTCGGGGCCCGGGTGTTGCCCGACGAGCCGGACGCCGGCCTGAACGCGGCGTTCCGGCACGGCGCGGCAGCTGTCCCCGCCGGATGGGTGGCCGGAATCACCGCCGACCTGCCGGCGCTGCGGCCGGCCGAGCTGGCCGGCGCGCTGCTCGCGGCGCAGAACGGGCGAACCGGGGTACGCCGGTTCGTGCCGGACGCACCGGGCGGCGGCACGGTGCTGCTCGCCGCGCCGCCGGGCGTCGACCTGGACCCGCGATTCGGGGTCGGCTCGGCGGCGGCACACGCGGCGAGCGGAGCGCTCGCGCTGACCGGCGACTGGCCCAGCCTGCGCCGGGACGTGGACACCGCCGCGGACCTGGCCGACGCCGCCGCGCTCGGGCTGGGATCGCGCACCGCCGCGCTGGTCGAGGTGGTACGCCCGGCCCGGGCCGCGGGCTGACCCATCCGGTGTACGGTGCCAGCATGCAGGGCACGGTGGCCAGCTACGACGCGGCGACACGCAGCGGGGTTCTGCTGCTCGACGACGGCACCGAGCTGCGCTTTCCGGCCCGCGCCTTCGATGCCTCCGGCCTGCGGCTGCTGCGGCTCGGCCAACGCGTCAGGATCGACACCGATCCAGACGGCGAGGTCGTCCGGGTGACATTGCCGACGATGAGCTGAGCCGTCGAGGCCAAGTTCATTTTGCGTTAACCGGAATCGGGTGATTATGAGCGGGTGAGTACCCCTCGCGAGCACCCGGCCAGCCCGCCCACCACCGACTACCGCAACGGCACCCGCATCCGCGGCACCGACGGTCGCTTCCGGCCGTCCCGAGCCGAACAGGCCGGCGCCGCCCGCGCCGACACGCTCGACGACGACGCAGCGGCCTCCTCTGGTCTGGACGAGGTGCTCGATCCCGCCGTCGCGCCGACCGACACGGACGGCCCGGCGGCCGGTGGGGTGCACCCGGCGCTGGAGGTCGGCCCCCCGAGCAGCGACGACCCGGACGACGAGCCCCCGCCCGCCGCGCCGCTGCCGGAGGACCGGTTCCTCAATCGGGAGCTGTCCTGGCTCGACTTCAACGCCCGGGTCCTCACGCTCGCCGAGGACCAGCGCACCCCGCTGCTCGAACGGGCCAAGTTCCTGGCCATCTTCGCCAGCAACCTGGACGAGTTCTACATGGTGCGGATCGCCGGGCTGAAGCGACGGCTCTCCGCCGGCCTGCCGGTACGCGGCGGGGACCGGCTGCCCCTGCGTACCCAGCTGGAGCTGATCGCGGAGCGCACCGCCGCACTGGGCGCCCGGCACGCCGCCTGCTTCGTGGACGACGTGCTGCCCAAGCTGGCCGACGAGGGCATCCGGATCCTGCGCTGGGGTGAGCTGGGCGACCCGGAGCGGGAGCGGCTGCGCACCTACTTCCGCGAGCACATCTTCCCGGTGCTGACGCCGCTCGCGGTGGACCCGGCGCACCCGTTCCCGTACATCTCCGGGCGTTCGCTGAACCTGGCGGTGGCGGTCCGCGACCCGGACGGTGGTTCGGAGCTGTTCGCCCGGGTGAAGGTGCCGAACAACGTCCCCCGCTTCGTCCGGGTGGACCGGGACCAGCCGGGCGTACGGATGCTGCCGGTGGAGGACCTGATCTCGGTGCACCTGGGGCAGCTGTTCAGCGGCATGCAGGTGGTCGAGTGCCACCTGTTCCGGGTCACCCGCAACGCCGAGGTGGAGGTCGACGAGGACCGCGACGAGGACCTGCTGCAGGCCCTGGAGCGGGAGCTGGCCCGACGCCGGTTCGGGCCGCCGGTCCGGCTGGAGGTGGCCGCGTCGATCTCCGACCACATGCTGGAGCTGCTGGTCCGCGAACTGGACATGGACGACCAGGACGTGCTGCGGATCCCCGGGCTGCTGGACCTCTCGGCGCTGTGGCAGGTCTACGGCGAGGCGGACCGGCCGGACCTCAAGGACCCGCCGTTCGTGCCGGCCACCCATCCCCGGCTCGCCGAGGGCGAGGTGCCACGCAGCGTGTTCGCCACCCTGCGCGACGGGGACATCCTCGTGCACCACCCGTACCACTCGTTCGCCACCAGCGTGCAGCGCTTCATCGAGCAGGCCGCCGCCGACCCGAACGTGCTGGCCATCAAGCAGACCCTCTACCGCACCAGCGGTGACTCGCCGATCGTCGACGCCCTGGTCGACGCGGCCGCCGCCGGCAAGCAGGTGGTGGTGCTGGTGGAGGTGAAGGCCCGCTTCGACGAGGTGGCCAACATCGGCTGGGCCCGCACCCTGGAACGCGCCGGGTGCCACGTGGTGTACGGCCTGGTCGGCCTGAAGACGCACTGCAAGACCGCGCTCGTGGTCCGGCAGGAGGGCAACCAGATCCGCCGGTACTGCCACATCGGCACCGGCAACTACCACCCGAAGACCGCCCGGCTGTACGAGGACTTCGGCATGCTGACCGCCGACCCGGAGATCGGCGCCGACCTCACCGACCTGTTCAACGTGCTCACCGGCTACAGCCGGCAGACCGCGTACCGGCGGCTGATGGTTGCCCCGCAGGGCATCCGCAGCGGCCTGATCGAGCGGATCGAGCGGGAGATCTCGCACGTCCGGCTGGGCATGCCCGGCCTGGTCCAGTTCAAGGTCAATTCGCTGGTCGACGAGGGGGTGACCGACGCGCTGTACCGGGCCTCGCAGGCCGGTGTGCACGTCGACCTGATCATCCGGGGCATGTGCACGCTGCGCCCGGGGGTGCCGGGGCTGTCGGAGAACATCCGGGTCCGTTCGATCCTCGGCCGGTTCCTGGAGCACTCCCGGATCTTCCGGTTCGGCAACAACGGCGAGGCCGAGTTCTGGATGGGCTCGGCCGACCTGATGCACCGCAACCTGGACCGGCGGGTCGAGGCACTGGTGCAGGTGAGCGATCCGGTGGCCCGCGCCGAACTGGACCACGTGCTGACCCTGGCGATGAGCCCGGAGGTGGACGCCTTCGAGCTGAGCGGCGACGGCTGCTGGACCCGGCGTACCGGCGGCGACGACGCGACCATGGACCATCTCCAGGAACTGTTGCTGCGCCGCGTCGGTGGCACCGCCGGCTGACCGGACGGCGGCATAGTCTGACCTCATGGTCGAGGAGGAACAGAAGTACGAGGTGGACGCCGCGTACGTGCTGCCGGACCTGGCCGCCACACCGCCGGCCGGTGGCCGGGTCCGGGCGCTGCCGCCGATGACGCTGATCGCCCGCTACCTCGACACGGTCGACCTGCGGCTGGCCCGGGCCGGCGCCTCGCTGCGTCACCGCGAGGGCGACGAGCTGCCCTGGACGGTGAAGCTGCCCACGTCGACGCCCGGCGTCCGGCACGAGATCTCCCGCCCGGGGCCGGTCGGCCAGCCGCCGCAGGAGCTCGTGGAGCTCGTCACCACCCTGCACCGGGGCGAGCCACTGACCCCGGTGACGGTGGTGCGGACCGTCCGGCACGCCCACGAGGTGTGCGACAAGGACGGCACGGTGCTCGTCGAGGTGGTGGACGACCGGGTGACCGTGCTCGACGGGTCCGGCGCCACCACCGGCACCTTCCGCGAACTGGAGGTGGAGCTCAAGGGCGGCAACCGGGGGCTGCTGGACCGGGTCGGCGCGGTGTTGCGCGAGGCCGGTGCCCGGGGCGGATCGTTCACCCCGAAACACGTACGGGCGCTGGGCGCGGCGGCGCAGGCAGACCCGGACCTCGTCCCGCCCGCCGGGCTGGGGGCCGATCCCACCGCCGGGGACGTGGTGACCGAAGCCGTCCGCAAGGAGGTGGGCCGGCTGCTGGCGCACGACCCGCTGGTCCGGCTGCACGCGGCGGTCGGCGACGGCGACACCGCCGTACACCAGATGCGGGTTGCCATCCGGCGGCTCCGCAGCGACCTGCGTACCTTCAAACCGCTGCTGCGCAGGGCCTGGTCCCGCCCGCTGCGGACCGAACTGCACTGGCTGGCCGGGGTGCTGGGTGCGGCCCGCGACGCCGAGGTGCTGCGCGACCGGCTGCGGCGTACCGCGACCGCCGACCCGCTCAGCCCTCTCGACCCGGCCGCCGTGCACCGACTGGACCAGGTGCTCGACGTGCGGCAGCGGCAGGCGCTCGCCGCCGTCGACGAGGCACTGCGCTCCGCGCGTTACCGCACCCTGGTGGACGCCCTGGTGCTGGCCGCCCGCGCACCCCGGCTCACCCGCCGGGCGACCGCGCCCGCCGCGCGGGCGCTACCGGGGCTGGTGGCCCGACCGTGGCGGCGGCTGACCGGGCCGGACGGTGTCGACGGCCTCGACCCGCTGGCGCCCGAACAGCGTTGGCACGCCGTGCGTAAGCAGGGCAAGCAGGCCCGGTACGCGGTCAACGCGGTGACCCCGGCCCTCGGCAAGGCCGCGCGGCGGCTGTCCCGTGCGCTGTCCGGCGTGCAGGACGTGCTCGGTGAGCATCAGGACGCCGCCGTTGCCGCCGAGACCTGGCTGGAGATCGCCGCCGAGCGGCCGGACGACCACGAGCTGGCGGTCACCGCCGGGCGGCTGGCCGAGCGGGAACGCGAGGCGGTACGCCGGATGCGGGCCCGGTTCCCGGCCACCTGGCAGCGAGCCACCAAGCCGCGACGCACCCGATGGCTGCGGTGACCGGCATCCGCGCCGCCGGCGGGGTGCCCTGGCGGCCGTCCGCCGACGGTGTGCAGGTCTGCGTGGTGCACCGCCCGCGCTACGGGGACTGGACCCTCCCGAAGGGCAAGCTGGAGCCGGGCGAGCACCCGCTGGCGGCGGCGGTACGGGAGGTGGCCGAGGAGGCCGACGTGCGGGGCGTGCCACAGGTGCGGCTGCCGTCGGTGCGCTACCGCAGCGAGGGCCAGCCGAAGGTGGTCGACTACTGGTCGATGCTCGCGGTGGCCTCCGGCGGCTTCCAGCCCGGCACCGAGGTGGACGACCTGCGCTGGCTCCCCGTGGACGACGCGATCCGGCTGGTCAGCTACCCGCACGACGCCGAGGTGCTGGCCGCGTTCGCCGCACTGCCGCCGGTGACCGCGACGATCGCGTTGGTGCGGCACGCGCACGCCGGCAAGCGGGCCACCTGGTCCGGCCCGGACACCGGCCGGC
Source organism: Micromonospora vulcania (assembly GCF_042658605.1). Classification (NCBI taxonomy): domain Bacteria; kingdom Bacillati; phylum Actinomycetota; class Actinomycetes; order Micromonosporales; family Micromonosporaceae; genus Micromonospora; species Micromonospora vulcania. The sequence continues at coordinate 263,288 of NZ_JBHSQS010000008.1, read as the reverse complement.
CGCTGGACGACGAGGGGTGGACCCAGGCGTACGCGCTGGCCGGGCTGATCGTCCTGGTCCGGCCGGCCCGGCTGGTGTCGGCCTCGCCGCGCCGCTGCGTACAGACCCTGGACCCGGCCGCCGCCCTGCTCGACCTGCCGATCGAGATCTGCGGTGACCTGGACGAGCCACAGCCGGGCCAGCAGCTCGACGAGCGGGTGCTCGCCACCGCCGCCCGCGTGCTGGAGCTCGCCGGCGCCGGCGGCCAACTGGCGGTGTGCAGCCAGGGCAAGGTGCTGCCGGGCGCACTGGAACTGCTCACCGGTCGCCCCGACGAGGACTTCACCACACCGAAGGGCGGTGGTTGGCTGCTCGCCTTCACCGCCGACCGACTGCTCGCCGCCGACCGCCTGTAGCGCCCGTCGACCCGCGTGTGCCGTTGCGCCCTACCCCCGCCCCCGTCCGAGCCCGCAGGCGGGACGTCAGCGGGGCGCAAGGGTGAGCGTGACCGCGACCGGCAGGTGATCGCTGGCCGTGCCGCGTGGCGCGACCACGTCGCCGGGTGTCAGGCCGGGTGAGACGAAGACGTGGTCGATCTGCTCGCGTGGGTCGTCGGCGGGGCTGGTCGCCAGCGGTCGGGCGGCCGCCAACGCGTCCACCAGACCGGCGTCGGTGAACTGCGCGAACGCCTCGTCGCCCGGTTCGGTGTTCAGGTCGCCGGCCACCACCAGCGGCCGGCCGGCCGCGTACCCGGTGGCGAAGTCGGCGACCGCGCGGGCCTGGACCACCGGGCCCCGGTCCGGCGGTGGTTGCAGGTGGGTGCTGACCACGGCGGTGCGGACGCCGTCGCCGAGGTCCAGGGTGACGGCGAGGGCCTGCGCGCCGGTGGGCGCACCGACGGCGGGCAGCGGCAGGGTCCGTGGATCGGTGACCGGCCAGCGGCTGAGCACCGCGTCGCCCCAGACGGGATCGGCGGCCGGTCCGAAGACGTACGGCATCCCGAGCCGGTCGGCCAGCAGGTCCAGGGTGTCGTGGCCGCCGTTGAGCAGCCAGCCCCGGTCCACCTCGCTGAGCAGCACCACGTCGGGCCCCTGTCGACGGACCACGTCGGTCAGCCCAGCCAGGTCGAACCGGCCGTCCAGCCCGAAACCCATCCGAACGTTGTACGCCACCACGGTGAGCCGTTCCGGCGGGCCGTCGCGGTTGCTGGCCACCGGCAGCCCGTCGGCCAGCAGCGGCGCCAGCAGGGCCAACGCGGTGACCCCGGCGGTGGTTCGCAGTGGCGGCAACGGTCCCGGGGCCGGGCGCGCGGCCGTACGGGTGGTGAGGGCCACGGCGGCGACGAGCACGGCGACCACCACCGGCACCGCGCCGTTGGGGTAGCCCAGGTCGTAGGCGGAGTAGTAGCCGACCGACCCGAGCGCGAAGACGAGCATGCCGGCGGCGACCGCGTACCCCCGGCGGCCCGCCGCCCGGACGCCACCCTGCGCATCCCCGGTGTTGTCGGCCGTTGCGGAGCGGTCGGCGTCGGCGCCTTCGGCCCGGCCGGCGTCTTCGGCGTCGGCGGCCGTCGCGGGACGGTCGGCGTCGTCGGTGCGGGCGAGGCATGCGCCGAGACCGACGGCGGCGAGCAGAACGGCCGGGACGAGCAGGTCGCCACGGTCGAGGGCGAAGAGCACCGCACCGGCCAGCAGCGCCACCGGGCCGAGCAACCGGCCGAGGCGGCGGGGTGGGGCGGTCAGCGCGGTCAGGAGGAATCCGGCGACCGCCACCGGCACCGGGGCCAGCCCGAACAGCGGTGTGCTGGCGACACCGTCCCCGGCGACCAGGTACGAGGTCCCGGTCCGGGCCAGCGCCGGTGAGAGCGCCACCATCCCGGCCAACAGCAGCGCCGGCCCGGCCAGCAGCCAGGCCCGCACACCGCCAGGGCCGGCCGGGCCGTCGGGCAGCGCTGCCGTGCCGGGCAGCGCGGTGCTGAGCAGGAACAGCGTCACCGCGACGGCGCTGAGCAGCCAGGCCACCCAGTCACCGCGCCAGACCAGGTCGTTGGTGTCCAGGAGCGCGTGTACGGCGGCGTTGACCGCCAGCCCCAGCGCCAGCCCCGGCACCGGCCGGTCGGTGCCGGCGGCGGTGCCGACCAGCCAGACCAGCCCGGCGAGCAGACCCGCGGTGGCCAACCAGAGCTGCGGACGCCCACCGGGAGTGGCGGTGAGCGCGAGACGCGCGGCGCCCAGCAGCACGGCCGCCGTGACGGCGACCGGACGGGCGCCCACCCGCCGGACGAGTGCCGGGGCGGCCAGCGCGAGCAGGAACCAGACGAGGGCGAAGGCGCCCATCAGCTCGGCCGGGGTGGACGCGGCCTGACCGAAGATGGTGATGATGCCGGGCAGCCAGACCCGCAGCACGTCGATGAGCAGGATGACGCCCAGCGCGAGCGATCCGGTGGTGAACAGGCGGTAGCGCACCGGCGCCCTCTTCCCGTCGGCGGACCGGCTGGGGGTGGCCGGCACGGCGATTCTGCGCGGAGCGGCGGGCCGGGTCAACGCTCCGGGTACGCCGAAGGGCGCCCACCCACGGGTGGACGCCCTTCGCGAGGGTGGTCAGCGCTTGCTGGCCGCCTTCTTGGCCGGAGCCTTCTTCGCCGGCGCCTTCTTGGCCGCCGTCTTCTTGGCCGCCGCGCTCTTGCTCGCCGTCGCGGTGGTCTTCTTCGCCGCGACAGACTTGGTCGCCGCGGCGCTCTTCTTCGCCGGGGCGGTCTTCTTGCTGGCGACCGTCTTGGTCGCCGTGGTCTTGCTCGCCTTGGCCGGGGCGGTCTTCTTGCTGGCGGCCGTCTTGGTCGCCGTGGTCTTGCTCGCCTTGGCCGGGGCGGTCTTCTTGCTGGCGGCCTTGGTGGCGGTGGCCTTGGTGCCTGCCGCCTTGGTGCCGGTCGCCTTCGTGCCCGCCGCCTTGGTGCCGGTGGCCTTGGTGGTGGCGGTGGCGGTCTTCTTCGCCGCCGCCGTGGCCTTCGGCACCTTGCCGCTGGCCACCATCTCCTTGAAGCCGGCGCCGGCGCGGAAGGTCGGGACGGATGTCTTCTTGACCTTCACCGCCTCGCCGGTACGCGGGTTGCGCGCTGTTCGCGCGCCACGTGCACGCTTTTCAAAGGCTCCGAATCCGGTGATCGCCACCTTCTCGCCCTTGGTGACCGCCGCCTGGACCTCAGCGAGAACCGCGTCGAGCGCGGCCGTCGCCGTCTTCCGGTCCCCCAGGCGAACGGCGAGCGCCTCGATGAGCTCGGCCTTGTTCACTGCTTCCTCCCAATTGTGCAACTGACTCGACGCGAGCCATTCTGCGCGCACGGTATGCCCTGTGCTGCCGGGACACAAACATTCGGTAGAAAAAATCCCTTGTGTCGCAACAGATTCGCCCCCACCGGTTGGTCCGGTAGGGGCGAATCCGATGCGTGCTGGGGCGTACGGCTATGCCACCGAGGGCAGGAACGGCAGTCGGCTGGCCTCATACGCGTCGATATCGGAGGCGTGCCGGAGGGTGAGTCCAATGTCGTCCAGGCCCTCCAGCAACCGCCAGCGGCTGAAGTCGTCCAGCGGGAACGACCAGCTGGCATTGCCCGCCCGGAGCTGGCGGGAGGTCAGGTCGACGGTCACCGGGGTGCTCGGATCCGCCTCGATGAGATCCCACAACTCCTCGACGGCCTTCAATTCCAACTCGACCGGCAGCAGACCCTCCTTGAGGGCGTTGCCGCGGAAGATGTCGCCGAAGCGCGGGGCCACCACCGCCCGGAAGCCCCAGTCCCGCAGCGCCCAGACGGCGTGCTCGCGCGAGGAGCCCGTGCCGAACTCCGGGCCGGCGACGAGGATCGACGCACCGGAATACGACGGATCGTTGAACACGAATGTCGGATCTTCGCGCCAGGCGTTGAACAGTCCGTCGGCGAATCCCGTGCGGGTCACCCGCTTGAGGTACACGGCCGGGATGATCTGATCGGTGTCCACGTTGGAACGCCGCAGCGGCACGGCGGTGCCGGTGTGCGTGGTGAACTTGTCCATCTCCTCGGTCCCTTCTACAGATCAGCGGGGGCGGCCAGCCGACCGACCACGGCGGTGGCGGCGGCGACCGGCGGGGAGACCAGGTGCGTACGCCCACCGCGGCCCTGGCGGCCCTCGAAGTTGCGGTTCGAGGTGGAGGCGGACCGCTCGCCCGGCTTGAGCGTGTCCGGGTTCATCCCGAGGCACATCGAGCAGCCGGCGAACCGCCACTCGGCGCCCGCGTCGGCGAAGACCTTGTCCAGACCCTCGGCCTCGGCGGCCTCCCGTACGGCGGCGGAGCCGGGCACCACGAGCATCCGTACGCCGTCAGCCACCTGATGGCCGCGCAGTACGTCGGCGGCGGCCCGCAGGTCCTCCAGCCGGCCGTTGGTGCAGGAACCCACGAAGACCACGTCGATCGGCAGCTCGCGCAGCGGAGTGCCGGGGCGCAGGTCCATGTACTCCAGCGCGCGGCGGGCGGCGGCGCGCTCCGAGTCGTTGGCGAACTCCTCCGGGTCGGGCACCGGCGCGCTCAGCGGTGCGCCCTGACCGGGGTTGGTGCCCCAGGTGACGAACGGGGTGATCCGGCTCGCGTCCAGGGTCACCTCCGCGTCGAAGCGCGCGCCCTCGTCGGTGGGCAGCGTCCGCCACCACGCCAGCGCCGCGTCCCAGTCCGCGCCCTGCGGCGCGTTGGGCCGACCCTTGAGGTACGCGAAGGTGGTCTCGTCCGGCGCGATCATGCCGGCCTTGGCGCCCCACTCGATGGACATGTTGGCGATGGTCATCCGCCCCTCCATGGAGAGGTCCTGGATGGCTTCGCCGCGATACTCGACGATGTGGCCCCGGCCGCCACCGGTGCCGACCTGGGCGATCAGCGCGAGCACCAGATCCTTGGCGGTCACACCGGGGGCGAGTCGCCCGGTGACGTTCACGGCCATGGTCTTCGGCCGGCTCTGCGGCAGCGTCTGGGTGGCCAGCACGTGCTCCACCTCGCTGGTGCCGATGCCGAAGGCGAGCGCGCCGAACGCGCCGTGGGTGGCGGTGTGCGAGTCGCCGCAGACGATCGTCAGGCCCGGCTGGGTGAGCCCGAGCTGCGGGCCGATCACGTGCACGATGCCCTGGTTGTCGTCGCCGAGCGGGTGCAGCCGCACGCCGAACTCGGCGCAGTTGCGGCGTAGCGTCTCGATCTGCGTACGCGACGTGGGGTCCGCGATGGTGAGCAGGTCACCACGGCGGGACCGAAACGCCGGATCGGCGTACCCGGTCGGGGTGTTGTGGTCCTCGGTCGCGAGCGTCAGGTCGGTACGGCGCACCCGGCGCCCGGCGAGCCGCAGCCCGTCGAACGCCTGCGGGCTGGTCACCTCGTGCAGCAGGTGCAGGTCGATGAAGAGCAGGTCCGGCTCACCAGCGGCGGACCGTACGACGTGCGCGTCCCAGACCTTCTCGGCCAGGGTCCTCGGCTCAGGAGTGACTCCCACCATCTGGACATCCTAAATTCTGGGAGGTAAGTTTCGGCTTGTGGGACACAGTATGAGCGGTGTCGGCGTTCTCGACAAGGCGGTGGTCATCCTGGCCGCCTGCGTCGACGGCGCCAGCCTGGCCGAACTCGTTGAACGCACGAAGCTGCCCCGGGCCACCGCACACCGGCTGGCACAGGCACTGGAAATCCATCGGATGCTGGTCCGGGACACCCAGGGCCGCTGGCGTCCCGGCCCCCGACTGGGCGAGCTGGCCAACGCCGCGCCGGACGTCCTGCTGACCGCCGCCGAGCCGTTGCTGGCCGCGCTGCGCGACGCCACCGGCGAGAGCGCTCAGCTCTATCTGCGCCGCGCGGACGAGCGGATCTGCGTGGCGGCGGCGGAACGCGCCAGCGGCCTGCGGGACACCGTGCCGGTCGGCTCGGTGCTGCCGATGACCGCCGGTTCCGCGGCCCAGATCCTGCTCGCCTGGGAGCCGCCGGAGGCGGTGATGCCGCTGCTGCCGCGTAGCAAGTTCACCGGCCGCACGCTGGCCGAGGTACGCCGTCGGGGGTGGGCGCAGAGCGTCGCCGAGCGGGAGGCCGGTGTGGCGAGCGTCTCCGCTCCGATCCGGGACCGCACCGGCCGGGTGATCGCCTCGATCAGCATCTCCGGTCCCATCGAGCGCCTCGGCCGCCGCCCCGGCGAACGCCACGCCATGGCGGTAGTAAGAGCCGGCCAACGCCTCTCCGGCCTCTAACCCCACCCCACCCCCTGTCCGCGGTGGGGGAAGCAGGAAGGCTCGTCTCGCGGGAGCGAGACGAGCCTTTGTTTGTAGCCCCGACCGGATTCGAACCGGCGCTACCGCCTTGAGAGGGCGGCGTCCTGGGCCACTAGACGACGGGGCCAGAACTTTTCTGCTTCACCGCCCTCGCGAGCGGTGCGGCTGTAGTCTAGCGGCACCGTCCTTGGCCGACGAGCACGGGGTGCGGGCCACCAGAGACGCCAGCATGGGCCCTCGACACAACAGGCGCGACACAACCGGGTTGGGAAACGAAACAGCCCGCCTCACGAGTGAGACGGGCTGTGCACTGTGTAGCCCCGACCGGATTCGAACCGGCGCTACCGCCTTGAGAGGGCGGCGTCCTGGGCCACTAGACGACGGGGCCAGAACTAATTCCGCTCCTCCACCCGTGCGGGCGGAGGAGCTGCACTCTACCAGAGATCATCCCCACCCCCGCAGGGGCGGAGTCGAACTCCGTCAGAATCCAGCGACCGGGATTCTTGCGAATCCCAGCTGCGCTGGGGTACCAGGACTCGAACCTAGACTAACTGAACCAGAATCAGTTGGGCTGCCAATTACCCCATACCCCATTGGCCCCTTGCGGCGCCGGGAAGGAACTTTACCCTCCCGGTGCCGACCGGCCAAATCCGATACCCCCGAACCACTTGTGAGCTGCGGAAACAGGGGCATCAGACGGTTCAGGCGACGGGGACCACCGGGTTGCTGAGCTCGCCGATGCCCTCAATCCGCACGGTGACGGTATCCCCCTCGACGAGCGGGCTAACCCCAGCCGGCGTGCCGGTGAGCACCACGTCGCCGGGCAGCAGGGTCATCACGTGGGAGATGTACGACACCAGGCCCGGCACGTCGAAGACCATGTCCTTCGTACGGCCGAGTTGGCGTACCTCCATCTCCTCCGGGTTGCGGCCCACCTCGCACCGGATCTCCAGGTCGGAGACGTCCAGCCCGGTGGTGATCCACGGACCGATCGGGCAGAACGAGTCGAAGCCCTTGGCCCGGGTCCACTGCCCGTCCGAGCGCTGGAGATCCCGAGCGGTGACGTCGTTGGCGCAGGTGTAGCCGAAGATGGCGCGTTCGGCGGCGGCCCGGTCGGCCCGGCGCGCGCCCGGCGCCCCGATCACCACCGCCAACTCCGCCTCGTGCTCGACCTGCTTGGAGAAGATCGGCAGCCGGATGGCGTCCCGGGGGCCGATCACCGAGGTGGACGGCTTGAGGAAGAGCAACGGCTCCTTGGGCACCTCGTTGCCGTGTTCGGCGGCGTGGTCGGCGTAGTTGCGACCGACGCAGACCACCTTGCTGGGCAGGATCGGTGAGAGCAGGCGGACGTCGGAGAGGGCCCAGCGGGCCCCGCTGAAGTTGAGTTGGCCGAACGGGTGACCCTCGATCTCGGCGATGGTCAGGCCCTGCGGCCCGGCCTCCGGTTCGCCCTCGACGGCCCCGAACGACATTCCCTTGGCATGAGCGAAACGAGCGATACGCACCTGGCCAATCTAGCCCCGACGACGGGTCCACCGACCAGGACCGGCCGCCGGGTGTGCTCAACCCGTCACAGCGGCGGCACCCTACCCGAGCCGATGACGGCCGGGGCGGGCTTCCCGACTTCGTACCCGCATGGAGCGCACACGCCCCTAGCGTCGGCTCCGGAGGTTCGTTCGTATGCCTGCATCGACACGACACCACAGAGCCCTCGCAGTGCTCGTGCACTGCCTCGGCATCCTCGCCGCCCTGCCGGCCCTGCCGGCGGCGGCTCCGGAGGCGATGGCCGCGCCACGACCACCGGCCGCGACGCCGCCACCACCAGCCGCGCCGCCACCACCAGCCGCGCCACCATCACCAGCCACGCCAGGACCGGCAACCACGCCAGCACCGACGACCACGCCCAGGGCGACGACGCCCACTCCGTCGCCGGTCGCGGTGGCCGCGCGGGCACCCGGGGCAGGGGCCGCGGCGCCCACCCCGCCCTCGGCCCCACCAGCGATGGCGACACCGTCCCGAAAACCAGCGTCCGGGCTCGCGCCACCGGTCACGGTCGCGGTCGCCCCGGAGAGCAGCCCGGCACCGCGGTACCGGATCCACGTCCGCAACGTCGGGAACTCGCCCGTCGACACGACGGTGCGCCAGGAGCTGCCGCCCGGTTCCTCGGCCACCGCGATCAGCGCGGGTGGCCAGGCAACCCGCAGCGCCGGGTCCACCGCGGAGGTGACCTGGCGGTTGAGACTGCCCGCACACAGCACCACCACGCTCGGCACCGCGCTCACCGCGACCGCCCCGGGTCGGACGCTGACCGCGCCGGCCTGCGCGTTCACCAGTGACGGCACCCGGCCGTACGACTGCGCCACCGCCACCTGGCAGGGCGCGGGCGCGGCGGCTCCGGCGGCCGAGGCCACCGCGGCACCGCCGTGGCAGCGGATCCCGGTGCTGCTGGCCGGGCTGGCCGTCCTGCTGCTGCTCAGCGCCGCTGGGGTCGTCCTGTGGCGGTGGCGACGGCGGCGCGGGGGTCGGGTCGCGGCCGCCGCCCTCGCCTCCAGCGAGGGTCCCAGCGGTGGACGCGGGACGATCTACCCGCGACCGGCCGCCCCGGCCCCGGTGACGCGTCGGCGTACCCCGCCGGTCTGGTTGCTGGTGGGAGCGGCCGTGGCCGTGCTGGCCGGCGTCATCGGTGCGGCGGGGTGGACGGCGACCCAGCGGGTCGCGGCGATCGACACCCAGAAACAGCCGACCAACGGGGCGTGGAGGGGTGCCGGGGTCACCGGACCGGTGGGCGTACCGCTGCGGGAGTCGGCGTTCGAGTTCACCGTCTACCGGATGTCCTGCGGTGGCCCCGGCAGTGCGGCCGGCAGTAGCGCCGCACCGGCGGCCGGGCGGCGCTGCCAGGCCACCGTGGGCGTGCGCAACGTCACCGGCGACCACCAGACCTGGCACGGCCAGCTGCAACGGGCGTACCTGCCCGGAGGCCGTTGGGTGAGCACCGACGAGCCGGCCACCCGGGCCGCCAATCTGGGCCGGGACGTCTTCGCCGACCCGATGGCGGCGGGCAGCCGGGTGGTCCTCCCGCTGGTCTTCACGGTCGACGGGCGGGACCCGCCCCGGCAGCTGGAGTTGCGCAGTGGGGTCTTCTCCGCCGGCGTACGGGTGGACATGCCCCGGTGAGTGCTCGGGCGGCGGTCGTACCCTGGGATCCGTGACCGCCGCCCTCGCTCCCGCCGTGCTCGACGGAACGGCCTGGCAGGCCCGCCGCCGTGCCCACCAGGAGCGGGTGGACGCCTGGCTGACCCCGCACCTGGCCCGTCGTCGTCGGGGCGAGCGGCACCCGGTTGCCGACTTCCTGTTCAGCTACTACTCGCACCGGCCGGCCCAGCTCCGCCGGTGGCATCCGGGCGCCGGGGTCGAGCTGCGCGGCGCCGACCCGGCCGAGTTCGGCCGGGACTACCGCGCCACCACCGCCGGGGTCACCCTCGACACCGAGGCGGTACGCGGGCGGCGCGGCGACTCGATCGCCTGGATCCGCTCGCTGCTGGCGGCCACCTCGGGGCGGACGCCGCACTTCGGCTGCTTCGGGATGCACGAGTGGGCGATGGTCTACCGGCAGACCCAGGATGAGCTGCGGCACAACGCCTGGCCGTTGCGGTTGACCCCGGAGCGGACCGCCGAGGTCGTGCAGGAGCGGGGCGTGCGGTGCAGCCACTTCGACGCGTTCCGGTTCTTCACCCCGCCGGCCCGGCCGTTGAACCTGCTCAGCCCGACCCGGGAGACCCAGCACGCGAACGAACAGCCGGGCTGCCTGCACGCCAACATGGACCTGTACAAGTGGGCGTACAAGCTCTCTCCGCTGGTCAGCTCGGAACTGGTGGCGGACGCCTTCGCGCTCACCCGGGAGATCCGCACCCTGGACATGCGGGCCAGCCCGTACGACCTGGCCGCGCTCGGTCATCCGCCGGTACGCGTGGAGACCCCGGAGGGCCGGGCCGAGTACGCCGCCGCCCAGCGCGGGTTCGCCGACCGGGCGGCGGTGCTGCGCGACCGGCTGCTCGCCGCCGTTCCGGCCTGACCGTCCGCGGTCGGTTCAGCCGGTCGGGCGGGTACGCAGGCCGTCGATGAGCAGTGCGACCACCGCGGCCAGGTCGTCGTCGAGGCCCGGCTCGCTCCACTCGGCACGGTGGGCCGGGTGGTGGAATCTCGCGGTGGCCTGGAGCAACGCCCGCCCGGCCACCGCCGGATCGGACACGGTGAACTCGCCGGCCGCCACCCCGTCCGCGACGATCACGCTGAGCTGACCGGCGAGAACCTCCAGGTGGTTGGCGACCACGCCCTCGGAGACTTCGGCGAGCTGGTGGAAGTTGGCGAACAGCTCCGGGTCCTCCCGGGCCATCCGGCGCTTGGTGCCGCTCAGCTCGGCCAGCCACCGGCGGAGCCGCTGGGCGGCCGGCTCGGTGCTGGTGGCCACCTCGACCAGCGGGGTGGAGACCCGCGCCAGCCAGCGTTCGGCGACCGCCTCGCGCAGCGCGGCCTTGCTGGCGAAGTGCCGGTAGACGCTGCCGTGGCTGACGCCCAGCGCGCGGGCGACGTCCAGCACGGTGGCCTTGGCCGGCCCGTACCGACGCAGCACCTCCTCGGCGGCGTCGAGGATGCGGCCGGCGGACAGGGCGGTGGTGTCGCTCATCAGCCCAGCCTCCCTGACCGTGCGGCCGGCCGTGGCGCGGCCCCCGGCCGACGGCCGCGCCACGGTCGGATGGTCATGCCCGCTCGCTGTCCAGCATCGCCATCTGCGCCTCGTCGTAGCGGGTGCCGGCCGCCGCACCGGGCGGGACGGCGGCCTCGATGGCGGCCAGGTCGGCCTCGGTCAGGGTGAGGATCGCGGCTCCCAGGGCCTCGGTCAGCCGGTCCCGGCGGCGGGCGCCGATCAGCGGCACGATGTTTCCGCCCCGGGCGAGCACCCAGGCGATGGCGATCTGCGCCACGGTGACGCCCCGGGCCTCGGCGATGGTGCGTAGGGCTTCCACCAGGGCCAGGTTGCGGTCCAGGTTCGCGCCGGCGAACCGGGGCAGGTGGCTGCGGAAGTCGGTGCCGGAGGTCTGCCGCCCCGCCGTCCAGTGGCCGCTGATCAGCCCCCGGGAGAGCACCCCGTAGGCGGTGATCCCGACGCCCAGCTCGCGGGCCGTCGGCAGGATGTCGGTCTCCGGGTTGCGGGAGATCAGTGAGTATTCGATCTGGAGATCGGTGATCGGGTGCACCGCGTACGCCCGGCGCAGCGTCTCGGCGCTCACCTCGGACAGGCCGATGTGCCGGACATGGCCTGCCTTGACCAGCTCGGCGATGGTGCCCACCACCTCCTCGACCGGCACGTCCGGCGAGAGCCGCGCGGGGCGGTAGATGTCGACGTGGTCGGTGCCGAGCCGGCGCAGGGTGTACGCCAGAAAGTTCTTGATCGCGGCGGGTCGGACGTCGACGCCGTTCCAACCGCCCTCGGCGTCGCGCAGTGCGCCGAACTTGACACTGATCACGGCGTCGTCGCGGTTGCGGCCGCGCAGTGCCTCGCGCAGCAGCAGCTCGTTGTGCCCCATCCCGTAGAAGTCGCCGGTGTCCAGCAGGGTCACACCGGCGTCCAGCGCGGCGTGGATGGTGGCGATGCTCTCGGCCTCGTCGGCGGCGCCGTAGAGGTCCGACATGCCCATCAGGCCGAGCCCGAGCGCGGAGACGGTCGGGCCGGTGGTGCCGAGGGTGCGGGTGTCCATGGGTCTTCCTCTCACCGTGGGGTACCTGACGACCGTACACCGTTGAGCTGACAGATGCCAGATTCTGTCAGTCGATGGCACGGCGTCACCTGCACCGCGCCGGCCCGCATTTGATGGTCCAACGGCCTGCGGCAATTCGATTTGACGGCATCTGGATGGACGGCCACCGACGATCGACCTGATTGTTTCGCACCGGCGGCTCGGCGCGTCGTGTTAGCTTGATTCTCGTGATTACCGGTGCGCGATCACTGATGTTTCTTGCCGGTCTTCTGACGATCGGCATAACGGCGTCCGAAACGCCTGCGTCCGCGAATTGGACGCCCGGCGACACGGCATTCGCCGGTCCCCCGGTCAACGGCGTATCCGCCGCGTTCGGGCCGTTTGGGCCCTCCACCTGCACTCAGGGGAACGTGTGGCGTGAGGCCAGACCGGACGACCACGTCTGCGTGGACCCCAAGACCCGGCAGTTCGTGAAACTGGACAACCGCAATCCCAATCAGTTCCGCAACCCGGCCGATCAGACCTTCGGGCCCGAAACGTGCCAGCAGGGATTCGTGTGGCGCGAGGCGACGCCCAAGGACCATCTCTGCGTCGCACCCCAGGTCCGCGAAACACACAAGAGATTCAACGAGACCGCATCCAATCGGTGGGTGGCGACCGTCTCGAAACGAGGCGAAACCACGACCGTACCGTTTGTCCAATTCGGCGAACTCGATCGACTCCACAGCGTCTATTCCGGCCGGAACGACCTGGTCGTGGATGCGGCGGACATGAAGGTGAAACCGGATATGAACCAGCCGACCCAGCGGTTCCGTTTCCTACGCCGGGGCGGACGGGTCGCCTACCAGAACGCTTTCGAAATCATGGACGCCGCCAGCGGGCAGTGCCTGAGCGTGCGCGACGGCAACACCGGCAACGGGGCCGGCCTGGTATTGGAGAGCTGCGGCTGGCGCGCGAACCAGACCTGGCACCTTCAGCGCCGGGCGGACGACAAGTGGGAGTTGCGGGCCGGGCACAGCGACAAGTGCCTCGATGCCGCCAACTCCGCCCTGACGGCGCCCGCGCCCGGTGCCTTCGTCCAGCAGTGGGAGTGCATCGGCGGCCAGAACCAGGCGTGGAGCTTCACCGGCTGACCGCACGCTGGTCGGAGTTCGTGGCTTAGCTACTCGCCGTCGGCGCGGCGGTCGCGCTTGCGCTGGGACTGGCGCTTCTTCTCGGCCAGTCGGCGCTCCTTGGCACCCCGGGACGGGCGGGTCGGCCGGCGCGGAGGCGGCGGAGGAGCCGCGGCCTCACGCAGCAGCGCGATCAGCCGCTCGCGGGCCGCCTCCCGGTTGGCCAACTGCGCCCGGTGCTCGCTGGCCGCGATCGTCAGCACGCCGTCCACCAGGCGGTTGGCCAGTCGGGCCAGCGCCCGGGCGCGGACCGAGTCGGGCACACCCGGCGAGTTGGCCAGGTCGTAGCTCAGCTCGACCCGGGAGTCGGCGGTGTTGACACCCTGCCCACCCGGCCCGGACGAACGGGAGAAGCGCTCCCGCAGTTCTCCGGCAGGGACGACCCACCGGTCGGTCACCCGCAGTCCGTCGTCCACGCCCCGAGGCTAACCTCCGCCGGCGCTCCGGCGGTCATCGGCGTACCGGCTCACTCTGCGTCGCCGACGGGCCGGGCGCCGGGCCGGCGGTCTCGTCGTCCGCGCCGGCCGCCGCGTACGCCACCGCGCCGACCAGCAGCAGCGCGATCACCGCGGCCTTCATGGCGACTCCCCGAATCAGCAGCCATGCGCTGTTGCGGGCACCGGGCACCGACTTCTTGACGGTCTGGTAGTCATTCCACCCACGCCGGGCGCGGGCGTACGCCGACCCCACTGCACATCCGATGATCAGGCCCACCAGCAGGAGGACCGCGAGAAGAGGACGCTCCACCTCCGCCAGTATCCATACCGAGCGTAATATTTCCATGGCCCGATGCTCTCCGGCCGGATATCCGACAGTGTCGACGTTCCCACCGGCCGCCAGACGACCATCCGGGCAGCTCAGCCGCCCTTACCGATGATCGTGTCGGCGGTCTGCTGCACCTGCTCGATCGGGATGGCGAAGCCGATGCCGATCGAGCCGTTGCCGTCGATGGTGGCGATCGCGGTGTTCACCCCGACCACCTCGCCGCGCGCGTTGACCAGCGGTCCACCAGAGTTGCCGGGGTTGATCGACGCGTCGGTCTGCACCGCCGAATGCCGGTTGTTGCCCAGCCGCACCTGACGGTCCAACGCGCTGACGATGCCCGCGGTGACCGTCCCGGACAGACCGAGCGGCGAACCCACCGCGAGCACCGGCTCGCCGACCCGGGTGGCACCCGCCTTGGCCAGCGGCAACGGCGCGAGCCCGGCCGACGGCGGCACCTTCAGCACCGCCAGGTCGCTGCGCGGTTCCCGACCGACCACCTCGGCGGCGAACCGGCGGCCGTCCGGCAGCTCCACCGTCACCGGCCCACCACCCCCCTTGGCCAGGATGTGGTCGTTGGTGATCAGGTGCTGCTGATCGTCCACGGCGAAGCCCGAACCGGTGGCGGAGGAGCCGTTCGCACCGCCCGCGAGCACCGACACCACCCCCGGCACGGTCCGCTCGGCGGCGGTGACCAGCTCGGCCGGCACCGGGGCGGCGGACGCCGCGGCCGGACCCGCACCGCCGTCCCGGCTGGCGATGACGCCACCGGCCACGGCACCCGAGACCGTGGAGAGCGCCACCACCCCCAGCGCGGCGAGCAACCAGCCGGGGCGCCGCCCGCCGGGATCCCGCCCGGGACCGGGTACGTCCCACCGCCCGCGCCCGTCCGGGTCGAGTTCCGGGGAGATGAACCAGGGACCACGCGGTTCGCCCAGTCCGGTCTGCACTGCCATGCGTACTCCTCACGGTCGGTCGATGTCCGTTGCGCGGCGGTTCAGGGCAGCCGGGAGAACCAGCGCATCGAGCCGGCGGCGGCGCCCATCGCGAAGACCAGTCCGAGACCGATGAACCGGGCCGAGATGTCCTGCCGCTCGGTGCGGTAGCCGACCGAGCTGCCGATGTCGTCGTAGACGGCACGCAGTTCGTCGGTGGTGCTGGCCTCGTGGAACATCCCGCCGGTCTCCTCGGCGACGGCCCGCAGGGTCTGCCCGTCGACCGGCACCTGGATCGGCCGCCCACCCCGGTCCACGAACCCGGACGGGGTGCCGAAGGAGATGGCGTGCACCGGCACCTTCGCTGTCACCGCCTCCGCCGCGGCCTCCATCGGGTCCATTCCGGAGGTGTTCGCCCCATCCGAGAGCAGGATGATCCGGGCCGGCGGCGGCTGCTTCGCGGCCTGGTGGTCCAGGCCCTTCACCGCGCCCAGCGAGGTGTTGATGGCTTCGCCGATCGCGGTGCCCTGCACACCGGTCACGCCCTCGGCGAGCCGGCCGATCCCCTCGTCCAGGGCATCCCGGTCGGTGCCCGGCGGCACCAGGACGGCCGCGCTGCCGGCGAACGCGACCAGGCCCACGTTGAACTCGTCGGGCAGGCCCTCGACGAACCGCCGGGCGGCCTGTTTGGCGGCGGCCAGCCGGTCCGGGTCCACGTCGGTGGCGAGCATGGAGGTGGACACGTCCACCGCCACCATCACCGTGGCACGTTCGCGGGGCACCCGGACCTCGGCGCTGGGCCGGGCGAAGCCGACGACGAGCAGCGCCAACATGGCCAGGAACAACCCGGCCGGAACGTGTCGACGCCAGGCCGGTCGCTCCGGCGCCACCCGGTCCAGCAGCCGCAGGTTGGTGAAGCGCACCGCGTAGCGGCTGCGTCTGCGCTGCATCACCAGGTACGCGGCGACCAGGGCCAGCACGCCGAGCAGTAGCCAGAGTCGCAGCGGCGACTGCCAGATCACGTGACACCTCCCCGGGCCACCCCGACCGGCGCGGCGGCCAGCCGGCGCTGGGCGTGCACATGCCGGACGATGTCCGCGCCCCAGTCCCGGTCGGTGCGCAGCGCCAGATGGGTGGCGGCACTGCGGCGCAGCGCCTGGTGGACCTGGTCGCGCTGGGCGGCGGCGGCCCCGGCGTACCGCTCGCGCAGCCGACGGTCCGACGTGCACACCTCACGACGGCGGCCGGTCTCCGGGTCGACCAGGGTGATCAGTCCGACGTCCGGCAACTCCAGCTCACGCGGGTCGGTCACCTCGATCGCCAGCACCTGGTGTCGGGCCGTGAGCCGGCGCAGGGTCCGTTCCCAGGGCGGCGGCTGACCCGGGTCGTCCGGCAGGCCGTCGAGGAAATCGGAGACCACCACGACCAGCCCACGGCGGTTCGCGAACCGGTGCACGGCGGCGAGACCGTCGGCCAGTTCCGGCGGCCCGACCGGCACCGACACCCCGACCGACAAGGCCGACCCCGGCCGGTCGCCGGGCGTGCTGGCACGCGGGGCGGCCAGCAGCGCGCGCAGCAGACCGAGCAGATGGGTACGCCCGCTGCGCGCCGGGAAGCGACGTACCCCGTCGGCACGCAGCACCTGGGCGCCGAGCCGGTTGCCGATGCCGGCGGTCAGGAAACCCACTGCGGCGACCGCGGCCACCGCCAGCTCCCTCTTGTCCAGCTCGGCGGTGCCGAACTCCATGCTGGCGCTGGCGTCGACGAGCAGCCAGGTGGTCAGTTCCCGGTCGGCGTCGACCTGGCGGATGTGTGGCACGGCGGTCCGGGCGGTGACCGCCCAGTCCATCCGGCGGACCTCGTCCTCCCCCGGCCGGTACTCGCGGCTGCCGGCGGGTTCGCTGCCGGGCCCGGGCAGCAGGCCACGGTACTGGCCGTGCAGCAGACCGTTCAGCCGTCGGGTGACCGTCAGCTCCAGGCGGCGCAGCCGCTGGTCCGGCGTCAGCTCGGCGAGGCCGGGGTCGGCCGTCACGGTGCTGTCGCGCCTCATGCCGCCGCCAGGTCGGGGACCTGCTGCGGGTGCCCGTGGGCCAGCCGGGGCGGCGGCACCACCTCCACCAGCCGGCGGACCACGCTCTCGGCCGACACACCGTCGGCGACCGCGTCGAACGAGAGCACCAGCCGGTGGGCCAGGACGTCCACGGCCAACTCCCGGACGTCCTCGGGCAGCACGTACTCCCGCCCGTGCAGCAGCGCCCGGGCCCGCGCGGCCGCGACCAGGCCCAGGGTGGCCCGCGGGCTGGCCCCGTACGCCAGCAGCGGAGCGATCTCCGGCAGCCCGAACCGGCCCGGGTCGCGGGTGGCGAGGATGAGTCGGACCACGTACTCGGCCAACGCGTGGTGGACGAAGACCCGCTCGGCGTGGATCTGGAGGTCACGCAGCCGTTCCGCGTCGAGCACCCGGCGCGGGCTCGGCCGGTCGGTGCTCATCCGGTAGAGGATGGCCAACTCGTCGGCGTCGGTCGGGTAGTCCACCACCACCTTCATGAGGAACCGGTCGCGCTGCGCCTCCGGGAGCTGGTAGACACCCTCGGACTCGATCGGGTTCTGGGTGGCCAGCACCAGGAACGGCGTCGGAACCGGCCAGCTACGCCCGCCGATGGAGACCTGCCGCTCCGCCATCGCCTCCAGCAGCGCCGACTGGACCTTGGCCGGGGCCCGGTTGATCTCGTCGGCCAGCACCAGGTTGGCCATGATCGGGCCCAGCTCGACGTCGAAGGTCTCCTTGGAGGCCCGGTAGATCCGGGTGCCGACGATGTCGGAGGGGACCAGGTCCGGTGTGAACTGGATCCGGGAGAAGGTGCCGCCGACCACGGTGGCGAGGGTCTGCGCGGCCAGCGTCTTGGCCACGCCGGGGACTCCCTCAAGAAGGCAGTGCCCGTTGGCGACCAGGGCGGTGAGCAGTCGTTCGACGAGCCGATCCTGCCCGACGATCACGCGTTTGACCTCGAAGAGGGTCTGTTCCAACTCGACGCCGGTCGGCTCGGCATCGACCGGGCTGGGCATGCTGGCCAGGGTGTCCGAGATGTCCGTCACGGTGCTTGCTTCCCGGGGCGGGGCCTCGGCAAACGTCGGATTGTGCGGGCCGGACGGGCCTGTTGTGGCCCGGATGGGGATGAGCCGCCCGGACGGGGGACGACCGGCACGGGACGGGTCGACGGGGCAGAACCCTCCCGAGTCGGCAGAAGTCGGCTGAGCGTGACGACGAGTCCGTACGGGCCGGAGCCGGCAGGGTGCGGCCCCCGCACACCAGGCGCGGGGGCCGACTGTCGGGCCGATCAGGGTGTGTGCGTGAGCAGGGTGAAGCCGAGGTCCGCCGGCGCTCCGGACGAGTTGCGGGTCTGGACGAAGACGGCGTTGGGTGTGCTCAGTCGCGGGGCGACCGAGATCTCGCCAGCGGGCGGGATGCAGCAGGAGTCCGACCGGGAGATCGTGGCCAGGAAGGCGCCGGCCGAGACCACGTAGCCGAACTGCACCTCGTACTGACCAACGCCGTACTTGATCACGGTGCCGGTGCCGCGCGCCTTGGTCGCGTTGGCGTTGACGACGGTCCAGGCGCTGGTGGCGACCAGGGTGGTCGCGCCACCGGCCTTCAGTGCGGCCCGGGCCTTACGCGTCGATTCGGCCGTCACCGGTGGCTGGGTGTCCACCCGGCGGCTCGCCTGCTGGGTCGCCTCCTGCGGAGCCTTCGCCGACGGCTGCGCGATGGCGATCCCCCCACCAGCCAGAGTGAGCGCCAGGACGGCGAACGTGACCGCTGCCGCCTTGCGTCGGAAGGATGTGTTCATGACAGGTCCCCCTTGTGTGACCGTGCTAATTCGGCCGACCCGCGGGGCGGGACGGATGACTACCTAAATAGGCGCACGACGCCAACAAGTCCGGAGGAAGCTCTCTCACACACACCTGGTGTGGCTCGTCTCGCAACGATCTACATCCGGTTTGAGCTGGGATTACTACTCAGAGTTGCGTCGCTTAGACCAGATGGAACGTAGCACCATAAAAAGCCGAGCGTCAATAGTTGATCTCCCTTTATCGAGTTGTCGGTCAGCCGTCAGATAATTGCGAAATGCGAAGCCATAACTATTCATGAAATGGTGTCGCGGATCCCGCTAGGCTGGCCGCCATGATCGTCGACAGTCCGCCCGCGCCCACCCGACGCCGCGCCCTCGCCCGGATCGGCACGGTGCTCTGCTGGTCGGCGGTCGCACCGACGGCACTCTGGGCCACCGTCCGGCTCGCCGGCCTCGACCGGGGGCCGCTGGTGCAGGCGCTCGCCTTCACCCCGTACGTCGCCGGCTGGAGCGTGCTGGCCCTGGGCCTCGCGCTCGCCCTGCGGCGCTGGTGGCCGGCGGCCATCGCGGCACTGACCGCGGTGGCGCTGCTCGGCGCGGTCGCACCCCGCGCGCTCGACTCCCCGCAACCCGCGGCGGCCGGCCCGACCGTGCGGCTGCTCACCGCCAACCTGCTCGCCGGCTCGGCCGACGCGCGGACGCTGGTCGAGCTCGTCCGCCAGCACCACGTGGACGTGCTCACCGTGCAGGAGTTCACTCCCGAGGCGCAGGCCGACCTGGACCGGTTCGGCCTCGACCAGCTCCTGCCGCACCGACAGCTCAACCCGCAGGTCGGCACGCCCGGCTCCGGGCTCTACTCGCGGTGGCCGATCAGCGAGGGCGGCATCCGGCAGAACCGCGGTGGTTGGGGCTTCAGCCAGGCGTACGGCACCCTCGCCGTCCCCGGCGCGCCACCGGTCCGCGTCGAGTCGGCCCACCCCTCGGCACCGTACGCGTTGGACCAGGTCGGCTCCTGGCGTACCGACCTGACCGCACAGCCACCGGCCACCCCGAACGGGGGCCTGCGGATCCTCGCCGGGGACTTCAACGCCACCCTCGACCACAGCCCACTACGGGCCCTGCTGCGCACCGGCTACGTTGACGCCGCCGACGCCACCGGCGAAGGGCTGACCGGCACCTGGGGCCCGTACGACGGCGACCTCATCCCGCCGGTCACCATCGACCACGTCCTGGTCGACCGACGCATAGCGGTCCGCGAGGTGCGCGTGCTGGCCCTCCCCAAAACCGACCACCGTCCCGTCCTGACAACCCTCACCCTCCCCACCCGGTGAGACTCCCTCCCCTACGAAGCAGTTCCTGTTCTGCGCGGCAACACAACGCCATGATCGACCGGACGCGCGGGGGCCAGGCCGTAGGTCAGGGCGTCCACCAGGGCGTGCCAGCTGGCCTCGACCACGTTGGGGTGTACGCCCACCGTGGTCCAGTCCCGACCGCCGCCGTCGGCGGTCTCCAGCAACACCCGGGTGACCGCGCCGGTGCCGTGGCTGCCCTCCAGGATCCGCACCTTGTAGTCGGCCAGCTCGAAGTCGCGCAGCTGCGGGTAGTGCCGGGCCAGGCCCACCCGCAGCGCCTCGTCCAGGGCGTTGACCGGGCCGTTGCCCTCGGCGGTGGCGATCACCCGCTCACCGCGTACCCGGATCTTGACGGTCGCCTCGGAGACCACCGCGCCGTCCTCGCGGTGCTCGACCAGCACCCGGTACGACTCCAGGGTGAACGGCCGGGCCGGCAGGCCCTCCGGCAGCTCGGAGCGGACCAGCAGCTCGAAGGAAGCGTCCGCTGCCTCGAAGGACCAGCCGCCAGCCTCCAACTCCTTGACCCGGTTGGTGACCCGGGTCAGTGCCTCCGGACGGCCGGCCAGATCCAGGCCGAGCTCACGGCTCTTGAGCTCGACGCTGGCCCGGCCGGCCATCTCGGTTATCAGGATCCGCATGTCGTTGCCCACCACCGACGGGTCCACGTGGTTGTAGAGCAACGGGTCGACCTTGATCGCGCTCGCGTGCAGCCCCGCCTTGTGAGCGAATGCGGCGGCCCCGACGTATGCCTGGTGGGTGTCGGGGGCGATGTTGGCGATCTCGGCGATGGCGTGCGAGACCCGCACCATCTGCTCCAGGCATCCCTCCGGTAGGACGGGCATGCCCAGCTTGAGTTGGAGGTTGGCGGTGACCGCGAAGAGGTCAGCGTTGCCGGGGCGCTCGCCGTACCCGTTGGCGGTGCCCTGTACGTGGCGGACGCCCGCCTCCACGGCGGCGATGGTGTTGGCCACCGCGCAGGCGGTGTCGTTCTGTGCGTGCATGCCGAGCAGCCCGGCGTCGATCCCGAGCCGCTCGGTCAGGTCGACGATCACGGCGGTCACCTGGGACGGCAGCATGCCGCCGTTGGTGTCGCAGAGCACCATCCGCTCGGCGCCGGCGGCCAGCGCGGTCTGCACGACGGCCGCGCCGTACGCCGGATCGTGCCGGTAGCCGTCGAAGAAGTGCTCCCCGTCGACGAAGACCCGACGGCCCTCGCCGACCAGGTGGGTGACGGTGTCGTGGATCATCGCTAGGTTCTCCGCACCGGTGGTGCGCAACGCGCGCTCGACGTGCCGGATGTCGGCCTTGGCGACCAGCGCCACCGCGGGGGTCTGCGCGTCCAGCAGGCCACGCACCTGGGGGTCGTCCGCGACCGCGACGCCGGCCTTGCGGGTGGCACCGAACGCGACCAGCACGGCGTGCCGCAGGTCGAGTTCGGTACGCGCCCGGCGGAAGAACTCGGTGTCCTTGGGCACCGCGCCCGGCCAGCCGCCCTCGATGAAGCCGACGCCGAACTCGTCGAGCAGCCGCGCCACCGCCAGCTTGTCGATCACCGAGTAGGTGAGCCCCTCGCGCTGGGCGCCGTCACGCAACGTCGTGTCGTAGACCTGGAACGTCATCAGGATCCTTTCTCGGAGCAACAAAAAGACCCCCCGCGGATGCGGGAGGTCTGCGCGCTCGGCGGAGGGGAGGGCCGGCGCGCTAGGTCGCAATAATCAGGGACGTGCTGGTCACGACCGTCACTCTGCCACCCCTCCCCGGTTTTGGGAGGAACAATCCACATGGCGGGACAGCCTCTGCCGTCCCGCGTCGCTCGCAAGGAGGACCATGGGCCTGGACGCGATCAGGGCGGCCCTGCCGCCGTACGCCACGGACATCGAGCTCAACCTGGGCTCGATCGGCGCCACCGCCACGCTCACCCCCGTGCAGTCGTGGGGCACCGCGCTGGCCTGCGCGGTGGCCGCCCGCAACCCGGTGGTGCTGCGGGAGATCGCGGCCGACGCCGCCGGGCACCTCACGCCGGAAGGCCTGGAAGCGGCCAGGGCCGCCGCGGCCAGAATGGCGATGACCAACGTCTACCACCGGGCCACACACCTGATGGGCGACGGGCAGTACGCCGCGATGCCGGCCCGCCTGCGGATGCGGATCGTGGCCCGGCCCGGCGTGGACAAGGGCGACTTCAAGCTCTGGTGCCTCGGCGTGTCGGCGATCTTCGGCTGCGGCGTGTGCCTTGAGTCGCACGAGAAGGCGCTGCGCGGCCGCGGCTTCACCCGGGAGCAGGTACTCGACGCACTACGGATCTCCGCCGTGGTGCACGCCGCGGCGGTCACCCTGGACGCCGAGGCCGCGCTGGCCTGAGCCCGTTCTTGTCTCCCGCTCCCGCCTCCGTCGCCGTCTCCCGCCCCCGGCGCGCCGTCTGCCGCTTCCGGCGCCGTTTCCCGCCCCCGGCGGCCGGGTAGCTCCTGCGGGGACGCACCCAGCGACGCCGAGATGATCGGCGACAGTCAGGAGTGAACGGCATGGACAGGATCGACCCGCACGCCACCTACGCCGGGCCGGACCCGCTGCGCGGCGGCGACCAGGGCACCGTGCCGGGCGGCGCACCGGCCGGCGCTTTCGACCCCTGGCGCTACCGGGACGACGCCGGGGTGGCCGACGCCGACCTGGTCGGATACAAGGTCGAGGCCACCGACGGTGGGATCGGCAAGATCGACAGCGCCAGTCACGAGGTGGGCGGCAGCTACCTCGTGGTCGACACCGGTCCGTGGGTCTTCGGCAAGAAGGTGATGCTGCCGGCCGGCACGGTCAACCAGGTCAACCACGACCAGCGCACGGTCTCCGTCGACCGGACCCGCGACCAGATCAAGGCCGCCCCGGAGTACGACGAGACCAGCCACAGCGACCCGACCTACCGGGACCAGTTGGGCGGCTACTACGACGAGACGTACGGCGCGCTGCCGCCCGGCACAGCGCGATAGCTGATCGGACCCGACAGCCGGCGGGGCCGAGCCCCATCGGCCGTTACGGTGTCAGCGTGGACGCCATCGACGAAACCCGACACATCTCGCTGCCCGCGACCTTCAACTTCCGCGACGTCGGTGGCTACGCCGGCCACGACGGCCGCACCGTACGGCGGGGGCGGCTCTACCGCTCCGACTCCCTGCACCGCCTCGACGAACAGGACCGGGACGCGTTCGCCGCGCTCGGCATCCGTACGGTCATCGACCTGCGCCGCCCGCAGGAGGTTGACCGGGACGGCCGGGTGCCGGCGTACCAGGGGCTGACCTACCGGCACATCCACCCGGAGCACGAGGACTGGACACACGCGCCGCACGAGGAGGGCACCAGCCTGGCCCGCTACCTCGCGGACCGGTACGCCGCCCTGGCACAGACCGGCACCTCCGGCTTGGCCGAGGCGGTCGGGCTGATCGCGGACTCCGCCAACGCTCCGGTGGTGGTGCACTGTTCGCCGGCAAGGACCGTACCGGCATCGTCTGCGCACTGACCCTCGCCGTGCTCGGCGTCGACGACGAGGACATCGCGGCGGACTACGCGCTGAGCAGCGAGGCGTCGGCCCGGTTCAGCGCGTGGCTGGCCGCCAACACCCCTGACCATGTGGCCGTGCCGGCACCGTTCCTGGCCTCGCCCGCCGAAGCGATGCAGATGTTCCTGGCCGAGCTGCGCGAGGGCCACGGCTCGGTCGAGGAATACCTACGCCACGCCGGCGTAACGGACCCGCAGCTAGAAGCCCTGCGCGCCCACCTGCTCAGCTAGCCCGCCACGCCCCCTCCCCGTCGCCCCCTCCCCCGTCGATCTAGGGCATATCGCTGTGATCGGAGATCCACTAGCAGCGATATGCCCTAGATCGACGGGGCGGGGCCGCCCGGGGGCCGCCCGGGGGCCGCCCGGGGGCCGCCCGGGGGCCGCCCGTGGGCCGCCCGGGGGCGGCGGCGGAGGGGCGAGCCGGGGGCGGGTTAGAAGACCCGGTGGACCCAGCCCTGGGGGTCGGCGGCCTTGCCGCGCTGGATGTCGACCAGTTGCTGGCGCAGCGCCATGGTGACCCGGCCGGGCTCGCCGCCGCCGATCAGGAACTCGCCATCGGGGAAGCGGACACCCCCGATCGGGGTGATCACCGCGGCGGTGCCGCAGGCGAAGACCTCGCGTAGCCGGCCACTTGCGGCGTCGGCCTGCCAGTCGGCGAAGGTGACCGGGCGCTCTTCGACCCGGTGCCCGGCCGCGCCGGCCAGGGTGAGGACCGCGTCGCGGGTGATGCCCGGCAGGATCGTTCCGGTCAGCGGTGGGGTGACCACCGTGTCGTCGTCGTAGACGAAGAAGACGTTCATGCCGCCGAGTTCGTCGACGAACCGGCGCTCCACCGCGTCCAGGAAGACCACCTGGTCACAGCCGGCCTCGATGGCTTCGGCCTGGGCTGCCAGTGACGCGGCGTAGTTGCCGCCACACTTGGCCGCGCCGGTGCCGCCGGGCGCGGCCCGGGTGTAGTCCGGCGAGACCCACACGGTGACCGGCTTGACCCCACCGGTGAAGTACGCACCGACCGGCGAGGCGATCACCATGTAGAGGTATTCGTTGGCCGGGCGGACGCCGAGGAAGACCTCGCTGGCGAACATGAACGGCCGCAGGTAGAGGCTGCCGTCCTCGCCGGTCGGGATCCAGTCCCGGTCGATCTCGATCAGCTTCTGCAGCGAGTCGACGAAGACCTCGGGCGGCAGCGCCGGCATCGCCATCCGCTGTGCCGAGGTGACGAAACGGGCGGCGTTGGCGTCCGGCCGGAACATGGTCACGCCGCCGTCGGCGGTCCGGTACGCCTTCAGCCCCTCGAAGATCTCCTGCGCGTAGTGCAGGACCGCGCTGGCCGGGTCCATCGGGATGGGTCCACGTGCCTCCACCCGGGCGTCGTACCAGCCCTTGCCGTCGGCGTACCGCACGGTGACCATGTGGTCGGTGAAGACCCGGCCGAACCCGGGATTGACCAGCAGGGCGGCCCGGTCGGCGACGGATACCGGCGCGGTATTCGGACGGATCTCGAAGTCGAGCTTGTCACCACCGCTCATCGCGCTGACCTCCCTGCGGGACAACGGCATGCGGGATCGCACACCGACATGGTTGTGCCAGAAACTTACCCCGAACGGTCGTTCAGCGGATAGCGCCGTTCGGTGGGGCGGCTGGTCCCGGAGATCCAGCGCCGAGCGACCGGCGCGCCGCCGGTGGCCCGGGCGGTCAGGCTACGGCATGGGCGGCGAGGCGGTCGCCGACCTCGGCGGTACGCAGTACGGTGCCCGCGGTCCGGCCGGCCAGCTCGGCGGCGACCGCCGCGTTGACCCGCGCCGCAGCCTCGGTATGGCCGAGCTGCTCCAGCAGTAGCGCCGCGGAGAGCACCGCGGCGACCGGGTCGGCGACGCCCTGCCCGGCGATGTCCGGCGCCGAGCCGTGCACCGGCTCGAACATCGAGGGGTACGCCCCCTCGGGGTTGATGCAGCCGCTGGCCGCCAACCCGATCCCGCCGGTGACCGCGGCGGCGATGTCGGTGAGGATGTCGCCGAACAGGTTGTCGGTGACCACCACGTCGTACCGCTGCGGCTGGGTGACCAGGAACATCGCGGCGGCGTCGACGTGCTGGTACTCGGTGGCGACATCCGGGTGCTCGGCGGCGACCTCGTCGAAGGTACGGGACCAGAGCGACCCGGCGTGGGTGAGCACGTTGGTCTTGTGCACCAGCGTGACCTTGCGCCGCTCCCGGCGGCCGGCCCGGGCGAAGGCGTCGCGGATCACCCGCTCCACGCCGTGCCGGGTGTTCAGGCTCTCCTCCGTCGCGACCTCGGCGGGGGTGTCCCGGTGCAGCGAACCGCCTGCCCCGGCGTAGAGCCCCTCGGTGCCCTCACGCACCACCACGAGGTCGACCTCGCCCGGCTTGACGTTGCCGAGCGGACCGGTGACCCCGGGCCACAGCCGGGACGGACGCAGGTTGACGTACTGGTCGAAGGCGAACCGCAGCTTGAGCAGGAGTCCGCGCTCCAGCACACCCGGCGGCACCGTCGGGTCGCCGACCGCGCCGAGCAGGATCGCGTCGTGCCCGGCCAGCTCGGCCAGCACCGAGTCGGGCAGAACCTCTCCGGTACGGTGCCAGCGGGCGGCGCCGAGGTCGTACTCGGTGGCCTGCACGCCGGGCAGCACGGCGTCGAGGACCTTGCGGGCCTGCGCGACCACCTCGGGCCCGATGCCATCCCCGGCCACCACCGCGATCCGTGCCACGCCCGCACTCCTCTGGTCGACTGCTTCGTCCGGTCCGTCCGGACAACGGTACGTCCCCGTCCCGCCTCCCGGTACGAGCCTTCCAATACCTGAGACGTACGGATACACAGCACCCTCTCAGCTGGGACCCATGAGGCGGTCATCTCCGCTGCCTACGGTGGGGGCAGCGGGTCACGGGGCCTGCGACGGGGGTCGCGACGACGCGGCACCAACTTGAGGGGCAGGTGCCATGCGCATCGACGAGCAGCCGCGGACCCGCTGGCCGGACACCTCGGCCTTCAGAGCCCGCCGGCCGGACCTCCGGCTCGGCAGCCGCCGGCAGCGCATCGACCCCGCCGGTGCCGCCGAGGGCCGGATCGCGGTGCAGCACACCGTACGCACACCCACCGCCGAATACACCCTGCTGCTCAACGCCCCCGAGTGGCTCGGCCGTCGGGGCGTCGGCGATGCGCTGCGGGACAGCGTCGCCGAGCTGCGGGCCGTCGACCTCACCTACGGCCCCAACCGGCCGGAGAGCCTGACCTCCATGCTGCGCCGGGGCGAGATCAGCCCCGACTCGTACCCCCCGCTTGCCGATCTGGTGGATCGCTGCACGGCGATGCGCGCCGCCACCGACGGGTGGTTCGACGCCTGGGCGGTGCCCGGCGGCTTCGACCCGGGCGGCCTGCTCGGCGGCTGGGCGGTGGAACGCGCCGCGGCCCGGTTGCGCGCCGCGGGCATCCACGACTACGCCGTGCTCGCGGGCGCCGACCTGGTCGTACGCGGCCACGCACCGCACGGCGGGCCGTGGCGGGTGGCGGTGCACCATCCGACCACGCCGGAACGCGCACCACTGGTGCTGGAGATGACGGCCGGCGCGGTCGGCACGTCCGGGGTGACCGGGCGACAGGGACACGTGGTGGACCCGCACACCGGCGCGGTGGCCGATCAGATGGTCGCCGCCACGGTCGTCGGCCCCGACCTGACCGTCGCCGACGCGTACGCCACCGCGCTCTACGCGGCAGGGCCGACCGGTCTGGCCTGGTTCCGTGGCGGCTCCGACTATCGCGCGCTCTTCGCCCACCGACGCTGACCACCCGCCACCCCCCGTCGATCGCGCGCTCTTCGCCCACCGACGCTGACCACCCGCCACTCCCCGTCGATCTAGGGGAAATCGTCGCTAGTGGATCTCAATCCACAGCAATACGCCCTAGATCGACGCTGGAGGGCGGGGCGGGGGGCGCGCGGGCGCGGGGGCGCGCGGGCGCGGAGGCGCGGGGCGGGGGGCGCGAGCGGCGGGGGCGCGATCGGCCCCCACGGTCTCGGCAACGACCGTGGGTGCCGGTCAGCGACGAGTGCGCGTGGCTCGCACAATCGAGGGGTGCGGACCGGTCGGGCCGGACGTCGACCGCGCCACCCGAAGACGGGCCGGCGCCGCGAACTCGGCCAGTGACCGCAGTCGGTACGGTAGCGAATCGACGCAACTCGACGCAAGAGTCTCCACAGCGGACCGTCCCGACCGGAGTGTGCGACAACTCAGCGGTCCGACGGCGGCGAGGCAGTTTCGACATGGTGAACGACTGATGGCACGCTGTCCGCCGTGAGTTTCGATCTGAGCGTGTGGGCCCTGGAGGACGGGGCGACGCCCGAGGACGTGCGGGCAGCGGTCGATGGTTGCCGGCAGGGGCGACACGTGGACCGTTACCCGGACCCACGGGTGGTCAGCTTCTACCGGGCCATCACCGCGTCGTACCCGGACCGGCACCCCGGCACGGACAGCCCGTGGGCGGTGGCGCCGCTGCACGCCGCCCACGACCATGTCGAGCTGAACCTGCACCCGACCTGCGCGGACCAGGTACTCCTGGACATCGAACGGCTGGCCGGCGAACACGGGCTGATGCTCTTCGACCCGCAGGACGGCTCGGTCTATCCGCCCCCGGCGCGGCTGCCCGGTTGACCCATCGGGGCGGCCACACCTGCCCCGGGTACGACGAGGGGCCCAGCGGATCGCCGGGCCCCCCTTGGTGCTGTCGTCGACTACTCGTCGCGCAGGTCCGCGGCGCTGGCGGCGGTCGCGCCGATCGAGTCGGCCGCCGAGGTGAGCAGGTCCGCACCGAGCGCCTGGTCGACCGTGAGGGTCATCAGCGTCTCGCCGCCCGCCTCACGCCGGGCCACCTGCATGGCGGCGATGTTGATGCCCGCCTCGCCGAGCAGCGTACCGACGGTGCCGACCACGCCGGGCCGGTCGGCGTACCGCAGGAAGAGCAGGATGCCCTCCGCGCCGATCTCCACGTCGAAGCCGTCCACCTCGGTCAGCTTGATGATGTCCCGAGCACCGGTGTGGGTGACCGTGCCGGAGACGCTGACCGTCCGGCCGTCGGGCAGCGCGCCGCGCACCGTGACCAGGGTCGGGTGCTCGGCCGTCTCGGCCAGGCTGGCCAGGGTGACCTCGACGCCACGCTCGGCGGCCAGGTGCGGGGCGTTGACGTAGGTGACCTGCTCCTCGACCACGGAGCTGAACAGGCCCTTGGTGGCGGCCAGCTTGAGCACCGACACGTCGTGCGCGACGATCTCGCCGCGTACCTCGACCGTGACGCTGGCGGCGACCCCGCCGGCGACCGCGGTGAAGGCCCGGCCGAGCTTCTCGGCCAGCGGGAGCAGCGGCCGGACGTCCTCGGCGACGACGCCGCCAGCCTGCACGTTGACCGCGTCCGGCACGAACTCGCCCTGCAACGCCAGCTTCACGCTCTTGGCCACCGCCAGGCCGGCCTTGTCCTGCGCCTCGTGGGTGGAGGCACCCAGGTGCGGGGTGGCCACCACGTTGTCGAAGGCGAACAGCGGCGAGGCGGTGCAGGGCTCCTTGGAATACACGTCGACGCCGGCACCGGCGACCCGACCCTCGGCGATCGCGTTCGCGAGGGCCTGCTCGTCGACGAGACCACCACGGGCGGCGTTGACGATGCGTACGCCGGGCTTGACGATCGCCAGCTCCTTCTCACCGATCAGGCCCACCGTCTCGGGGGTCTTCGGGAGGTGGATGGAGATGAAGTCGCTCTCACGCAGCAGCTCCTCCAGCCCGACCAGGCGTACGCCGAGCTGCGCCGCACGGGCCGGCTGGATGTACGGGTCGTACGCGATCAGCCGGGTGCCGAACGCGGCGATGCGCTGCGCGAAGAGCACCCCGATGCGGCCGAGCCCGACCACGCCGACGGTCTTGCCCTGCAGCTCGACCCCGGTGTACTTGGACCGCTTCCACTCCCCCGCCTTGAGCGCGGCGCTGGCGCTCGCGGTGTTTCGGGCCACCGCGAGCAGCAGCGCGACGGCCTGCTCGGCGGCGGAGACGATGTTCGAGGTGGGGGCGTTGACGACCATGACGCCCCGGGCGGTGGCGGCCGGCACCTCGACGTTGTCCAGCCCGACACCGGCCCGGGCGACGACCTTGAGTCGCGGCGCGGCGGCGACGGCCTCGGCGTCGATCTGGGTCGCGCTGCGCACGATGACGGCGTCGGCCTCGGAGAGCGCCGAGAGCAGGGCCGGACGGTCGGTGCCGTCGACATGACGGACGTCGAAGTCGTGGGCGAGCACCTCGATGGCGGCGGGGGCGAGTTCTTCGGCGATCAGTACGACAGGATTCATCGGTCCTCGTAGAGGTCGTGTTTGCGATCGGCCCGGGCGGTAGGACGCCGCACTGCGCCCTGCGCTGGCCCCGTGCCGTGGCCGTCAGGTGCCGGCTGCACACCTACCCGCGATCGTAGGGGGCACGCTGGCCGGCATGTTCGGGTCTCCGGGGTGAGTGCCCTCACACGGCGAGTCGGGCGACGGACATCAGCCGTTCACCGCACCGACACGGTTTGCCCCCGCCCGCTACAACCGGAGGCACAGCCACCGGGAGGAGCCACCCTTGTCGCTCGTCGTGCGCAGCACGCTGCTGCGACAGCTGACCCGCATCGATCTCGCGCGGTTCGGACCGAAGCTGGCCGAGGCGTTGGTCACCCGGTCCCAACAGGTGAAAATCCGACGCAGCTTCGTGCTCCGGCGCACCGCAGCGGCCGACGAGGCGGTCGCGCCACGGCCAACGGCCGGCGACCCGCGCTGGGTAGAGCGCTGGGCCACCGGCCGTTGGTGGACCATCCGCCGTTCGCAACGGCCGGACGGTGCCGCAGGACGTGTCAGGCGGTCTCGGTGATCGGGCGGTCGACCCAGCTCATCATGCCGCGCAGCTTCTTGCCGGTCTCCTCGATCGGGTGCGCCGCACCCTCGGCCTGCCACTTGGTGAAGTTGGGCCGGCCCGCCTCGTCCTCGGCCACCCACTCGCGGGCGAACTCGCCGGACTGGATCTCCCCGAGGATCTTGCGCATCTCCTCCTTGACCCGGGAGTCGATGATCCGCGGACCACGGGACAGGTCGCCGTACTCGGCGGTGTCCGAGATGCTGTAACGCATCTTGGCGATGCCGCCCTCGTACATCAGGTCGACGATCAGCTTCAACTCGTGCAGGCACTCGAAGTAGGCCACCTCGGGGGCGTAGCCCGCCTCGGTGAGCACCTCGAAACCGGTCTGCACCAGCGCCGCAGCGCCGCCGCAGAGCACCGCCTGCTCGCCGAAGAGGTCGGTCTCGGTCTCCTCGGTGAAGGTCGTCTTGATCGCGCCGGCGCGGGTACCGCCGATGCCCTTGGCGTACGCGAGCGCGAGCGCGAACGCGTTGCCGCTGGCGTCCTGCTCGACGGCGACCAGGCAGGGCACGCCCTTGCCGTCGGAGTACTGGCGACGGACCAGGTGGCCGGGACCCTTCGGCGCCACCATCGCCACGTCCACCTCGGCGGGGGGCTTGATCAGCCCGTACCGGATGTTGAAGCCGTGCCCGAAGAAGATCGCCTTGCCCGGGGCGAGGTGCGGGGCGATCGACTCGGAGTAGAGGGAACGCTGGGCGGTGTCCGGCGCGAGCACCATGATGACGTCGGCCTCGGCGGCCGCCTGCGCCGGCGTGACCACCCGCAGGCCCTGCTCCTCGGCCTTGGGGCGGCTCTTCGAGCCCTCCGGCAGACCGATCACCACGTCGACACCGGAGTCGCGCAGCGACAGCGCGTGGGCGTGGCCCTGGCTGCCGTAGCCGATCACGGCGACCTTCTTGGCCTGGATCAGGCCGAGGTCGGCGTCGTCGTCGTAGTACACCTCAACACTCATTGGAACTTCCCTTTCGTACGACGGCCGGGGCGGCCCGTCGTGGTCTGTGTGGATGGGTCAGGCGGCCCGCAGCGCGGGGCCGGCGGTGATCGAGCGCGAGCCGCGCCCGATGGCCACCAGCCCGGACTGGACCATTTCCTTGATGCCGAAGGGCTCGAGGTCGCGCAGCAGCGCGTCGAGCTTGTCCGGGGTGCCGGTGGCCTCGATGGTCAGCGTGTCCGGTGCCACGTCGACGACCCGGGCGCGGAAGAGGTTGACCGTCTCCAGCACCTGGCTGCGCGCGGCCCGGTCGGCGCGGACCTTCACCAGCAGCAGTTCCCGGGCGACCGAGACCTGCGGGTCCAGCTCGACGATCTTGAGCACGTTGACCAGCTTGTTGAGCTGCTTGGTGACCTGTTCCAGCGGGGACGAATCGGCGTTGACCACGATGGTGATCCGGGAGACGTCCGGGTTCTCGGTCTCACCCACGGCGAGACTGTCGATGTTGAACCCGCGCCGGGAGAAGAGGCCGGAGACCCGGGCGAGCACACCCGGCTTGTTCTCCACCAGCACCGAGAGCGTGTGGACCGTCATCAGATGTCATCCTCATCGAAGGCCGGGCGGACGCCGCGGGCGAACATGATCTCGTCGTTACTGGTGCCGGCGGCCACCATCGGCCAGACCATGGCGTCCTTGCCGACCACGAAGTCGATGACCACCGGGGCGTCGTTGATCTCCATGGCGGCGGCGATGGTCTTGTCCACGTCCGCGGCGTTCTCGCAGCGCAGCCCGACGCAGCCGAGTGCCTCGGCGAGCTTGACGAAATCCGGGATGCGGTGCTTGTGGGTGCCGAGGTCGGTGTTGGAGTAGCGCTCGTTGTAGAACAGCGTCTGCCACTGCCGGACCATGCCGAGATTGCCGTTGTTGATCACGGCGATCTTGACCGGGATGCCCTCCAGCGCGCAGGTGGCCAACTCCTGGTTGGTCATCTGGAAGCAGCCGTCACCGTCCACCGCCCAGACCACCGTGTCCGGCTTGCCGACCTTGGCGCCCATCGCGGCCGGCACCGCGTAGCCCATCGTGCCGAGGCCACCCGAGTTCAACCAGGTGTTCGGCTTCTCGTAGGAGATGAACTGGGACGCCCACATCTGGTGCTGACCCACACCGGCCACGAAGATCGCGTCCGGGCCGACGATCTCGCCGAGCCGCTTGATCACGTACTGCGGGGAGAGCGTGCCGTCGGCCGGCTCCTCGTAGCCCAGCGGGTAGCGGTTGCGCAGGTCGTCGAGCTGGGTCCACCAGTCGCCCAGGTCGGCGGCGTGCCCGGCGGCCCGCTCGGCGGTGACCGCGCCGATCAGCTCGTCGATGACGTGCTTGGCGTCGCCGACGATCGGCACGTCCGCGTGCCGGTTCTTGCCGATCTCGGCCGGGTCGATGTCGGCGTGCACCACCGCGGCGTCCGGGGCGAACGAGTCCAGTTTGCCGGTGACCCGGTCGTCGAACCGGGCGCCCAGGGCGACGATCAGATCCGCCTTCTGCAGCCCGTAGACCGCGGCGACGGTGCCGTGCATACCGGGCATCCCCAGGTGCTGCGCGTGCGAGTCGGGGAACGCGCCGAGCGCCATCAGGGTGGTGACCACCGGGATGCCGGTCAGCTCGGCCAGTCGACGCAGCCCGTCGGTGGCGCCGGCCTTGAGCACGCCGCCACCCACGTAGAGGACCGGCCGGCGGGCGGCGGCCATCAGCCGGGCCGCCTCCCGGATCTGCTTGCCGTGCGGGTGCAGGGTGGGCCGGTAGCCGGGCAGGTCCAGGGTGGGCGGCCAGGTGAAGGTGGTCTGCGCCTGGAGCACGTCCTTGGGGATGTCGACCAGCACCGGGCCAGGCCGACCGGTGCTGGCCAGGTGGAACGCCTCGGCCAGCACCTGCGGGATCTCCTCGGCGCTCTGCACCAGGAAGTTGTGCTTGGTGATCGGCAGCGTGATGCCCTGGATGTCCGCCTCCTGGAAGGCGTCGGTGCCGATCGACGGGCGGGCCACCTGGCCGGTGATCGCCACCATCGCCACCGAGTCCATGTACGCGTCGGCGATCGGGGTGACCAGGTTGGTCGCGCCCGGACCAG
The DNA here is from genome assembly GCF_042658605.1 of Micromonospora vulcania. Taxonomy (NCBI): domain Bacteria; kingdom Bacillati; phylum Actinomycetota; class Actinomycetes; order Micromonosporales; family Micromonosporaceae; genus Micromonospora; species Micromonospora vulcania. The sequence continues at coordinate 229,688 of NZ_JBHSQS010000008.1, read as the reverse complement.
AGGTCGCGATGCAGACGCCGACCTTGCCGGTGGCCTGCGCGTACCCGGTCGCCGCGTGCCCGGCGCCCTGCTCGTGGCGGACCAGGATGTGCCGGACGGAGGAGTCGTAGAGCGGGTCGTACGCCGGCAGGATCGCGCCGCCCGGGATGCCGAAGACGACATCGACGTCGAGCGCCTCCAGGGACTTCACCAGCGAACCGGCACCCGAGACCTGGGCCGGGGCGGAGGTGCGTACCGCCGGAACGGCCGGGGTGGACGCGGCGCGTGCGGCGGCGGGGTCGGCGTCGCCGGCCGGGTCGGTGGCCGCGCGGGCCCGCCGGGCGGTGTGGGCGAGGGTCTCGGGCGTGGGTCTCGTCATGGCGGTTCTGGCCTTCGGCTGGAGTGGCTGGGGCTTCTCAGGCGGTGCGACGCGGGCGGGGCCCGCCCCGACAGGTTCCGATGGCAATAAAAACGGCCCTCGTGCAGATGCACGGGGCCAGCGCACTCTCGATGAGGGAGAGTGCGCTCAGGTAAGTACTCGCAGCGACCGGTACGACGACATGCGGCTAAGCCTGACGCATCTCACGCGATGAGTCAACTGATCCCACATGTTGGTTAACGGACGTCGGCGCGTCGGCCGACGACGCGCCCTGCGCAGGCGGGGCGACCTGCCCGGACCCGCCCGGATTCCGGCGCGGCGTGGGCAGCGGAGCGGGACGCGCACCCGGCGACGTGGCCGCCTCCAGCATCGCCTCCAGGTGCTCGGCCGGCACCCCCCAACCGAAGAGCGCGCCCTGGCCGAACCGACAGCCGGCGGCCACCACCGCGGCCAGCTCGGTCGGCGTGGTCACGCCCTCGGCGATCACCTCCAGGCCGAGCTGGTGGCCGAGCCGCATGACGATGTCGACCATCGGGGCGAACGCCGGACCGTCCTTGCCGACCGGCCGGACCGGCTCGTGCTCGGCGACCAGGCTGTGGTCGATCTTGAGGATGTCGATCGGCAGCCGGCGCAGCTGCCCCAGCGAGGAGTAGCCGGCGCCGAAATCGTCCAGCGCGATCCGTACGCCGGTCAGCCGCAGCGCGGTCAGCCGGCGGATCAGCTCGTCCAGGTCGGTGGCGACCGCGTGCTCGGTGACCTCCAGCACCAGCCGCTGCGGCGGCACGTGGTGGGCGCGCAGCGCCTCGGCGACCTGGACCACGTACTCCGGGGCGTGCAGCTCCCGTGGCGAGACGTTCACCGAGACCCAGACGTCGTGCCCGTCGGCCAGCCAGCGGGACAGCTGGTAGCAGGCCTGGTGCAGCACCCAGGCGCCGAGAGTGGCGATCATGCCGCACTCCTCGGCCAGCGGGATGAACTCGTCCGGCCGGACGTTGCCCAGCTCGGGGTGGTGCCACCGGAGCAGCGCCTCGGCGCCGACCGGCCGCACCGACGGCAGCGAGGCCACCGGTTGGAAGGCCAGCCGCAGCTCATCGCGGTCGATGGCACCACGCAGTTCGTGCTCCAGCGTGGTACGCCGACGCAGCAGCTGGTCGTACGTGGCGTCGTAACGCTCGATCCGGTTCTTGCCGCGCTGCTTGGCGTAGCGCAGGGCCAGGTCGGCGTGGCGCAGCAGCAACTCCACGTCCGGCTCGCCGGCCCACCCGGCCACGCCGATGCTCACCGACAGGAAGACCGGCCCGTCCGGCTGGTCGTACGGCCGGTTGACCACCCCGAGCAGCCGCTCGGCGACCCGGTCCGCGTCGGCCGGCCGACCCGCCATGAGTACGGCGAACTCGTCGCCGCCGAGCCGGGCCGCCACGTCGCCGGGGCGCAGGTTGCCGCGCAGCCGCCGGCCCACCTCGGCCAGCACGGCGTCGCCGACGTCGTGGCCCCGCATGTCGTTGACGTTCTTGAAGCCGTCCAGGTCCAGGCCGAGCAGCACACACGGGGTGCCCGCCGCGGCGGCGTCGTGCAGCGCGCGCAGCAGGCCGCGCCGGTTGGCCAGCGTGGTCAACGGGTCGGTGTGCGCCAGCTCACGGAAGTGCGCCTCCCGCTCGGCCAGCCGACCGGCGTAGTCACGGACGTCCTTGAGGGTCAGGTACTGCCGGGCCACCAGGGCGAAGCCCTCGACGCTGCCGGCCACGATGCCCGCCGCGGTGAACCGGCCGTCCTGGCCGAGGTGGTACATCGCCGAGGCGGCCATCGCCAGCATCGGGGCGACCGCGTACTCGCCGTCGCGGCCGATCAGGTCCAGCTCGACCTGGCCGGGTCGGTCGGCCCGGTGCACCGCGAGCGCGGAGGTCAACAGGCCGGCGGCGAGCACCACCGCCCCGGTCAGTGCCATCGTCGGCCCGGCCTGGCAGAGCCCGGCGGCGAGACCCAACCCGCCGCAGGTCACCGCACTGATGCCGATGCCGAGGGCGGCCAGCCGCCGGCGCGGGGCGGCAGCCCGGAAGACGACGATCACCGCGAGCCCGGCGCCGAGCGCGGCGCTGACCGTGGCCAGCAGGATCGCCGGGCAGGCCATCGGGGTGGCGGCGCCGAGCAGCCGGGTGGGCTCGGAGAAGAGCACCCAACCGACGAACCACAGCGCGGTGGCCATGATCAGGCCGTCCAGGGCGAGCCGGGCGGTCCCGGCCGCGGTGGCGGCCACCCCGGGCAGCCGGAGCAGGCCGGCGGCGAACGCCAACCCGCTGACCGCGGTGACGGTCGCCACCACGGTGGCCCATCCAGTGCGCTGCCCCTGCTGGTGCGCCCAGTGACCGTGCATGGCGAGCACGGCCGCCACCCCGGTCAGCAGGGCGAGCAGGGCAGCCCCGGCCGCCGCCGCGAGCAGAACGTGGGCTGGCCGCAGGGGGCCGGTGCGCCGCCGGGCGACCACGGTCAGCAGGGCGACGGCCGCCGCGGCGACGAGCCCGCTCAGCGCCGCGACAGCGACCATGCCCGGGGGGAACTGCACGTCGTCAAGAGTGCCGGATGAGCGCTCGTCGCGGGAGACCGGGTGTGCATCTGTTGGGACACGGCATACACACCGGATGGCCGGCGCGGTAACGGTGTCATGCTGGTACGCATGCCTGAGCTGCGGTCGAAGACCTCCACCCACGGTCGGATGATGGCCGGCGCCCGGGCCCTCTGGCGGGCCACCGGGATGACCGACGACGATTTCGGCAAGCCGATCGTCGCCATCGCCAACAGTTTCACCCAGTTCGTCCCAGGTCACGTACACCTCAAGGACATGGGCGGCCTGGTGGCCGACGCGGTGGCCGAGGCCGGCGGGGTGGGGCGCGAGTTCAACACGATCGCCGTCGACGACGGCATCGCGATGGGCCACGGCGGCATGCTCTACTCGCTGCCCAGCCGGGAGCTGATCGCCGACGCGGTGGAATACATGGTCAACGCGCACTGCGCCGACGCCCTGGTCTGCATCTCGAACTGCGACAAGATCACCCCGGGCATGCTGCTGGCCGCGCTGCGGCTCAACATTCCGACCGTCTTCGTCTCGGGCGGCCCGATGGAGGCCGGCAAGACGATGGCGATCGAGGGGGTCGTGCACAGCAAGATCGACCTGATCGACGCGATGATCGCCTCGTCCAACGAGGCAGTCAGCGACGACCAGCTCGGTGAGATCGAGCGCTCCGCCTGCCCCACCTGCGGCTCCTGCTCCGGGATGTTCACCGCCAACTCGATGAACTGCCTCACCGAGGCGATCGGGCTGGCGCTGCCCGGCAACGGTTCGACGCTGGCCACCCACGCCGCGCGCCGGTCGCTCTTCGTCGAGGCTGGCCGCACCGTCGTGGACATCGCCAAGCGCTGGTACGAGGGTGACGACGACTCGGTGCTTCCCCGTACCGTCGCCTCCAAGGCCGCGTTCGAGAACGCGGTGGCCCTGGACGTGGCCATGGGCGGGTCCACCAACACCGTTCTGCACCTGCTCGCCGCCGCCCGCGAGGCCGAGCTGGACTTCGGCGTCGCCGACATCGACGCCATCTCCCGCCGGGTGCCCTGCCTGGCCAAGGTCGCACCGAACTCGCCGCTCTTCCACATGGAGGACGTGCACCGGGCCGGCGGCATCCCGGCGATCCTCGGCGAACTGGACCGGGCCGGGCAGCTCAACCGGGACGTGCACGCCGTGCACTCCCCCTCGCTGGCGCAGTGGCTGACCGACTGGGACGTGCGCGGTGGCTCGCCGACGCCGACGGCGGTGGAGTTGTTCCACGCCGCGCCGGGCGGGGTACGCACCACCGAGCCGTTCTCCACCACCAACCGCTGGTCGTCGCTGGACACCGACGCGGCCGAGGGCTGCATCCGGGACCGCGAGCACGCCTACTCCGCCGACGGCGGGCTGGCCATCCTGTTCGGCAACCTGGCCCCGGACGGCTGCGTGGTGAAGACCGCCGGCGTGCCCGAGGAGTGCCTGACCTTCCGCGGCCCGGCGAAGGTCTACGAGTCGCAGGACGACGCGGTGACGGCGATCCTCGCCAAGCAGATCGTCGCCGGGGACGTGGTGGTGATCCGGTACGAGGGCCCGAAGGGCGGCCCCGGCATGCAGGAGATGCTCTATCCCACCTCGTTCCTCAAGGGTCGCGGGCTGGGCCGATCCTGCGCGCTGCTCACCGACGGCCGCTTCTCCGGTGGCACCTCCGGGCTCTCCATCGGTCACGCCTCCCCCGAGGCGGCCTCCGGCGGGCTGATCGCCCTGGTGCGGGACGGCGACGAGATCGTCATCGACATCCCGGCCCGGTCCATCGAGCTGAACGTGCCGTCCGACGAGTTGGAGGCGCGACGGGTGGCCGAGGAGAAGCGCGACAAGCCGTACACCCCGACCGACCGGCAGCGGCCGGTCTCGGCGGCGCTGCGGGCGTACGCGTCGATGGCCACCTCGGCCAGCGACGGCGCCTACCGCCGCGTCCCGGAGTAGGCGAGGGACTGACCGAATCGTGTTCCCCGCGTGGCGACCGTCTAATACGCTGCGCGCAGTGGCGTGCGTGTCCCCGGCTTGATCGACACGACATCAACGATGTCGTGTCGATCAACGCCCCAAACGCGGGCCCGGTCGGGGGATCGTCGGGTCAGGACGGTGCCCAGGGGCCGCTGATGAACTGGCCGCTCCTGGTGAACGGGCTGATGTTGGGCACGCACCCATCCAGGTCGATCGTCTGGGTCATCATGACCGGGCCGGGCTTGCCGGGACCGCCGCACTTCATGTGGGCGAAGCCGAGGAAGTGGCCGAACTCATGGTTGATCACACCGGCGTGGTAGTCCTCGATGCTGACCGGGTAGCCGGGTGCGCCCTGCAGCCATCGCCGTAGATTGATCATGATGGTCTTGCCGTACCGGCAGGAGTAGACCCCTTCGGTGTCGACCCCGCTCGCACCGCAGAGCCGGTCCACCGTCCTCGGCGTCGCGAGCCGGACGTCGACGTCGACCTTCGAGGTGTCGACCCGCTGGAACGACCACGACGCCTTGGTCAGGTTCACCGGCGCGTTGGTGACCGGGTGCTCCGCCGAACTGGCCCACCCGTTCGGCGCCGCCAACACCTGCTCGATGCTCTCGGCGAATTCGTTCGGCGTCCAGCTGGGGATGTCACCCCAGACGATCCCCTTCTCGACCGAGACCCGGTAGCGCACCCGCTTCTTGCCGGCACCGATGACCCGACCGCGGCCGGTGGCGGTGGCGAAGGTGCCGGCGGCCTTGGTGGGGACAACCGCGTCGGTCGGGATCTCGGGAGTCGGGGTGGAGGTCGGGGTGTCGGCGGGAGCCGGCCCAGTGGGGGCGTCGCCCTCGGCCCCCGGCGCGATCGTCACCACGGCACCGGCCTGCCCGGAGGGCGGGGTCGCCATCCCGCAAGCGGTTGACGCCATGACCAACACCAACGAAATCGGCAGGAGCAGCCGTCCGTTGATCTGCACGTGGGGACCTCCAGAGACGATCACGGGTTCGTGTACGCGAAAAACCTACGTGACTGCGCGTAAGGGACCCATAAGGAAGGGCGGCCGGTGCCCGAGATCTCCGAACCGCCGACCAGGCACAACGCGCTCCCAGTGCCATCACTCTCCGTAAGCAACCTCTGTCGATCGCGGTCATCGGCGAGCAGCGAGCGGTCGCACCAAGCTGCCCCGGACCCGGTTTTCGCTTGTACCGGGGTCGATGGGACGGCTGATTCCGCCCTATGCGCCGAGTGGCTACGGTGGGTCGCGGACCTGCTGTACGTCGGAGGGGGGTCGCTGTGCTTGAGGGTTGGATCGTGTCGGCGGTAGCAGCAGGCGGGTCGGCGCTGGCCGGTGCGGTTGCCACCGACGCCTGGCAATCGGCGCGGACCGGGGTGACCGGGTTGTTCGGACGGGCCGGGCAGCGGCGGGCTGACCTGGCCGAAGTCTGGACGGACCAGACCGCTGCGGAGATCGCCGCGGCACCGGCCGAGCAGCAGGTCGAGGTTCGGCAGCGGTTGGCCCGCGTATGGCAGCAACGGCTGGCTGATCTGGTGGAAGAGCATCCAGAGCTCGGTGAGGAGGTGCGGGTCTGGGCGGCGGACCTTCGCCAGCGGCTGCCAGCGTCTGAGAGCAAATGGGTGAACACGTTCATCGCCACCGACAACGCGACACAGTACAACGCTCCGGGTGGCTCGATCACGGTCACCAACCACCCCGGGGAGCGACCCGCGTCGTGAGCGAGTCCGCTGACCGGGCCGGGGGCCATCGGTTCGAGGCACGTGACGGCGCGCACCAGTTCAACGCCCCGGGCGGGACGATCAACGTCATCCTGGACAGCAGTGGGCCTCGGGTGCCGAACCGGCCCTGGATGGCACCGCTGCAGGCGGCAGGCATGGTCGCCCGGCCGGAGTTGACTGAGCCGTTGCTGGAACTGGTGACGGGGGAGACGGACGGCCCGGTAGCGGTGGCCGGTGTCCACGGCACCGGCGGGTTCGGGAAGACCACCCTGGCCGCTTGGTTGTGCCACCAGCGCCAGGTGCGCGACCGATTCCCGGGCGGCCTGCTCTGGGTCACCGTTGGTGAGCAGTCCAGTGGCGCGGAGTTGGCCGGGCGGGTCAACAACCTGATCGAGCATCTCACCGGCGCCCGGAGCGGGTTCACCGATCCGCTGCAGGCGGGGCATCGTCTGGGTGCCGTATTGGACAGTCAGCCAGACCGGATTCTCCTGGTGGTCGACGACGTCTGGCGGGCCGAACAGTTGGATCCGTTCTGCCAGGGTGGGATCCGGTGTCGCCGGCTGGTCACGACCCGACAGCGCGGTCTGGTGCCGGCGCGGTCCAGCGTGTGGGTCGACCAGATGTCCATCGCGCAGGCGGGAACGCTGTTGACCCGTGATCTTCGCGATCCACCGGCCGATCTGGTCACACGGATCCTGTCGGCGACCGGCCGGTGGCCGGTGTTGCTCAGCATCGCGAACCGGACTGTGGTCCGCCACGTCGAGGACTACGACGCCTCGGTGGCCTGGGCCTTGCGGGACATTGCGGATCGGCTCGTGGAGGAAGGCCCGGCCAGCTTCGACTTCGACGACGTTGCCCGTAGCGGCCGCGCCGTGGAGGCGACCGTCCGTGCCGGCCTGGACCTGCTCGATCCAACGATCAGCGACCGGTTCATCGAGTTGGCGATCTTCGGCGAGGACGTCGACATACCGCTGTCGGCGCTCAACCTGCTGTGGGCCCAGACCGGCGGCCTGACGCCGCGCGGCACCCGGCGGGTATGCGGGATCCTGGCCGGGATGTCGCTGCTGCTGAATTACCAGGCAGAAAAGGGCACCGTCCGGCTGCACGACATCATCCGGTCCTACCTGCTCCGCAACGCCACCGACGACGGTCAGCGGACTCGGCTGCACAACCTGCTCGTGGAAGCCGCCGCGTCGCTGACCACACCTGCGACAAGCCCGGTCACGGCCTGGTGGACGCTACCGGCCGCCGAGGACTACCTCTTCGCGCATCTGGCCGAACACCTCCAAGGCGCCGGCCGACACGACGAACTCGCCGCGGCCGTCACTGACCTGCGATGGGTCACCGCCTGCCTGCAGCGGTACGGCCCCGCCGGCGTCGAGGCCGACCTGTCGCGCGTCAACACCGGCACTGCGGATCTGCTCGCCAAAGCCATCAGGCAGAACAGTCACCTCTTGACCCCAATCGAGCCGCCCGAAGCGCTCGGCAACATACTGGCCAGCCGGCTCGGCGACGAAGCCGATTTCGCGCCACTCCTGGCGACCTACGTCCCCACCCTTTCGCGGCCGCGACTGGCCGCTCGATGGCCACCACACGATCTTCCCCACCGTGCACTCCAGCGCATCCTGACCGACCACACCGATGAGGTCAGGGCTTTGGTGATGGCACCAGACGGGTCCTGGCTGGCCAGCAGCAGCGGCGACCGGACCGTACGAATCTGGGAGCCGACAACCGGCCGCACCCGGCACACCCTCATCGGCCACGCCAGCGTGATTGCCTCGCTGGTCGTGGCACCGGATGGGTCCTGGCTGGCCAGCAGCGGCGACCGGAGCGTACGAATCTGGGAACCGACAACCGGCCGCACCCGGCACACCCTCACCAGCCCCACCAGCGCGGTGGCTGCGCTGGTGGTCGCACCAGACGGGTCCTGGCTGGCCAGCGGCAGCACCGACCGGAGCGTACGAATCTGGGACGCGACAACCGGCCGCACCCGGCACACCCTCGTCGGCCACACCCATTGGGTGATGGCGTTGGTGGTGGCACCGGACGGGTCCTGGCTCGCCAGCAGCGGCGGCGACGATCGCACGGTGCGGATCTGGGAGACGGCCACCGGCAGCATCCGGCACACCCTCACTGGCCACTCCGGTCCGGTGCACGCTTTGGCGGTGGCACCAGACGGGTCCTGGCTGGCCAGCAGCGGCGACCGGACGGTGTGGATCTGGGACCCCACCACCGGCAGCATCCGCCACACTTTCACCGGCCACACCGACACGGTGAATGCGTTGGCGGTCGCACCGGACGGGTCCTGGCTGGCCAGCGGCAGTAGCGACCGGACCGTGCGGATCTGGGAGACGGCCACCGGCAGCATCCGGCACACCCTCATCGGCCACACCAGCTCGGTGCACGCCCTGGTCGTGGCACCGGACAGTTCCTGGCTCGCCAGCGGCGGCCTCGGCGGGACGGTACGGATCTGGGACGTCGAAAACGGCCAAACCCGGGACGTCCTCACCGGCCACACCAGCATGGTGACCGCGTTGGTCGTGGCACCGGACGGGTCCTGGCTGGCCAGCAGCGGCGACCGGACCGTACGGATCTGGGAACCGACAACCGGCCGCACCCGGCACACCCGCAGCAGCCACACCGAATGGGTCAGCGCGCTGGCCGTGGCCCCGGACGAGTCCTGGTTGGCCAGCAGCAGCGACGACGGGACGGTACGGATCTGGGATCCCACCACCGGCCGCACCCGGCGCACCCTCATCGCCGAGCCCGACGGGGTGCACGCCTTGGCGGTGGCGCCCGACGGGTCCTGGCTGGCCAGCGGCAGCAACGAAGGGACGCTACGGATCTGGAACCCCACCACCGGCCGGACCCGGCACACCATCACCGGCCACACCGGCTGTGTGCGTGCGTTGGCGGTGGCACCGGACGGGTCCTGGTTGGCCAGCAGCAGCAACGACGGGAAGGCGCGGATCTGGGACCCCGGCACCGGCGGCGTCCGGCACACCCTCACGGGCCACACCAAGGCGGTGCACGCGTTGGCGGTGGCACCGGACGGGTCCTGGCTGGCCAGCAGCAGCGATGATGAGACGGTACGGATCTGGGACCCCGACACCGGCAGCATCCGGCACACTCTCACCGGCCACACCAGCGGGGTGAGCGCGCTGGTCGTGGCACCGGACGGGTCCTGGCTGGCCAGCGCAGGACACGACCTGCCGGTGCGGATCTGGGACCCGGCGACCGGCAAGATCCGGCGCACCCTGACCGGCCACACCCATTGGGTGAGGGCATTGGTCGTTGCGCCGGACGGGTCCTGGCTGGCCAGCGGCGGCGACGATCGCACGGTACGGATCTGGGACCCCGCGACCGGCAAGATCCGACACACCCTCACCGGCCACACCGAAGCGGTGATGACGTTGGCAGTGGCTCCCGACGGGTCCTGGCTGGCCAGCGGCGGACCAGACCGGACGGTGCGGGTCTGCGGAGCGCGAGACGGTGGCATTGTCGCCACGATCCGGATAGGCGCTTCACCTGATCACATCATCGTGGGAGCGGACAACCGCACTGTCTATTGCGCGGGTGCCCACGCGGTCTATGGGTTCGACCTTCTCACCGACCCCGCCTGAACGAGGGGGTCAGTTGACCGCGACGACGTGGTCGATGACCAGGTGGGCCGCGCCGGTGATGCCGACGTCCTGGCCGGTGGTGACGCGCTCGATGAGCAGGGTCTGGGTGGCCAGCGGCAGGCACCGCTCGTAGAGGGTCGCCCGCATGCTGGCCAGCAGTGGTTCGCAGTCGGCGAGCCGGCCGCCGATCGCTACCACCTGCGGGTTGAAGAAGTTGACCACGACGGCCAGGATCTCGCCGATGGCTCGGCCGGCCTGCCGGGCGAGCGCGGTGGCGTGCCGGTCGCCGTCGTCGATCAGGCGGATAACGCCGGTCAGGTCGTCGACCGGTACGCCCTGCTCGCGGAGCGCGGTGACGAGGGCCGCGCCGCTGGCCACCGCCTCCAGGCATCCGGCGTTGCCGCAACTGCACGGCGGCGCGGGGTCGGCGACCACCCGGCAGTGGCTGATGTCCCCGGCCGATCCCTGTGCTCCCCGGTGCAGCCGACCGTCGGAGATCACTCCGGAACCGATCCCGGTGCCGGCCTTGATGTAGACGGCATGCTCCAGGTCGGGGTGCGTCGTGCGGTGCGCGCCGAGCGCCATCAGGTTGGCGTCGTTGTCGACGATGACCGGCACCTCGACCCGGTCGGCGCAGAAGGCGGCGACGTCGAAGCCGTTCCAGCCGGGCATCCGGGAGGGGCTGACGATCCGCCCGGTTGCGTGCTGCACCGGGCCGGGGATGCCGATGCCGATGCCCCGTAGCGCGCCGGCCGCGGGAGCGTCCGACGGCGTCGGTCCATTGGGTACGACCGCCAACGCGGCGACTTCGCCCAGCAGGTCGGCGAGCACCGCCTCCGGACCGTCCTCGATGCGCACTGGTCGCGTGCGGGCCTGGACCACCCGGCCGGAGAGGTCGAGTGTGCCGACGCGCGCGTGGTGCGCGCCCAGGTCGATGGCGCCGACCACGGCACCACCGGTGGGTACGGCGAGTTGGCGCGGCCGTCGACCACCCCGGGACCGTCCGGCGCCGGCCTCCTCCAGCAACCCCTGACTGATCAGCGCCTCCACCCGTTGGGAGACCGTCGAAGGGGACAGCCCGGAGAGGCGGGACAGGTCGGCACGACTGACGGCCGCACCGGTGGCCACCCACCGCAGCAGCTCCCGGGGGCCGCCCCGCAGGGCGTCGCGCGGTGCGTCGTCAATCGTCACGTCAGGTTCTTAGCACCCACAGTTTGTTTCAGCAACCCGTTGACTTCATTTGCTGCCTGCCTTTAGATGGCGCTGTTAGTTCGATATGAAGCCAACTTAGTTTTATGATCGAAGGAAGTAGGTGAGTGTGGTGGCACCGACGACGGGGCCGGACCGGCCGATGGTGTCGGTCCGTGGCCTGCACAAATGGTTCGGTCCGCTGCACGTGCTCAAGGACGTCGATCTGACGGTCGCCGCCGGCGAGGTCGTCGTCGTGGTGGGCCCGTCCGGATCCGGCAAGTCCACCCTGTGCCGCTGCCTGAACCGCCTCGAGACCATCGGGCAGGGCAGCGTCGAGATCGACGGCGAGCCACTGCCCGCCGAGGGACGCGCACTCGCCAAATTGCGCGCCGACGTCGGCATGGTCTTCCAGTCCTTCAACCTCTTCGGCCACAAGACGGTGCTGGAGAACGTCACCCTCGGCCCCACCAAGGTCCGCCGAATCCCCCGGGCCGAGGCCAAGGAGCGGGCGTACGCCCTGCTGGAGCGCGTCGGCATCGCCGACAAGGCGCACCACCACCCGGCCCAACTATCCGGCGGGCAGCAGCAGCGGGCGGCGATCGCACGGGCACTGGCCATGCGGCCGAAGGTGCTGCTCTTCGACGAACCGACCTCGGCCCTCGACCCGGAGATGGTCAACGAGGTGCTCGACGTGATGGTCTCGCTCGCCGCCGAGGGGATGACCATGATCGTGGTCACCCACGAGATGGGCTTCGCCCGCCGCGCCGCCGACCGGGTCGTCTTCATGGACGACGGCCGGATTGTCGAGTCCGGCGCCCCCGACGACTTCTTCGCCAACCCGCAGACCGAGCGGGCACGCGACTTCCTGTCCAAGATCCTCCAGCACTAGCCCCCACGGGAGGGTGGCATGTCACTGATGCACACGAGCTTCACCCGGCGACGCGCGGCGACGCTGACCGTCACGGCTCTGGCCGTCGCTCTCGCCGCGGCCGGCTGCGGCGGCGGCGACGGCACCGCACCCGCGCTGCCCGGCAACTCCGGCACGGGCAGCGACGGCGTGATCGCCCAGTCGGTGTACGACGCCGCCCCGGTGGCCACCGACGCGGACATCCCGGCCGGCTCCACGATGGACGCGATCCGCAAGCGCGGCCACCTGACCGTCGGCGGTTCCCTGGACGCGCCACTGCTGTCCCAGCAGAACCCGGTCAGCGGCACCATCGAGGGCTTCGACGCCGACATGGCGAAGCTGCTGGCCAAGTACATCATCGGCAAGCCCGAGGTGAAGACGACGACCATCGGTACGCAGACCCGGGAGGCCATGCTCCAGGCCAAGTCGGTGGACGCGGTCTTCCAGACGTACACGATCACCCCGCAGCGGGCCACCCAGGTCGCGTTCGCCGGGCCGTACCTGACCTCCGGCCTGGCGGTCGGGGTCCGCAAGGACGACACCTCGATCAAGAGCGTCAAGGACCTCGCCGGCAAGACCGTCATCGTCGGGGCGAACACCCCGGCGGTCACCGCGCTGCCCAGCGCCGCACCGGGCTCGAAGCAGGTCGCCTTCGGCACCGACCCGCAGGCGCTACAGGCACTGCTGCAGAAGCGTGGCGACGCGTACGTGCAGGACTTCACGCTGCTCGCCTCGGGTGCCAAGGCGAACCCGGGGATGAAGGTGGTCGGTGAGCCGTTCACCACCGAGGCGTACGGCATCGGCCTGAACCGCGAGGACGCGCAGTTCAAGGAGTTCGTCAACAACTGGCTGAAGAAGATCCAGGCCGACGGCACCTGGGCGAAGGTCTGGGAGGGCACGCTCGGCTCGGTGGTGGAGGGTGGAGCACCCACTCCGCCCGCCCTCGGTTCCGCCGACGGCTCCTGAGCAGCCCCACACGCCGATGGACGCCCTCACCGCCCACCTGAGCGAACTCGGCCACGGCCTGGTCACGACGGTCGAACTGACCGTCGTGACCACGGTCGGGGCGATGCTGCTCGGCATCGTCGTGGCCACTTTGCGGATCGCCCCCGTCGCGTTGCTGCGCGCCATCGGCACGGCGTACGTCGAGGTGCTCCAGAACCTGCCGCTGCTGGCGCTGCTGGTGCTCTTCGTCTTCGCGCTGCCGACCATCGGCATCTCGTTCCCGCTGTTCACCTCCGCCGCCATCGTCATCGCCGCCTACGAGGGGGCGTACCTGGCCGAGGCGATCCGGGCCGGGATCAACACGGTCGGCGTCGGTCAGGCCGAGGCCGCCCGCGCCATCGGGCTCACGTTCGGCCAGTCCCTGCGGCACGTGATCCTGCCGCAGGGACTGCGGGCGGTGATCCAGCCGATCGGCAACATCTGTATCGCGCTGCTGATGAACACGTCGCTGGCCGCCGCCGTCGGGGTGGTCGAGCTGACCCAGGCCGCCAACAACGTGAACCTCCTCGAGGCCCAACCGATCGCCGTCTTCACCGGCGCGGGCCTGGCCTACATGCTGCTGGCGTTGATCATCGGTCAGGTCACCGGCCTGCTCGAACGAAGGCTGGCGATCGTCCGATGAACCAGACCCAACAGATCCTCTTCGACGAACCAGGCCCGCGTGCCCGCAGGCGGATCCGCATCGCGACCGTGCTGGGCGCCGTCGTCCTGGCCGGGGCCGCCGTCGCCGCGGCGCACCAGTTCGCCAGCCACGGCGAGTTGGCCGCCGAGCGCTGGCAGCCGTTCACCACCTGGCCGATCTGGCGGTACCTGCTCACCGGACTCTGGGCGACGGTGCGCGCCGCCGCCGCGACCGCCGTGCTCAGCGCGGCGCTCGGGTTGCTCCTGGCGCTCGGCCGGCTGTCCGCGCGCCGACCGCTGCGCTGGGTGGCCGGCGCGTACGTGGAGATCTTCCGGACCGTGCCCACCCTGCTGCTGATCTACGTGACGCTGTTCGCGCTGCCGCAGTACGGGCTGAACTTCCCGCTGTTCTGGAAGCTCGTGGTGCCGCTGGTGGTCTCCAACTCGGCGGCGTTCGCGGAGATCTTCCGGGCCGGCATCCTGGCCCTGGACCCGGGGCAGACCGAGGCCGGCCTCGCCGTCGGGCTGCGCCGCGGGCAGGTCATGGCGCTGGTGGTCCTGCCGCAGGCGCTCCGCCAGCTCACTCCATCCCTGGTCAGCCAACTGGTCGGGCTGCTCAAGGACACCTCGCTGGGCTTCGTGGTCAGCTACACCGAGCTGCTCTACAGCGGTCAGGTGCTCGCCTCGTACACCCATCTGTTGATCCAGACGTTCCTGGTGGTGGCCCTGATCTACCTCGCGGTCAACGCCTCGCTGTCGAAGTTGGCCCGCGTACTCCAGGCTCGCGACGGCCGCCGGATCGGCCGTCGCGGACGGCGGACCGCGGAGCTGCCTCCACCGCTCGTCGAAGGGAACCTGAACCGGTGACCGTCCCCCGCTACGCCGAACTGGCCCGGGTCGTCCGCAACGGCTTCGTCGAGAGCCGGCACTACGGCAGCGTCGTGGTGCTCGACCCGGACGGCGCGGTCGCCCTCGCCGCCGGTGTCCCCGACGAGCCGGTGCTCCCCCGCTCCACCCTCAAGCCGGTGCAGGCGTTGGCCTGCCGGATCGCGGCGACCGCCGGGCCGGACGGCGTCGACTCGCTGACCGGGCCGGCACTGGCCCTCGCCGCCGGCAGCCACACCGGCGACGACCGGCACGTCGAGGTGGTCCGGGCGATGCTGACCGGCGTCGGCCTGACCGAGGACGCGCTGGGCTGCCCGCAGGACTGGCCGGAGGACGAGCCGACCCGGGACCGGCTGATCCGCGCCGGCGGGCAGCGCGAGCGGATCCGGATGAACTGCTCCGGCAAGCACGCCGCCATGCTGGTCGCCTGCGTCGCCCGGTCCTGGAGCACGCACGACTACCTCGACCCCGAGCATCCGCTACAGCGGGAGACCGCCGCGACCATCGCCCGGCTGGCCGGTACGCCGATCGCACACCAGGCGGTCGACGGCTGCGGCGCACCGCTGTTCGGCCTGCCGCTGACCGGCCTGGCCCGCACGTTCCAGGCGTTGGTCTCCGCGCCCGCCGGGAGCGACGAGGCGCTGGTCGCGCAGGCCATGCGCCACCATCCGGAGTACGTGGGCGGCTGGCACGGGCACCCGAACACCGACCTCATGCGGGCTCTGCCCGGCGTACTCGCGAAGGGCGGGGCGGAGGGCGTACTGGCGGTGGCCGCGCCGGACGGGCACGCCGTGGCGGTCAAGGTGATCGACGGCGCGCCCCGCGCCACCACCGCCATCGCACTCGCCGCCCTGGAGGCCGTGGGTGTGCCGGTCGACGGGGCCGACGCGCTGCGCCGAGTGCCGGTACTCGGCGGCGGCGAACCGGTCGGCACCATCACCGCCCTCGTCGACAGCACCTCGGCACCGTCTCGTACCTCAGCACCGTCTCGTACCTCGGCACCGTCTCGTACCTCGGCACCGTCTCGTATCGAAAAGGAAGTGTCATGACCACATTCGAGATCTGCATCGACAGCGTCGAGGGCGCGCTCGCCGCCGAGGAGGCCGGCGCCGACCGCGTGGAGCTGTGCTCCGCGCTCTTCGACGGCGGTCTGACCCCCAGCCTGGGCGCCATCGAGACGACCCTGCGCGTCGTCACCCGGATCCGGGTGCACGTGATCATCCGAGCGCGGGCAGGCGACTTCATCTACTCGCCGCTGGAGGTCGAGGCGATGGAGCGGGACGTACGTGCGGCGGTGGCGGCCGGGGCGCACGGCATCGTGATCGGCGCGCTGACCGCCGAGGGTGACGTCGACGTGCCGACCACCCGGCGACTGATCGCCGCCGCCGGTGACGCCAGCATCACCTTCCACCGCGCGTTCGACATGGTCCGCGAGCCGTACGCGGCCCTGGAGCAACTGGTCGAGCTGGGCGTGCACCGCGTGCTCACCTCGGGCCAGGAGGTCAGCGTGCTGGAGGGCGCCCCGCTCATCGCCGACCTGGTCCGCCGGGCCGCCGGACGGATCGTCATCATGCCCGGCGGCGGCATCACCCCGCGCAACATCGCCCGGATCGTCGAGGCGACCGGTGCCGACGAGTACCACTTCGCGGCCCTGGTCAGCTCGGACAGCCCGGCCGTACACCGCAACCCGAGGCCGCTGATGGGCGGCACCCTGAACCGGCCCGAGTACGAGCGCTCCGGCACCTCCGGCACCCTGGTCGGCCAGGTGCTGGCCGCAGCGCGCCCCTGACCCGCGCCGCCCGAGCCTGACCCCGGCCCGATGATCGTGCTGGAACGTGGATGGAGTGGCCTCCCCGTCGCGGGAGGCCACTCCATCATGGATCGAGCGCGATCATGGAAGTTCAGCCCAGGTCGTTGACGCAGCGCAGCACCGGGCGCGCGGTGAGGGCGCTCGGGCCGAGCGAGCCGTCGGCGCGCACGGTGAACAGGACCGACTCGCCCGGCAGCAGGGTGACCAGGGCCTCGTCGACGGACGCCGTCGGGTCCAGCCGATCCGGGAACAGGGTCAGGTCGCGCAGCACCGTGCGGGCGGTGACCCGGACGAGCTGCGCGCCGTCGACCGGTTCTACCGTCGCGTCCCAGGCCGCCGCCGGCCAGTCGACGTCCCGGTCCTCGGCGAAGAACCAGAGCGCACGCCGCGTGCTCTGGCCCGCCTCGGCGACCAGCAGCTCCCGCCGGGCCTCCTCCGGCCGAGCGAGCTCCGTCGGCAACGCCAACGTCACCGAGGAGTACGCCGGCACGTCGAGCTGGTAGGAGCTCTTCGCCCGCGACTCCCCGCCCAGGGTGAGCCGGGTCACCGAGGCCGACGCCCGCCAGGGTGTGCCGCCGTCGTTCACCGCGACCAGGGCCAGGCCACCGTTCCGGGGCTGCACGGTCAGCAGCCGGTCGGCGTACGCGTGGCGCAGCGCGTACCACAGTGGTTTGCGTCGGCCGTCACCGTCGACGGCCGACCAGGAGGTGACCGGCCAGCAGTCGTTGAGCTGCCAGACGATGGTGCCCGCGCAGACGCCCCGGTGCGAACGGAAGTGCTCCACCCCGAGCTGGATCGCCCGGGCCTGGTTGAGCTGGGTCAGGTAGTGCCAGTCGTCGAAGTCGACCGGGGCGGGCAGGTGCGCGTCCAGGCCCCGCTGAAGTTTGGCGTCGCCGCCGGCCGCCTTCTGGTGGTGCGCCATGCCCGGCGAGTCGGGAGCGAGAGGCTCGTCGCGTACCGCCCGGCGCAGGGTCGCGTACGCCGGTGGGCCCTGGTAGCCGAACTCGGCGACGAAGCGTGGGACGTACTCCCGGTATTTCGTGTAGTCGTCGGTGTTCCACACGTCCCAGATGTGCGTGGTGCCGTGTGCCGGGTCGTTGGGGTGGATCGCCTCGGCGCCCGACCAGGGGCTGCCCGGCCAGTACGGGCGGGTCGGGTCCAGCTCGCCGACGATCCGGGGCAGCACGTCCAGGTAGTAGCCGTGCCCCCAGGTACGTCCGGCGAGGGGTTCCTGCCAGTCCCAGTCGTGCCAGCCCCAGATGTTCTCGTTGTTGCCGGTCCAGAGCACCAGCGACGGGTACGGCGCCAGCCGGGTCACCTGCTCGGCGGCCTCGGCGGCGACCTCGCTGCCGAACGGCTCCTCCTCCGGGTAGGCGGCGCAGGCGAACAGGAAGTCCTGCTGGACGAGCAGGCCCCGCTCGTCGGCGAGGTCGTAGAAGTCCGCCGACTCGTACCGGCCGCCGCCCCAGACCCGCAGCAGATTGACGTTGGCCGCGGTGGCCTGGTCGAACCGCTCGGCCAGCCGCTCCCGGGTGACCCGGGTGGGGAAGGTGTCGTCCGGGATCCAGTTGACCCCGCGTACGAAGACCGGCTTGTCGTTGACCAACAGCGCGAACGGGGTGCCGTGCTCGTCGGGCGTGGTGTCCAGCCGGACCGACCGGAAACCGATGCGCCGGACCCAACTGTCCAGCGTGGCACCGTCCGGGCCGTGCAGGGTCACCTCCAGTGGGTGCCGCGCCTGCTCGCCGTACCCCCGGGGCCACCACAGCGCGGGCTCGCGGACGGTGAGGGTCGCCACGGCCGTGCGCTGACCGGCCGGAATGACGATCTCGGCGTGGGCTCCGGCGACGGTGGCCCGGACGGTCAGCGGGACGGCCGCCGCCCGCTCGACCTCGACGTGCAGCTCGACCTGCCCGTCCCGGCCGGCGAGGGTGACCAGCGGACGGACGGTGGCCAGCCGGGCCGTGGACCAGGCGTGCAGGCCGATCTCCTGCCAGATGCCGGCGGTGACCAACGTCGGTCCCCAGTCCCAGCCGAAGTTGCAGGCCATCTTGCGGATGAAGTGGAACGGCTCCGGATAGGCGTTGGGACGGTCACCGAGCCGCTCCTGCTGCGCCTCGGCGTACCGGTAGGCGGAGTCGAACGCGACGACCAGGTCGTTGTCGCCGTCGCGCAGCAGCGACCGGACGTCGAACCGGTAGCCGCGGTGCATGTTCTCGGTGCTACCGACCTGGACGCCGTTGAGGGTGATCGTGGCGACCGTGTCCAGCCCCGCGCAGACCAGGTCGACGCGGTCGTCGTCGCCCGGCTGATGGACGAACGTGGTCCGGTAGACCCAGTCGGTGTGCCCGATCCAGGCCAGCGTCCGCTCGTTGTCGTCGAGGTAGGGGTCCGGGATCAGCCCGGCGTCGAGCAGGTCGGTGTGCACACAACCGGGCACCGTGGCCGGCACGGCCCGTTCGGCGACCTCGGCCGGCACCTGCGCTCCGGGTGCCGCCCGCAGGGTCCATCCCTCGTGGAGTGCCTGTCGGCTCACGATCTCACCGCACCTTTTCGTCAGTTGCCTCGGCAGGCACCTGACGGTAGATCATCTCGGTGCTCAGCGGGACGGTGAGGGGAACTCCTCGAAGTACGCCTCGACCCGCTCGGCGGTGGCCGGGCGGGCCAGCGCGAACCCCTGCCCGTACCGGCAGCCGGCCAGGCGTGCCCCGTCGACCTCGGCCGTCGACTCCAGCGCCTCGGCGACGATCTCCACACCCAGCCGCTCCCCGACGTTGACCACCACGTCGATCAGCGGCAGCTGCCCGTCCGGCCGCGCGCCCACCAACTCCGGGCCCACCTTGAGCAGGTCGATCGGCAGCCGGCGGAGCTGGGCCAACGAGGCGTGCTCGGGGCGGAAATCGTCCAGCGCCGTACGGACGCCCAACGACCGCAGGCCGGCCAGCCGGGCCACCACGGTCGGCAGGTCACCGGCGATCCTCGGCTCGGCGACCTCCACCACCAGGCGATCCGGCGGTACCCCGTACGCGGCCAGCACCGCCGCGATGCGCTGCACGAAGTCGGGGGTGGTCAGCTCACGGATGGTGACGTTGACCGCCATCCACAGCTCCCGGGTGCCCGACGACCAGCCGGCCAACTGCCGACAGGCCCGGTCCAGCACCCACCACTCCAACTCGCCGACCAGGTCCAGGTCCTCGGCGACCGGCAACAGCTCGGCCGGGAGCACCGTGCCGAGCACCGGGCTGCGCCAGCGCAACAGCGCCTCGGCACCCACCGGCTGCCGGTCGGCCAGGTCGAGTACCGGCTGGTAGACCAGGTCCAGCTCGCCGCGGGCCACCGCACCGGGCAACTCACGTTCCAGGTCGAGCCGCCGGACCAACTGTTCCTCCAGGAACGCGTCGTACCACTCGACCCGGTCCCGGCCCAGCTGCACGGCCCGCCGCCGGGCCAGCTCGGCCTGGCGGAGCACGTCGGCCGGACCGACGCCGCTGACCTCGGCCAGCCCGATGCTCGCCTGCACCCGCAGCATCGACCCGGCCAGCTGGTAGGGCGGAGCGAACGCGCTCAGCAGTCGGATGCCCAGCGCGTACGCCAGCACCGGGCCCGCGGCGGTGACCACGGCGAAGCCGGTGCTGGTGCACCCGGTGACCAGGTCGTCGGGGCTCACCACGTCGCGGGTCCGGTGGACCGCCTCGGCCAGCACGTCCTCCCGGACCGTCGGGCTGATGCCGTCCACGTGCAGGTCCACCAGCAGCAGCGCGCCGACCGGCGCCGGTACGTCGCCGATCGCGGCGAGGGCGTCCAGCAGGGCCGCCCGGTCACCCCCGCCGCCACCGGCCGGACCGGGCCGGCGGCTCAACGCGGACCAGGCCACCCCGTCGTCGTGCGGAACGGCCGGGCGGTCCGGCAGGCCGAACCAGCCCGCCTCGGCCGCGCGGCGGTGCCGGACCGCCCGACCGGTGCGGCGGCGGTGCGCGGCGGGCCTCTCGGTGCTGGTCGGGTCACCGCCGCCCAGCAGCTCGCGGAGCACCAGTGGCGGCACCGCCGCCAGGGCCAGCAGCACACTCGTCCGATCCGGTGCGCGGCCCGCGCCCAGGTGCAGGCCCGCCGTCAGCAGCAGAACCGCCGCCGGTAGCACGACCCGGAGCCAGGTCGGGGCGACCGGGGCGGCCGTCGGCTCGGCGTCGACCGGATCCAGCGCGTCGCCCGCGCCGAGCGCGGTGAGCAGCATCCCGAGCACCAGCGGCGGTACGGCCAGCAGAGCCGCCCGACCGGCCGGTGCGGGCGGCAGGGTGGCCAGCAGAGCCAGCCCGACCAGGGTGAGCAGGACGCCACCCCGGCACCTGGCGGTTGCCGAGCGTCGGCGTGTGCCGGTGAACGCGTTGAGCGCCGCCATGCCCAGCCCGCCGAGCACCAGCGCGGCGACCAGCCGGGCCGGCGCCGGCAGGATGTCGCGGGGCAGCAGCAGCCAGCCGGCGAGCGCCAGGCCGACGGCCGGCCCGGTCGCCTCGACCACGCCGCGCAGCCGGACCCGGACCGGTGGCCGCGTACGGCCGGGGAGCTGGCGCAGTCCGGCCACGGACAGGACCGCCACGATCAGCGACCCGACCAGCGCGGCGGCCTGGCTCGCGGTGTCGGTCAGGGGCAGTACGGCCGCGGTGAGACCCGCCGCCACCACCGCCGCGTCGAGCAGCACGCCCGCCGTGCGCCGGGCCGCCTGACGTCGGCTGGCCAGGCGGGAGAGCCGCACCCCGGCGAGCGTGGCGCCGGCGCCGCCGGCCAGCGCGATCACCATCGGGGTCGGGACCAGGCTGGCTTCGCCAGCGAGGACGAGCAGGGCCACCGCCGTGGACACGGCGGCCTCCGGTGCGGCTCGGCGGGGGACGAGGACGCGGAACGGGTACGCGAGGAGCACGGCGGTCGCCTTCGTGAGGGGGCACGGGGGCGGTGCGGCGATGCGGGACATCGGACGTTGCACGTCCGCTGCCCAACAAATGAGAACGATCGGTGACCGGATCGGTTACGTGTCAGCCACCGGGCAGGCAATGACCTGTGTCACTGTACGACGTGTCGGGCCGTGGGGCACCGCCCGCCGCGAGCCGGTCCGACCGGGGGTGGGATCATCGCAGGGTGAGTACGCCCGACACGGTCCGCTTCCGGTACAACCAAGCCATCCTGGTCGCCTCGGTCATCGCCTTCATCGGCGCCCTGCCGTTGGCCAACGCCCGGGCGTACCTGCTGCCGGTGCTGCTCGTCCCACTCGCCGTCGGGCTCTGGGCCTGGCGGGCCGGCACCGACGCGGACGCCCGCGAGCTGCGCCTGCGGGCGCTGGCCGGGCAGCGCCGGATCGGCTGGGACCAGGTCGTCGAGCTGGTCACCGACGCACGCGGTCGGGCGGTCGCCCGACTCGACGACGGTCAGCAGGTCGTCCTGCCGGCGGTACGCGGCACGGACCTGCCCCGGCTGGTCTCGGCCACCGGGCAGACGCTGCCCGACGCGGCCGGCTGACCCGCCCGCTCAGTAGCCGTCGACCACCGTGTTGATCAGCGGCTGACCGGCGGCGAACCGCCGTACCTGCTCGCCGACCAGCCGGTACGCGCGCGGCAACAGCCCTCGCACCGAGCCCGCCACGTGCGGGGTGAGCAGCACGTTCGGCATCGTCCAGAGCGGAGAGTCGGCGGGCAGCGGTTCCGGGTCGGTGACGTCCAGCGCGGCCGAGATCCGGCCGGTGCCCAGCTCGGCGACGAGCGCCTCGGTGCTGGCCACCGGGCCGCGGGCCCCGTTGACCAGCAGCGCCCCGTCCGGCATCGCGGCCAGGAACGCCTTGTCGATCAGGCCGCGGGTCTGGTCGGTGAGCGGCACCAGCACCACCACCACGTCGGCCTCGGGCAGCAGGCGGGGCAACTCCTCGACGCCGTGGACGCCCTGCCCGGGCCGGGCGGTCCGGGCGACCAGGGTGAAGCTCACCTCGAACGGGGCGAGTCGATTCCGTACCGCGGTGCCGATCGAACCGGCTCCGACGATGAGCACCCGCTTGCCGGACAGCTCATCGGTGGGCGCGGCCTCGTCGAAGGCCCACCGTCGGTCGGCCTGCGCCCGGACGAAGGTCGGGAACGCCCGCAACTGCGCCAGGATCGCGGTGACGACCCACTCGGCGGTCGACGGATCATGCACGCCCCGGGCGTCGCAGAGCGTGACACCCGAAGGCATCCGACCGGCCCAGGCGTCCGCCCCGGCGGAGAGCAGCTGCACCACCGCCAGGTCGGGCAGCTCGTCGAGCAACGCGGTCGCGGTCGACGCGGCCAGGAACGGCGGCACCCAGAACCGCACGTCGGCCACCGCGGAGGGCAGCCGCTCGGTGTCCTCGGCGACCTCCACGGTCACGCCCGAGGGCAACTCGCCGACGAGGTTCAGGCCGGCCTGGTGCGGGATCCATACCTTCACGATCGCCGACGATAGCCCCCGACACCGCGATCGATGCGGGCACGGCGGCGAACCAGCCGTGCCGGGGGATGGCGCCCGACGCCGGAGCAGGCGAGACTCGGCACACCGTTGTTCGGCCCGGGCGCGGAAGAGGTATAACGAAGGGTCGGAGTGCCGGTCGGCCTCCGCCCGGCAGACAGGTGCTCGATGACCGACGGCTCACCCGCCCGCCCGCACCGTACGATCGCCCCGCCCTCGGCGCTCGGCGACCCGGCACGGTTGCGAGCGCTCGCCGAGACCGGCCTGGACGCCAACCCGGACGAGGCGTTCGACCGGTTCGCCCGGCTGGTCAGCGACCTGCTGGACGTTCCGGTCGCACTGGTCTCCCTGGTCACCGCCGACCGACAGTTCTTTCCGGGCGCGGTCGGGTTGCCCGAGCCCTGGGCGAAACTCCGGGAGACCCCGCTGAGCCACTCGTTCTGCCAGCACGTGGTGGACGTCGAGGCGCCGATGGTGTTGCCGGACGCCCGGCTCTACCCCCGCGTACGGGACAACCTGGCCATCGACGACCTCGGCGTCGTCGCGTACGCCGGGATGCCGTTGACCGACCTGGCCGGGCGGGTGCTCGGCTCGCTCTGCGCCATCGACAGCAAGCCGCGCGCCTGGACCGCCGGGCAGTTGCGGACGCTGGCCGACCTGGCCGCCGCCTGCTCGTCGGAGCTGCGGCTGCGGATCGCGCTGGACGGCGCGCAGGAGGCCCGACGGCGGGTCGTGCAGGCGCACGAGCGGTTGGAGCTGCTGGCCGGCGTGAGCGAGACGCTGGGCGGGACGTTGGACGTGGGCACCGCGCTGCACCGGCTCGCCGACACCATGGTGCCGCTGCTCGCCGACTGGTGCCTGCTCACCCTCGCCGGACCGACCGGTCTGCCCCGCGAGGTGGTGGCGGTGCACCGCGACCCGGCCCGGAAGGCCGACCTGGACCGCTTCGGCGATTTGCTGCGTACCGGCCTGAGCACGGAGTCGATCATCCGCGCGGTGCTGCGGACCGGCCAGCCCCAGCTCGGTGGTGCGGCCTCGCTGGCCGACGTGGCCCGGGGCACCACGACTCCGGAGATGGCGTCGATCGCCGAACGGCTGGGTTTCGCCTCCTACCTCAGCGTCCCGGTCCGGGCGGTCGGCGGCACCGTGCTCGGCGCGATCACCCTGGTCAACGACGCCAAACGCCAACAGTTCGACGACCGCGACCTGCTCACCGCGGTGGACATCGGCCGCCGCGCCGGGCAGGCGATCGGCAACAGCTCGATGTACGGCGAGCAGCGGCACGTCGCCGAGGTGCTGCAACACAGCATGTTGCCGCGGCTTCCGGTCGTGCCGGAGCTGGAGCTGGCGGCCCGCTACCAGCCGGCCGCCGACCGGGTCGAGGTCGGCGGCGACTGGTACGACGCCTTCGTGCAGCCCGACGGGGACCTGATCGCGGCGATCGGGGATGTGGCCGGGCACGACATCGAAGCGGCGGCGACCATGGGCCAGCTGCGCAACCTGGTCCGTGGCAACGCGTTCGGCCGGCCGGACGCGGTCGGGGAGCTGATGACCCACCTGGACGACGCGATCCGCGGTCTGCGGCTGCCGATCGCGGCCACCGCGACGTTGGTCCGGATCCGTCCCGAACGGTCCGGCACCCGAGCGGTGACCTGGTGCAACGCCGGGCACCCGCCGGCCCTGCTGGTCCGTGCCGGTGGCGCGGCGCAGATCCTCGAAGCGCCGCCGGAGCCGCTGCTCGGTCTGGCCCGGCCGGTACGCCGGACAAGTCAGTCGACCAGCCTCGCCACCGGCGACACCCTGCTGCTCTACACCGACGGGCTGATCGAGCGGCGGGACCGGTCCATCGACGAGGGGCTGGCCGAGCTGCAGGCTCGGATGAACGGCACCGACACGCTGCCCCTCGACGAGCTGTGCGACCTGCTGCTCGCCTCGACCCAGCACCGTGAGGACGACACCGCGCTGCTGGCCGTACGGGCACGCTGACCGGCCCACGCACCGGACCACCCGGGCCCGCGCACCGTGGCCGGTCCACCCTGGCCGCCGTCCACCGTCGATCCCGTCGGGCCCGCCCGGGCCATTCGGCGGGCTACGCTGGGCCGGGTGAGCGACCGTCCCCCGTACTCTCGCATCCGCCGCCTCCAGGCGGTCCTCGCGGCGTCCTGTGCGGCGCTGCTGTTCACCGCCGGTTGCAGCTTCGGTGAGCCGGAGCCGGACCCGGCCGGTGAGCCACCCAACCTGCCGACCCCGTCGTCGTCGGCGAGCCCCGGCGGCGCCGGCCAGCAGGCGGTGGCGACGGTGCTCGCCAAGGGGCTCCGAGTGCCCTGGGCGATCGCCTTCCTGCCGGACGGCGGGGCGCTGGTCACCGAACGCGACAGCGGCCGGATCCTCCAGCTCGGCCCCGAATCCGGCCCGGACGGCCTGCGGGTCCGAGTGGTGCAGACGATCGCCGACGTGGCCGCGGCGGGCGAGGGTGGCCTGCTGGGCATCGCGGTCTCCCCCGGCTACGCCCAGGACCGGACGGTCTTCGTCTACTACACCACCGAGCGGGACAACCGGGTCGTCCGGCTGCAACCGGGTGGGCAGCCCACCCCGATCCTCACCGGCATCCCCAAGGCCAACGTGCACAACGGCGGCGGGCTCGGCTTCGGCCCGGACGGCCAGCTCTACGTCAGCACGGGCGACGCCGGGGCACGCCCCAACGCACAGGACGTGAAGAGCCTCGGCGGCAAGATCCTGCGGATCACTCCGGACGGCAAACCCGCGGCCGGCAATCCGTACCCTGGTTCGCCGGTCTGGTCGCTCGGGCACCGCAACGTGCAGGGCTTCGCGTGGGACCCGGGCAAGCGGATGTACGCCGTCGAGTTCGGCCAGAACACCTGGGACGAGATCAACCAGATCACCAAGGGCGGCAACTACGGTTGGCCGCAGGTCGAGGGTCGGGCCGGCGACAAGCGGTACCTCGACCCGATCACCCAGTGGGCGACCTCGGACGCGTCCTGCTCCGGCCTGGCCGCGGCGGACCGGCTACTGGTCACCGGATGCCTGCGCGGCAAGCGGCTCTGGGTGCTGGAGCTGACCGACACGGGCACCCTGCTCGGCCAGCCCAGCGAGCTGCTCACCAACAGGTACGGCCGGCTCCGCGCGGTCGCCGCCGCGCCGGACGGATCGCTCTGGGTGAGCACCTCCAACCATGACGGGCGGGGCAGTCCGGCGGGCGACGACGATCGGATCCTGCGGGTGGTCTTCGCCGGCGGTGACGGCGGCCGGAGCTGACCAGCGACCCCATCCGTTCAGGTTTGCCAAGATTCGCGGACGGGCAGGCAAGAATCTCAGCATGGACGGGCAACACGACGAGCAGCACGACGACGCCGGTGACCGGGACGAGCCGGTGACCGGCGACGAACCGACCGCCCGCGACGAGCCACGGCGGTCGGCGGGCCTGCTGGCCGTCGCCCGGTCCGGTCCACTGCGCCGCACCGGGGTCATCCTGGCCGTGCTCGCCGTGGCACTGGTCGGCGTGGTGCTCGGTGTGCTGGCCGGCGGTCGGGTGGAGACCGACATCGGCCCGTTCCGGGCCAACCTCAGCATCACTCCGGCCAGTGCCGGCGGCACCACCGTCGACGTGCCTCCGCTCGGCGCGCTGCTGCTGGACAGCCACGACGGGCCCACCCACCTCACCGTGCGCCTCGGCGCGCTGGACCAGGGGCGCACCGAGGCGTTGCTGGACGACCCGGCCAGCATCAGCCGGGCCAGCCAGAGCGCCGTCGAGGACGTCCGCTCCGGGGTGATGCGGCTCGGCCTGCGTACCGTCGCCTCTGCGGTGCTGGCCACCCTGCTGCTGGCCGCGCTGGTCTTCCGGGACATGCGGCGGACCGCCTGGGCGGGCGGGCTGGCCCTGCTGGTCGCCGCCGGCAGCCTCGGCACCGCGGCGGCCACCCTGCGCCCGCAGGCGATCGAGGAGCCGCGCTACGAGGGGCTGCTGGTCAATGCCCCGGCCATCGTCGGCGACGCCCGCCGGATCGCCAACGACTACACCAAGTACGCCGAGCAGCTGCAACGCCTGGTCGGCAACGTCAGCCAGCTCTACACGACGGTGTCGGCGCTACCGGTGTACGAGCCGGCGCCCGGCACCACCCGCGTGCTGCACGTCTCCGACATGCACCTCAACCCGACCGGCTGGCAGCTGATCCGGACGGTGGTGGAGCAGTTCGGCATCGACGCGGTCATCGACACCGGCGACATCACCGACTGGGGCAGTGAGCCCGAGGCGTCCTTCGTCGCGTCGATCGGCCTGCTCAAGAAGCCGTACGTCTTCATCCGGGGCAACCACGACTCGGAGCGGACCGGCGCGGCGGTGGCCCGCCAGGACAACGCGATCGTGCTGAACAACTCGACGACCACGGTCGCCGGGCTGACCATCGCCGGCATCGGCGACCCGCGCTTCACCCCGGACAAGAACACCTCCCCCGCCGGCAGCGGGTTGACCCAGCAGGTGGCCGACCAGGTGATCGGGGCCGGTGACCAGCTCGCCGCCACGGTGCGCAGCTCGCCGAAGCCGGTGAACATCGCGCTGGTGCACGATCCCGCCTCGGCCGGGCCGCTCGCCGGCACCTGCCCACTGGTGCTGGCCGGGCACACCCACGCCCGGCAGGTCTCCAAGCTGCCCCAGGCCCCCGGCCAACAGCCCACCACGCTGATGGTGGAGGGCTCCACCGGCGGCGCTGGGCTGCGCGGTCTGGAAGGTGAGAAGCCGACCCCGCTGTCGATGACCGTGCTCTACTTCGACCCGCAGAAGATGCTCCAGGCGTACGACGACATCACCGTCGGCGGCACCGGGCAGGCCCAGGTCAACCTGGAACGGCACGTGGTGGCGGACCCGGTCGCGGGAGTGCCCGCCTCGGTCACCCCCACACCGACCCGCTGAGCGCCGCCCGGCCGGCGCTGAGCGGCCGCGCGCTGGCACCAGGTGGCGCGCGGAGTGTAAGGAAGGGTCCCTTCCTATCGAAAAAACGATAGGAAGGGACCCTTCCTTACACATCAGCCGCTGAGGCGGGCCAGGATCAGCTCGCGAACGGTGGCGGCATCGGCCTGGCCACGGGTGGCCTTCATGACCGCGCCGACCAGCGCGCCGGCCGCGGCGACCTTGCCGCTACGGATCTTGTCGGCGATGCCCGGGTTGGCGGCGATCGCCTCGTCCACCGCGACGGTGAGCGCCCCGGTGTCCGAGACGACCTCCAGGCCCCGGCTGGTCATGATCTCGGTGGGCGAACCCTCGCCGTCGACCACGCCCTCCAGCACCGTACGGGCCATCTTGTCGTTGAGCTTGCCGGCGTCGACCAGGCCCTGCAGCTCGGCCACCTGGGCCGGGGTGGCGCCGATGTCGGCCAGCTCCACGCCGCTCTCGTTGGCCCGGCGGGACAGCTCACCCAGCCACCACTTGCGGGCCGCGGCCGGGGTGGTGCCGGCGGCCACGGTGGCCTCGATCAGCTCGACCGCGCCGGCGTTCAGCACCGACTGCATGTCCAGGTCGGAGAGCCCCCACTGCTCCTGGAGCCGACGCCGGTGCACCCGGGGCAGCTCCGGCAGGGCGGCCTTCAGCTCGGCGACCCAGGCAGCGTCCGGAGCGATCGGCACCAGATCCGGCTCCGGGAAGTACCGGTAGTCGGTCGCCGTCTCCTTGGAGCGGCCCGAGGTGGTGTCGCCGGACTCCTCGTGGAAGTGCCGGGTCTCCTGGGTGATCCGCCCACCGGCGTCGAGCACCGACGCCTGCCGCAGCATCTCCGAGCGGACCGCCCGCTCCACCGACCGCAGCGAGTTGACGTTCTTGGTCTCGGTACGGGTGCCCCACTCCTGCCCCGGCAGGTTGAGGGAGGTGTTCACGTCGCAGCGCAGCGAACCCTCCTCCATCCGTACGTCGGAGACGCCGAGGGTGCGGATCACGTCCCGCAGCTCGGTGACGTACGCCCGGGCCACCTCCGGGGCGAGCGCGGCGGTGCCCGGGATGGGCTTGGTGACGATCTCGACCAGCGGGATGCCGGCCCGGTTGTAGTCGACCAGCGACTCGGTCGCGCCGTGGATGCGGCCGGTGGCGCCACCGACGTGCAGCGTCTTGCCGGTGTCCTCCTCCAGGTGCACCCGCTCGATGCCGATCCGCACCGTCTCGCCGTTGACCTCGACGTCCAGGTAACCGTCGACGCAGATCGGCTCGTCGTACTGGCTGATCTGGAAGTTCTTCGGCATGTCCGGGTAGAAGTAGTTCTTCCGGGCGAAGCGGCACCACTCGGCGATGGAGCAGTTCAGCGCCAGGCCGATCCGGATGATCGCCTCGATGGCGGCCTTGTTGGCCACCGGCAGCGAGCCGGGCAGGCCCAGGCAGACCGGGCAGACCCGGGTGTTCGGCTCGCCACCGAAGTCGGTCGGGCAGCCACAGAACATCTTGGTGTTCGTGCCCAGCTCGACGTGGGTCTCCAGGCCGATCACCGGTTCGTAGCGTGCGACGACCTCGTCGTACGCGGGCAGCGTCGTCGTCATCTGGGCTCCTGCCTCACAGTGCCGGTGGGGTGAAGGTGCCGACCGCGGACTCCAGCGCGGCGGCGACCCGGTACATCCGGTCGTCGGCCATCGTCGGAGCCATCACCTGCAGGCCGACGGGCAGCCCCTCGGAGAGGCCGCAGGGCACCGAGATGCCCGGCCCGCCGTACAGGTTGGTCGGGATGGTGAACAGGTCGGCCAGATACATCTGGTACGGGTCCGCGGTGCGGGCCCCCATCGGGAACGCCACCGACGGGGTGGTCGGCGAGATCAGCGCGTCGACCTGCTCGAACGCGGCGGTGAAGTCCCGGGTGATCAGCGTACGGACCTTCTGCGCCTGCCCGTAGTACGCGTCGTAGTAACCCGACGACAGCGCGTACGTGCCGAGCATGATGCGGCGCTTGACCTCCGGACCGAAGCCGGTCTCGCGGGTCAGCGACATGACCTCCTCCAGCGACCGGTTGCCGTCGTCGCCGACCCGCAGGCCGAACCGGACGCCGTCGAACCGGGCCAGGTTGGAGGAGCACTCACTTGGGGCGATCAGGTAGTACGCCGGCAGCGCGTAGGCGAACGTCGGGCAGGACACCTCGACGATCTCCGCACCCAGCTTGGCCAGCGCGTCCACCGACTCGCGGAAGGCCGTCATCACGCCCGGCTCGGCGCCCTCGCCGACGAACTCGCTGACGATGCCGAGCCGTACGCCGGTCAGGTCGCCGGTCGCGCCGAGCTTCGCCGCCGCCACCACGTCCGGCACCGGCTGCGGGATCGAGGTGGAGTCCCGCGGGTCGTGGCCGCCGATCACCTGGTGCAGCAGGGCCGCGTCGAGGACGGTACGGGCGCACGGGCCGGGGGTGTCCAGCGACGAGGAGAAGGCGACCAGCCCGTACCGGGAGGTGCCGCCGTAGGTGGGCTTCGCGCCGACGGTGCCGGTGACCGCGCCGGGCTGACGGATCGAGCCGCCGGTGTCCGAACCGATCGCCAGTGGCGCCTCGTACGCGGCCAGCGCGGCGGCGCTACCGCCACCCGAGCCGCCCGGGATCCGGCTCAGGTCCCACGGATTGTGCGTCGGGCCGTACGCCGAGTATTCGGTGGAGGAGCCCATCGCGAACTCGTCCATGTTGGTCTTGCCGAGCATCACCGTGCCGGCCTCGCGCAGCCGCTGCACGATCGTGGCGTCGTACGGCGGGCGCCAACCCTCCAGGATCTTCGAGCCGACGGTGGTCGGTACGCCCCGGGTGGCCAGCACGTCCTTCACCGCGACCGGTACGCCGGCCAGCGGGCCCAGCTCCTCGCCGGCGGCCCGGCGCTCGTCCAAGGCGCGGGCCGCGGCCAGCGCACCGTCGGTGTCCACGTGCAGGAAGGCGTGCACCCGGTCGTCGACCGCGGCGATCCGGTCCAGGTGGGCCTGGGTCACCTCGACGGCGGAGGCCTCGCCGCCAGCGACCAGCGCGGCGATCTCCGTCGCGGTCATTCTGGTCAGATCGCTCATGCCGTCACTCCGCTTCGCTCCGCGACGCCACGAGGCACCTCCGCGCTGCACCGATGATTCGCTCGCTCGCGCTCGCTCATGAGGCCACATCCTCGCTCAGGATCCGCGGTACGCGGAACCGCTGGTCCTCGGCGTCGGGCGCACCCGAGAGCGCCTCCTGCGGGGTCAGGCACGGCGTGACGACGTCGTCGCGCAGGACGTTGGTCAGCGGCACCGAGTGCGAGGTCGGCGGGATGTCCGCGGCGGCGACCTCGCCGACCTGGGCGACCGCCTGGAGGATCACGTCGAGCTGGCCGGCGAACGTGTCCAGCTCCTCCTCGGTGACGGCGAGCCGCGACAGGCGCGCCAGGTGCGCGACCTCCTCGCGGGAGATGGCGGCCATCCGTGCCCCCTTCTGATGTCCTGCTGGATCGGGCGGTGTGCCGGCCGCGCGACGGGTGGAGCGTGACGCGCGGTGACCGGAGCGAGTCTATTGTTCCGCTCCGGTGCCGCGTCCCCGACTCCCCCTCCGGCAGCCCGTTGGCCGGTTCAGCGGGTGGATCGACGGTTGGTGTCCGGGTCCGGGCCGCCACTCGGGCGGACCGGCCGGTACCGGGACAGCCAGGTGACCAACTCCTCGGCGGGCATCGGTCGGGCGTAGAACCAGCCCTGAGCGGCGTCGCAGCCGGCGGCGTGGAGCATCCGCCAGGTCCGTTCGTCCTCCACGCCCTCGGCGACCACCCGCAGCCCCAGCGCGCCGGCCAGCTCGATCATCGACCGGACGATCGCCGCGTCGTCGGCGTCGTCGGCCATGCCGAGCACGAACGAGCGGTCGACCTTCACCTCGGACAGCGGCAGCCGGCGCAGGTGTTGCAGGGAGGAGTACCCGGTGCCGAAATCGTCCAGCGCGATGGCCACCCCGAGCTTGTGCAGCCGGGAGATGGTGGCCAGCACGCGGCGCGGGTCGGCCATCAGGGCACCCTCGGTGATCTCCAGTTGCAGTTGCTCTGCCGGCACCTCGTAGCGGGCCAGCCGGTCGGCGATCTGGTCGGCGATCTCGCCGGTGTGCAGGTCACGCACACTGACGTTCAGCGCCGCACGCAGCCGGACGCCGGCCGCCGACCACCTGGCGAGCTGTTCCACGACGTCGTCCACCACCCGGCGGGTGAGCAGCCGCATCACCGCGCTCTGCTCGGCGACCCGGATCAGCTCCTCCGGGTCGACCATGCCCCGCCGCGGATGCCGCCACCGCAGCAGCGCCTCGACGCCGACCACCTCGCCGGTGGCGATGGCGATCTGTGGCTGGTAGTACATGGTGATCTGTCCGGCGTCGTCGGCCGACTCGCCGTCCGGGTGCGCCCAACCGGCCGACCGCGGCGGCTCGTCCGGAGTCTCCGGCCCGCCGTCGTGCTGCCGACCGGTGCCGCCCCGGTGCGGCGGCGCGGGCACGGCACTCCCGTTCGCCGGCCCCCGACCGTTTCCCGCGCGCCGGTCCCGCGCCGGCCCCGCACGCGTGCCGGCGACCGTGGCACGGGTGTTCCGGCCGCGGATCGGGTCGGCCCCGGTGGCGATCCGGTTGATCAGCTCGTCGGCGTGCACCAGCTCCTCGTTCGACCGCCGACGGCGACCCCACCACCGATGGCCGACCGGTGGCGCCGCCGCCGCGAGCACCGACGACGCGCCCGGCGCGCCCCCGACCTCAGGCAGGTCCGCGGTGGTCAGCGCCGCGCCGTCGCCGCCGCGCACGTCCGCCGCCGCATCCAGGGGTACGCCGACCGCCTGCTCCGGACCACCCGGCTCGGCCGGCTCGGCGTCGAGACCGTCCCCCTCGACCGAGCCGGCGTCCCGACCGTCTCCCTCGGTCGTCACCGCCGACGCGGCGTCGAGCGGCCGCTCGGCCGACGGCCCGGCGTCCAGCACCCGGCGCAGGTCGGCGAGGAGACCGAGCCGCTCGGCGGAGTTGTGGTCGGATTCCGGGGCGTAGACGGCCACCGTGTCGTTGCGGTGCTTGGCGTCGTACATCGCCACGTCGGCGTGGCGCATCAGGGTGGCGAAGTCCTCGCCGTGCTCGGGAAAGAGCGCGATACCGATCGAACCGCCCACGTCCAGCGGCAGCCCGTCCAGCGGCACCGGCTCGGCCAACGCCCGGACCACCCGGTCGGCGAGGTCACGTGCCTGGCCCACGTCGGTCAGCCCGGTCATCACGATGGCGAACTCGTCCCCGCCGAGCCGGGCGATCATCTGCGGCCGGGGGTGCACGTCGGTGAGCCGGGCGCTGACCTCGACCAGCAGACGGTCGCCCACGGCGTGCCCGAGTGCGTCGTTGACGTTCTTGAAGCGGTCCAGGTCGATCAGCAGCAGCGCCAGATGGCCGTCGGGCTCGCCGCGTGCGGTCCGCTCGGCGTGCAGGTGCACCTGCTCGGCCACCTCGGTCAGCAGGGCCTTGCGGTTGGGCAGGCCGGTGAGCGGGTCGGCGGCGGCGAGGTGCTGCTGCTCGACGGTCAGCCGGGCCATCCGGTAGACCGCGAAGAGCGGCACCAGCACCAGCGGGATCAGCGCCGCGCTGGTGCGCGCGGCGGCCACCAGCACCGGGGCGAGCAGCAGCAGCGAGCCGGTGGAGAGCAACTCGAAGCCGAGGCCCTGCCGCAGGGTGGGCCACCAGCGGTCGCCGAAGCGCAGCCGTACCGCCCAGCTCACCAGCCCGTAATTGACCACGAACCAGGCCACCGTGGCACCGCCGACGGCGGCGACGTCGGTCCAGTGCAACCGGCCGCCCGAGAAGAGGGTGCCCGGGCCGAGCGTGATGATCCCGTACGCGGCGGCGAGGGCGCAGGCGTACTGGCCGACGTTGAACGCCGTCCGCCACGCGGCGTGCCGCATCCGCCAGCCCGAGACGACCACCCCCACCGCCTGCACCGCCACCGCGGGACCGAGCCCCCAGCCGAGCAGGATGGCGAAGGTGAAGCAGGTGGACGGGAAGACCGCGGAGGACTGCCGACGACCCGGGGGAACGAACGGACGGGCGTCGCAGATCACGGCGAGCGCGGCCATCGTCCAGAACGCCACCGGCATCCGGGACAGCTCGCCCGGCAGCGTCGCGAGTGGACCGGCAGCGGCCAGTGCGGCGACCACCAAAATGCCGACGACGAAGGCGGTGAACTGCGCCACCCGGTCGGACGGGACGGAGTTACGCGGGTCGGCGACCTCCACCCACACCTCCCGACCCGACGGTCGGCGTGCCGGTTGCGCACGCCGTGCCCCAATGAAACGCCCCCGCCCCCACGTTTCCCGGTATGACAGTCACGAATCGGTCGTAGTCGTAATTAAGTTGGTATACGCGGCCAGTCGCCGCATCGGCCGCAGTCGGCGGTCAGCCGCCCACCTGGGCGACCTCCCGCGCGGCGTCCGGACCGGCGTCCAGCAGCAGCCGGAACCCGTCCTCGTCGAGCACCGGCACCTTGAGGCTGGCCGCCTTGTCGGCCTTGGACCCCGGGTTGTCGCCCACCACCACGAAGCTCGTCTTCTTGGAGACCGATCCGCTGATCTTGCCGCCGCGGCTCTGCACGGCCTCGGCGGCCTGGTCCCGGGAGAAGCCGGCGAGCGTGCCGGTCACCACCACGGTCAGCCCCTCCAGCGGGCGCGGCCCCTCGTCGACCGCCTCCTCCGCCATCCGTACGCCCGCATCCGCCCACTTGCGGACCACCTCGCGGTGCCAGTCCACGGCAAACCACTCCCGGATGCTGGCCGCGATGGTCGGACCGACCCCGTCGACCGAGGACAGCTCATCCTCGCTGGCCGCGTCGATGGCCTCCACCGAGCGGAAGTGCCGGGCGAGCGCCTGGGCCGCGGTGGGGCCGACGTGCCGGATGGAGAGCGCCACCAGCACCCGCCACAGGTCGCGCTCCCGGGCGACAGCCAGATTGTCCAGCAGCTTGACCGCGTTGCTGCCGAGGCTGCCGTCCTTGTTGACGAAGAACGGGGACCGGGACAACTGCTCCGCGTCGAGCTGGAAGAGGTCACCCTCGTCGGTGATGATCTCGGCGTCGAGCAGCGCCGCGGCGCCCTTGTAGCCGAGCACCTCGATGTCGAAACCGCCCCGACCGGCGAGGTGGAACACCCGCTCGCGCAGCTGCGCCGGGCAGCTGCGGGTGTTGGGGCAGCGGATGTCGACGTCGCTCTCCTTGGCCGGTGCCAGCGGCGTGCCGCAGGACGGGCAGGTGGTCGGCATCACGAAGGGTCGGGCGTCGGCGGGGCGCAGGTCGACCACCGGGCCGAGCACCTCGGGGATCACGTCGCCGGCCTTGCGCAGCACCACCGTGTCGCCGATCAGCACCCCCTTGCGCTCCACCTCACGGGCGTTGTGCAGGGTGGCCTGGGCGACCGTCGAGCCGGCCACGTGCACCGGCTCCAGCACCGCGAACGGCGTGACCCGGCCGGTACGCCCGACGCCGACCTCGATGTCGAGCAGCTTGGTGGTCACCTCCTCCGGCGGGTACTTGAAGGCGATCGCCCAGCGCGGCGCGCGGCTGGTCGAACCGAGCCGCCCCTGGATGGAGACCGGGTCGACCTTGACCACCACACCGTCGATCTCGTGCTCGACGTCGTGCCGGTGCTCGGCGTAGTAGGCGATGTATTCGACGACACCGGCCAGGTCGGGCACCACCCGCCAGCGGTCGCTGGTCGGCAACCCCCATGCCTTGAGCGCCGCGTACGACTCGGACTGCGCCGTCGGCTGGAACCCGCGGCGGGCGCCGACGCCGTGCACCACCAGGCGCAACGGCCGGGAGGCGGTGACCCGCGGGTCCTTCTGCCGCAGGCTGCCGGCGGCGGCGTTGCGCGGGTTGGCGAACGGGGCCCGACCCTGCTCCACCAGACCGGCGTTGAGATCGGCGAACCCGGCGACCGGGAAATAGATCTCGCCCCGGACCTCCAGCAGCTCGGGCACGTCCGGGAACTCGGCGGACGGGGTGAGCTGACTGGGCACGTCCCGGATGCTGCGCACGTTGGCGGTGACGTCCTCGCCGGTGCGGCCGTCGCCCCGGGTGGCCGCCCGGATCAGCCGGCCGCCCTCGTAGGTCAGGTTGATCGCCAGCCCGTCGACCTTGAGCTCGCAGAGGTAGGGCGCCGGCCCTCCGGCGTCCCGCTCGACCCGCTCGGCCCAGGCGGCCAACTCCTCGTCGGCGAAGGCGTTGTCCAGTGAGAGCATCCGCTCGGCGTGGGTGACCGGGGTGAAGTCGGTGGAGAACGTGCCACCCACCCGTTGGGTCGGCGAATCCGGCGTACGCAGCGCCGGGAACTCCTGCTCCAGTGCCTCCAGCTCACGCAACTGTCGGTCGAACTCGGCGTCGGCGATGGTCGGCGAGTCGAGCACGTAGTAGCGGTACTGGTGCTCGGTCAGCTCGCGGCTGAGCGTCGCGTGCCGCTCCCGCGCCTGCGGCGTCGGCTCACCGCCGGCTGCCGCCTCCTGAGCCGGGCTGACCTGCTGACCGAACTGCTCCTCGGACACCCCGCCACCTTCGGACACGCCTGCGACCTCCCCTGATCACGCTACTCCGGCACCGTATCGGGCCGGTGGGACAATCCCACGCCCAGCGGCGCCTGCTCCAGGGCGTTCCCTTGATCACTTGATGCTGAGCAGTTGTCGACGGCCCGATGCGTCAAGTGATCAAGGTCAGCGCTGGCGCGGCGCGGTCTACGGCAGGTGGGGTGGTCGGCGTGCGACCATCGCCGGACGAGGGTGGCCGTTGAGCCGCCGGGAGCGGAGGTAGTGATGCGCGATGCCCTGCTCTGGGCGGCGGCGATCCTGCTGGCGGTGGCCGCCGGTTGGGCGTGGAACAGCTGGCGGCACCGGGTGGCGACCCGTCGCGCCGCGGCCCGGCCGGATCGGGGTGCGACGGCCCGCACCGGTGGACGCCGCTCCGCACCGCCCCGGCCACGCGGTGCCGACCGACCGGGAGCCAAGCCCCGGGCGCGCGACACCGACCGGGCGGCTGGCAGGCTCGCGCCCGGCGAGATCTGGTGGGCCGACGTCCCGTACGCCGACGGCAGCGGGTCGAAGGTCCGGCCGTGTCTGGTGCTGCGCGCCGACTCCCGGGGCGCCGACGTCCTGAAGATCACCAGTCAGGACAAGAGCGACCGGGACGACCACGTGCGGATTCCCACCCGGGACTGGGACCCCGACGCCGAGCACGACAGCTATCTGAGCCTCACCGAGCCGGCCCGGATCGGCCTGGCGGCCTTCGCCGACCGCGCCGGCACCTGCGACGCCGACCTGTGGCGACAGGTCCGCACCATGCGCCACCTGCCCATCCGCTGACCGCACCGGGTCAGCCGGTCAGCGGACGGGGCCGGTGCGGTCAGTCCCAGCAGAGGCAGAACGGGTGGCCGGCCGGGTCGGCGTAGACCCGGAAGCCCTCGCCGTCGCCCGGCAGCCGGCGGGCGCCGAGCGCGAGCGCCGCCTTCTCGGCGGACTCGATGTCGTCCACCGTCACGTCGAGGTGGAACTGTTGTGGGCGCTCCGGGTCCGGCCAGGCCGGGGCACGCAGGTTGAGCGCCCGCTGGAAGGCCAGACGCGGCTGGTGCCCGGGCGGGCCGCCCAGCACCACCCAATCGTCTTCGGTGTTTGGCTCGACCACGGACAGGCCGAGCAGCTCCGCGTAGAACCCGGCCAGGGCCTGCGGATCCGGGCAGTCGATCACCACTGAACGTAGTTGTCCAATCATGACCGTCATCCTGCCCACCGGGTACGACAGGAAAACTCAGCTCTCGACGAAACGGCGGCCGGCGTCGCGACACGCGGCGAGCACCGTCCGGGTGTACTCCGGGGTGGCCCCGGCGAGGCCGCAGGCCGGGGTGACCACCACCTGCTCGGCGAGCTGCCGGCGGGGAAAGCCGAGGCGGTCCCAGAGTTGGCGTACCCGATCGGCGACCTGGGCCGAGGTCGGCGCGCGACCGGCCGACGGCGGCCGGGTCGGCGCGGCCCCGGCCAGCAGCCCGAGACCCGCGTCGATCGCCTCGCCCAGCGGGTCCAGCTCGGTGATCAGGTCCAGGTCGAGCGCGACCCCGACGGCGCCGGTGGAACGGATCAGCTCCAACGGCACGTCCGGGGCACAGCAGTGCACCACGGTCGGCACACCGACGGTCTCTACGACCGTCCGCAGCAGCGCCGCGGCGTCCACCGAATCCACCGCCCGGTACGCGCCCAGCCCACTCTCGGTCGGCACCCGCCCGGCCAGCACGGTCGGCAACGACGGCTCGTCCAGTTGCAGCAGTACCGAAGCGCGCGGCAACCGGCGGGCGACCGCCGCCACGTGCCCGCGCAGACCCTCGGCGAGAGAGGCGGTGAGGTCGCGGACCGCGCCCGGGTCGCGCAGCAGCCGGCCGCCGATCGGCAGTTCCAGCGCGGCGGCCAGGGTGAGCGGGCCACCGGCCTGCACCTTGATCGGGCCGGCGTACGCCTCGGCCTGCTCGGCGAGCTGGTCCAGGTCGCGTTCCATCAGGTCGCGCGCCCGTCGCAGGTCACGGCCCGGGCGTGGGGCGACCCGCCAGCGCCCCGTGTAGAGCTCGACGGGCAGCTCGACCAGCAGCCCGGCGGTACGGCCGATCAGGTCGGCCCCGGGACCTCGGGCCGGCAGCTCGGGCAGGTGGGGCAGCGCGGGAAGCTCGCCGAGGACCACCCGCTGGGCCTCGGCGATGTCGGTGCCGGGGAGCGAACCGATACCGGTCGCCGCACCAGCCGGCCAGGGCCACGCCTGATCTGTCACGGCCGAAGGCTATCCGGTGACACCATCGGTCGCGCGGCGGCTCGACTGGTCAGCCGGAGATGGTGGCGGAGCCGAGCACCACGTCGCCGGCCGGGTCCGGCCGGTACGCCACCACTGCCTGACCTGCGGCGACACCGCGCGCCGGTCGGCGCAGCTCGGCGTGCAGCGCGTCACCGTCGAGGACCACGGTGGCCGGCACCACGTCGCCGTGCGCGCGCAACTGCACCTCGCACTCGACCGGCGCGTCCGGACGCGGCCCACCGGTCCAGACCGGGCGGGTCGCGCGTACCCGGGACACCTCCAGCGCCTCGGCCGGGCCGACCGTCACCGTGTTGGTCTTCGGTGTGATCGAGAGCACGTAGCGCGGCCGGCCGTCCGGGGCGGGCCGGTCCAGGTGCAGCCCACGACGCTGGCCCACGGTGTACGCGTACGCGCCGGTGTGGCTGCCGACCACCGCGCCGGTGCTCGCGTCCACCACGTCACCGGGGGCCTCGCCGAGCCGACCGGCCAGGAAGCCACGGGTGTCGCCGTCGGCGATGAAGCAGATGTCGTGCGAGTCCGGCTTGTCGGCCACCGCCAGGCCACGCTCGGCGGCCTCGGCGCGGACCTGCGCCTTGGTCGAGTCACCGAGCGGGAAGATCGAGCGGTCCAGCTGCTCGCGGGTGAGCACGGCCAGCACGTACGACTGGTCCTTGGCCACGTCGACGCTGCGCCGCAGCAGCCCGTCCGAACCGAGCCGCGCGTGGTGGCCGGTCACCACCGCGTCGAAGCCCAGGGCCACCGCCCGGTCCAGCACCGCGGCAAACTTGATCTTCTCGTTGCAGCGCAGGCAGGGATTCGGGGTACGGCCGGCCGCGTACTCGGCGACGAAGTCGTCCACCACGTCCTCGTGGAACCGGTCGGCCATGTCCCAGACGTAGAACGGGATGCCGATCACGTCGGCGGCCCGGCGGGCGTCCCGGGAGTCCTCCAGGGTGCAGCAGCCGCGCGCCCCGGTCCGGTAGGTCTGCGGATTGCGCGCCAGCGCCAGGTGTACGCCGGTCACGTCGTGCCCGGCCGCCACCGCCCGCGCCGCCGCCACGGCCGAGTCAACCCCGCCCGACATCGCCGCCAGAACCCTCACCAGCCCACTCCCTTCCCCACCACAACCCTACCCACCCCACCCGGCCCTCCCCCCGCCCCGCCCCGGGCCGCCCACCCTGCAGTCGATCATGGGTTTTGGTGGGCCGCAGAAGCGACAAATCATCACGCCCCGGGCACCACAGCTCCATGATCGACCGTGGGGTGGGGTGGGGTGGGGTGGGGTGGGTTAGCGGGGGGTGCGGAGGGCTGCGGCTCGGCGGGCTCGGTCCACTGCTGCTGGGAGGGCGGCGATGACGGCGTCGATCTCGGCCTGGGTGCTGGTGTGGCCGAGGGTGAAGCGCAGCGAGGAGCGGGCGCGGTCGTCGTCGGCGGCCATCGCCAGCAACACGTGCGACGGCTGGGCGACCCCGGCCGAGCAGGCGGAGCCGGTGGAGCAGGCGATGCCCTGGGCGTCGAGCAGGAGCAGCAGCGCGTCACCCTCGCAGCCCGGGAAGGAGAAGTGCGCGTTGCCGGGCAGGCGGTCGACCGGGTCGCCGTTGTAGATCACCTCGGGTACCGCCTGGCGGACCCGCTCGACCAGGTCGTCGCGGAGCGCGGCCACCCGGGCCGCGTACTCCTGCTGGCCCTTCACCGCCGCCTCGACGGCGACCGCGAAGGCGACGATGCCGGCGGTGTCCAGGGTGCCGGAGCGTACGTCGCGTTCCTGGCCACCACCGTGCAGCAGCGGTGTGGCCGCCACGTCCCGGGCCAGCAGCAGAGCGCCCACACCGGCCGGACCGCCCAGCTTGTGCCCGGTGACGGTCAGCGCGGCGGCGCCACTGGCGGCGAAGTCGACCGGCACCTGGCCGACCGCCTGGATGGCGTCGGTGTGGAACGGCACGCCGTGCTCGGCGGCGACGGCGGCCAGCTCGGCCACCGGCTGGACGGTGCCCACCTCGTTGTTGGCCCACATGGCCGTGACCAGGGCCACCTGGTCGGCGTGCGCGGCCAGTTCGGCGCGCAGGTCGGCCGGGTCGAGCCGGCCGGCGGAGTCCACCGGCAGCCAGCCGACCTCGGCGC
This sequence comes from Micromonospora vulcania, assembly GCF_042658605.1. Classification (NCBI taxonomy): domain Bacteria; kingdom Bacillati; phylum Actinomycetota; class Actinomycetes; order Micromonosporales; family Micromonosporaceae; genus Micromonospora; species Micromonospora vulcania. The sequence continues at coordinate 188,651 of NZ_JBHSQS010000008.1, read as the reverse complement.
CCTCGTGCTCGGCCAGCCAGTCGACCGCGTCCAGCACGGCGTGGTGCTCCACGGCGCTGGAGACCACCCGGCGGCGGCCCGGGCCGGCGGCCCGACGGGCCCAGAAGATGCCCTTGACCGCGAGGTTGTCGCTCTCCGTACCGCCACCTGTGAAGATCACTTCGGACGGCCGGGCACCGAGTACGGCGGCCACCCGCTCGCGCGACTCCTCGACCCGCCGACGGGCACGGCGACCCGCCGCGTGCAGGGAGGACGCGTTGCCGACCTCGCGGGCGGTGGCGACGTACGCCTCCAGTGCCTCGTCGAGCATCGGAGTCGTCGCCGCGTGATCCAGGTATGCCATCACCGTTCAGCGTACGGCGGACAGGTCGGGAACCGGATGCCGGAGGGGACCCGGGAGTCGGACGAGCCCACGCCGCGGGCCGTCGGGGCGGGAGGAGGGGCACTCCTCCCGCCCCGACCAGGCCCTCCTGCGGGGACCCCGGTCAGTCCGGCACCGCAGTGACCACGATGTTGTCGCGGTACTTGCGGGCCTTGGCGTCGAACGGCCCACCGCAGGTGATCAGGGTCAGCCGGGGCTTGCCGTCCCGGGCGAAGTACCGGTCCAACGGGATCTTGGTCTTGCGGTACTCCTCGCGGGCGACGACCCGGTACCGCCGGGCCTCGCCGTCGTCGCCCGTCGCGGTCAGGGTGTCGCCCTCGTCGAGGTCCCGCAGCCGGAAGAAGGCCCCTCGCCCCTGCTTGGCGCTGTCCACGTGGCCGGCGATGACCACCGAGCCGGCGTTCGCCTCCAGCCCGGGACCGTAGCGGTACCAGCCGACCTGGTCGACGCTCGGCGGCACCTCGAACTCGTTGGTCCGTTCGTTGATGCCGACCGCGTTGACCGTGGCGGTGACGTCGATCGTCGGGATCAGCAGCCGTACCGGTGGCACGGTCCGTCCGTCGCCCGGCAACGCGCCGGCGGTCACCGCGACCGACGGGGCACCGACGCCGGCCGGCGGGGCACTGGCCAGCGTGTTCGCCTGCTCCGCGCCCACGTTCTCCGCCGGCTGGGAGCCGCACGCCACCAGCGCGGCGGCGGTGAGCGCGGCAACGCCGGCGGCCATCGCCGCCAGCGCGCCGCGATCGCGCAACGTCACCTGCGACCGGTCCGGACGGTGGCCAGCCGCACCGCGCCGCCGAGCAGCAGCAGGACGCCGGCAGCGGTGAGCGCGTACCACCAGGTGTGCAGGCCCGTACCGGCCTGACCACCGTCACCGCTCGGCACGCCACCCGGGGCGGAGTGCAGGCCGGTGATGGTCTGGGCCACCACGTCGAGGGTCTTGCCCTCGGCGGAGCCGATCGCGTAGACGATCGTCGCGGTGCCCTCCTTGAGGTTGAGATCCGCCGGGCCGATGGCCACGGTGTCGGTGCCGGCCAGCACCACGTCCGCCCGCACACTGCCGGCGTCGACGTCGGCCTTGGCCTCCTTCGGGTTGGTGAGGCCCTCGAAGACCGGGGTTCCACCGGCGCGGACGTCCACCGCGGGGGCGGCGGCGGTGTGCCGGACGATCAGCCGCGCCTTGCCGGCACCGACCCTGGCGACGTCGTTGACGAACGGGGTGATCTTCGGCTTGCCGGCCGCGTCGAGGTGGGCCGCGATGCTGATGTTCGCTCCGCCCGGCACCGCGGCGTCGTCGACCGTGAGGATCGCCTTGTCGATCGCCTCACCGGGCTTGGTGAGCGCGATGTCGTACTCGCCCGCCGCCAGGTTGAGCGGGCCGGCCACGGCACCGGGCTTGAAGTTGTCCAGCGTCTTTTTGCCGTTGACGTACACGTCGACCGGGGTGTCCGGGATGCCGTGCACGACGGAGACCCTGGACGTGGCGGCGTGGGCGGGCGAGGCGGTGAGGGCACCGACGCCGACGAAGGCCAGCGCGGCGACCGCGCCGCCCGCCGCGACCCGACGCAGGTACGAGTGCTGCATGTCTGCCTCCTGATGATTACTGCTGATTCGTCACGCTTGGCTTGCAGAACGAGTTACGCCGGCTCGCCAGCGGGTGGATGCGCCTGGGCGGCAATTTGTTTTCCGGCCCGGTTCCGCATCCAGACCAGCCCCGAAAGACGAAGAGCTGGTGAGATGAGATCGATCGGGAGGATGGGGCGAAGACTGTGGAAGCTACAGTCGGGCATGCCCCATCGACGGCAGGCCGCCCGGTGACGGCGGTACGACAGGAACCGGACCCCCCGGCGGACGACCTCGCCGTCCGGTTCCGCGCCGGCGACGAGGCGGCACTCCGCGAGGCGTACGACCGGTACGGCCGAGCCGTACTGCACCTGGCCACCAGCATGTTGGCCAACGGCAGCGACGCGGAGGACGCGACCCAGGCGACGTTCGTGGCCGCCTGGCTGGGGCGGGACACGTACGACCCGGCCAAGGGGTCACTGATCGGCTGGCTGCTCGGCATCGGCCGGCGCAAGGTGATCGACCGCATCCGGGCCTCGGCCCGGGAGACCCGGGTGGTGGGGACGGTCCGCCAACTCCCCGCCCCGGCACCGACCGGTCCGGACCCGGACCGCGTGGTGGACCGGCTGGTGATCGCCGACGAGCTGGCCCGCCTTCCGGACGACCAGAGACAGATGCTGGAGCTGGCGTTCTACGACGACCTGACACACCAGCAGATCGCCACGGTGACCGGTGTGCCGCTGGGCACCGTGAAGAGTCACATCCGACGCGGCATGGCGAGCTTGAAGCGCAGATGGGAGGTGGACGGTGCAGCACCTGGACCACGACCGGCTGGTCTTTCTGGCACTCGGTGAGAGCGAGGCGGACAACGGGGAGAGCACCCACCTCGACGTCTGCGCGCACTGCCGGACGGAGTTCGCCACCCTTCGACAGGTGGCCGGGCTCGGCGCGGACACCAAGGGCCTCGCCGACCTGCCGGACCCTCCGGAGCACGTCTGGCAGGGCATCGTGGCGGAGATCCGGGCAGCCGATGACCTGCCGACCGAGTCGACCGACCGGGTGCCGCGCCAGCCGACCAGGGCCAACGCGGCCTCGGCCGGCCGGGTCCGGCCGCGCGGTCGGTGGTCACGCTGGGCGGGCACGGCGGTGATCGCGGCAGCCGCCGCAGCGGTCGGCGTGCTGGGCACGGTCGCCGTCCTCGGGCCGGACGACCCGGCGCCCGCCCCGACGCGCGCGGTGGTGGCCAGCACGCCCCTGGTGGCGTACGGGTCGACGCCTCCGACGGCGAACGGGGACGCCCGGGTCTTCCAGGGCGGCCAACTGCATCTGCACGTGGCGAATCTCCCGCGCGTAGCGGGGTACTACGAGGTGTGGCTCATCAACCCGACGACCATGCAGATGTTCTCGGTCGGCACCCTCGGTGACGGCCCGGACGCGCTGCTGCCCCTGCCGCCCAACGTCGACCTGCGCACCTATTCGGTGGTCGACGTCTCCGCCGAGCGGTACGACAACAAGCCCGCGCACTCCGGCGACAGCCTGCTGCGCGGCACCCTGACGGGCTGATCGGCGGGTCGGTTCAGCTCCCCGACCCGCCGATCAGCTCCCCTCACTTGCGCTTGCGGATCTCCTCGGCGGCCTGCGGGACGACCTTGAACAGGTCGCCGACCACGCCGAAGTCGGCCAGCTCGAAGATCGGCGCTTCGCCGTCCTTGTTGACCGCGACGATGGTCTTCGAGGTCTGCATGCCGGCTCGGTGCTGGATGGCACCGGAGATGCCGAGCGCGACGTAGAGCTGCGGGGAGACCGTCTTGCCGGTCTGGCCCACCTGGAACTGGTGCGGGTAGAAGCCGGAGTCGACCGCGGCGCGGGACGCGCCGACGGCGCCACCGAGCAGGTCGGCGAGCTCCTCGACCAGCTTGAAGTTGTCGGCGTTGCCGACGCCGCGACCGCCGGAGACGACCACGCCGGCCTCGGTCAGCTCGGGGCGGGAGCCCTTCTGCTCGGCGACCCGCTCGACGACCTTGGCCAGCTTGTCCGCGTCGGTGACCGACACGGTGAGCTGCTCGATCGTCGGGGTGGCCGCCGCCGGGGTCGGGTTGACCGAGTTGGGTCGGACGGTGACCAGCGGCAGGCCCTTGGTGACCTTGGACTTGACGATGGTGGAGCCGGCGAAGGCGACCTGGGTCGCGGTGCCGTCGGCGTCCAGGCCGACCACGTCGGTCAGGATGCCGTTGTCCAGCTTGACGGCGAGCCGGGCGGCGATCTCCTTGCCCTCCTGGGCCGAGGCCAGCAGCACGGCGGCCGGCTGCACCCGCTTGACCAGCTCGGCCAGCACGGTGGCCTTGGGGGCCACCAGGTAGCCGTCGATCTCGTCACCCTCGGCGGCGTAGATCTTCTCCGCGCCGTACTCGCCCAGCTTGCCGCTCAGCGCCTCGGCGGCGCCGGCACCGCCGAGCACCACCGCGCTCGGGGTGCCCAGCTCGCGGGCGAGGGTGAGCATCTCCAGGGTGACCTTCTTGACGCCGAATTCCTTGGTGGCTTCGACGACGACGAGAACCTCAGACATGTCCAGACCCGCTCTCACACGAACTTTTCGGTGGCGAGGAACTCGACCAGCTTGACGCCGCCCTCGCCCTCATCGGTGACCTTGGCGCCGCCGGACCGCGCCGGGCGCTTGGTGTGCTCGACCACGGCGCTGGTGGCGCCGTCGAAGCCCACCTCGGTCGGCGCGACGCCGAGGTCGGCCAGGGAGAACGTCTGCACCGGCTTCTTCTTGGCGGCCATGATGCCCTTGAAGGAGGGGTAGCGCGGCTCGTTGATGGTGTCCCAGACCGAGACCACGGCCGGGGTGGCGGCGGTGACCACCTCGTAGCCCTCCTCGGTCTGCCGCTCGACGGTCAGCGTGCCGCCGTCGACGGTGAGCTTGCGCGCTCCGGTGAGCGCCGCGACGCCGAGTCGCTCGGCGATCATGTGCGGCATGACCTGGACCCGGCCGTCGGTGGACTCGGCACCGCAGATCACCAGGTCGGCGTTGAGCTGACCGAGCGCGGCGGCGAGCACCTTCGAGGTGGCCACCGCGCAGGAGCCGTGCAGGGCGTCGTCCACCACGTGCACGGCCTTGTCCGGGCCCATGGAGAGCGCCTTGCGGATCGACTCGGTCGCCCGGTCCGGACCCATGGTCAGGATGGTGACCTCGCCGCCGTGCGCCTCCTTGATCTTCAGCGCCTCCTCGATGGCGTACTCGTCCATCTCATTGATCACGTTGTTCGCCGAACCGCGGTCGACGGTGTTGTCGTCATTGCGCAGGTTGCGGTCCGCGCCCGAATCAGGCACCTGCTTGACGAGTACGACGATATTCATCGCGCTTCGACGACCCTCCTGTGTGGTGATGCGATTCGCTCGCCCGGTCTGGGGCGCAGCCTCGCGCGTCGGCCGACGCCCGGTCAACCGCGGGCTGCTGTGCAGTTGCCCACGGCGCAAGGTTACCTGCCAGTAGCTTGGGCTACCCGGGGGCCTCGGAGTGACACAGCTCACCGACGCCCGAGGCAGCGCGCAGCGGTCAGGCCGGATCGGCCAGCGCACCCCGGATCTGGTCGATGACCGCGGCCTCCGCCGGGGCCACCCCGTCGTGCGCCCGGGCCACCCGGTCCGCCGCGGTCAACACCACCGAGCGGTACGCGGCCACGTCCGCCGGTGACTTCTCCCGCAGGATCCGCACCGCCCGACCCAACGCCGGCAGCACCACCGACTCGATCTCCAACTGGGAGTCCCGGGGTAGCCGGGGCAGCGGACCGGTGGTCAGCGCCTCCTTGACCACACCGCTGGCATCGGCCAGCGCCTCGGACGCGGCGAGGCTCTCCCGGAGCACGCCCAGCATCCCCGGGTCGGCGTTGGAGACCAGGAAGACGGCACCGAAGGCCCCCGTCTTGAGGGTCAGCCGCTCCTCGTCCGTCAACCGCTGCTCCATGATCACGGAGTGTAGACGTACGGGGTGGTGGTGGTGACCGGGACGAGTCCGAGTCGCTCCAGGATCGGCCGGCTGTCCTCGGACGCGTCGACCTGCAGAAGCGTCCGGCCCCGCTGGTCGGCCAGCCGAGCCCGGTAGGTGACCAGCGCGCGGTAGATGCCCTTGCGGCGCCACTGCGGCAGGGTGGACCCGCCCCAGAGGGTGCCGAAGCCGGTGTTCGCCGGGAAACGCACCCAACCGGCGCTCACCACGGTCTCGCCCGCCTCGGCCACCACGATGGTGATCGAGTGCGGGTCGGCGTCGACCTCCTTGGCCAGGCCCCAGACCAGGTGTGAGCGGTCCTCCTGCCAGACCTCCTCCTCCATGGCGGCGATCCGCTCCAGGTCGGTCCGGGAGGTCACCTCACGCAGGCGTACCCCCTCGGGGACGACCGGCAGCGCGGCCGCCAGCGACGCGACCGGCCCGATCACGACGGTCTCCCGCTCCTCCGGCACGAAGCCGGCGGCGCGCAACCGATCCGGCAGGTCCGCCGGCTCGTCGTGCTCGTTGAGCTTCCACTCCACCGACTGGCCGCGCTGGCGGAACAGCTCCACCTGCCGCGCGATCAACTCGTCCAGCGCGTCACCGGTCAACCCGCCCAGGTTCCGGTAGGTGAGGAACCCACCGGCGTCGAGGCCGATGATCCGGACCAGCGGCCCGTCCCGCTCCACCGTCACCCCGGCCGGCACCGGGTCCGGGATCTCCGGGCGGAGCTGGTTGTCATACGCGGTACGCAGCGTCATCACATCAAGATCGGTCACCGACCCAGGCTAAGCCTGGAAGGAAGCGAATAATCGGCAGCGTGTGGGAGGCGATCAAGCGATGGTTCGACCCGGCCGAGGCGCGCTCGGTCGGCGAGCCGCCGGACTACCGGTTCTCGGTGGCCAACGAGCGGACGTTCCTCGCCTGGCTGCGTACCGCCCTGGCGCTGGTCGGTGGCGGGCTGGCCGCCGCCCAGTTCCTGCCCCCGCTGCCGATGAGTCACCTACGGGAGGCGATCGCGGTCGCCCTGCTGCTGCTCGGCGGCACCGTCGCGGTCCGCGCGGTGGACCACTGGGCGCGTACCGAACGAGCGATCCGCCTCGGTGCGGAGCTGCCCGCCTCCCGTTTCCCCGCCATCCTCGCCCTCGCCGTCGGTGCCGGCGCGGTGCTGCTGGTGGTCGCCGTGCTGGTCCGGGCGATCGGCGGACGATGACCGACGGGCCGGTCAGCCCCGCGCGCGACCCCGGACTGCAAGCGGAACGGACCCGGCTGGCCTGGCGGCGCACCACGCTGGCGCTGACCGTGGTGACCGCGCTGGCCGTCCGGCTGGGGTCGACCGGTGGCTCGATCGGGGCGCTGATCGCCGGCGTCGCCGTGCTGCTCTGGGGCGCTGTGCTGGTGCTCTGCTGGCCTCGCGCCACCGGTACGGGGCCGGCGCGCACCGGCGGCCGGAGGCTGCCCCTGGTCGCGTTGGGCACGGTCGGGCTCGCCCTGCTGGGTGCGCTGCTCGTGGTGCACGGGATGTGGTGACGAGACCCGGTGCGCCATGATGGGCGCATGGCCCGGCTGTACGTTCTCCTCTTCCTGGCGCAGATCGTCCTCGCCGTCTGCGCGCTGATCAGTTGCCTCTCCGCCGAGGAGGGTCAGATCCGCGCCCTGCCCCGGATCGTCTGGGTGCTGATCATCCTGTTCTTCCCCCTGGTCGGCTCGATCGCCTGGTTCGTCGCCGGCCGCGAGCCCGATGCCGGGGCCCGCAAGGCGTGGCCGGGCGGCACCGGCTCCACCGAGCGACAGCGCCGCCGCCCGATCGCCCCGGACGACGACCCGGAGTTCCTCCGCTCGGTGCAGGACCGCGCCCAACAACCGGACCAGGAACTCTTCCGCCGCTGGGAGGAGGATCTGCGCCGCCGCGAGGACGACCTGCGCCGAGGCGACGGTGACCCGCCGCGCGAGGGTGACCGGCCGGAGGTGTGACTTCGACTGGGGCAGACGCCGCACCGCCGCCGGCGCAGAGGCGACGGCGGCGGCGGGTGCGACTCAGGCCAGGTTCGACGACCGGGGGTACGCGTCGGTCGGGTCGGTGAGCACGTTGACCAGGTACGGCACGCCGGAGTCGAACGCCCGCTGCAGAGCCGGGCCCAGGTCGGCGGCCTTCGCGACCGTCTCCCCCGCACCACCCAGCGCGCTGACCACCGTGTCATAACGCAGCTCCGGCTGGAGGTCGGCGGCCACGTCGTAGCCGTACATGGCCCGCATCGGGTGCTTCTCCAGCCCCCAGATGCCGTTGTTGCCGACCACGATCACCACCGGCAGCTTCTGGCGGACCAGCGACTCGACGTCCATCAGCGAGAAGCCGGCGGCACCATCGCCCATCAGCACGCAGATCTGCCGGTCCGGGTGGCTGACCCGGGCGCCCATCGCGTAGCCCATGCCGGTGCCGAGGCAGCCGTACGGGCCCGGGTCCAACCAGGTGCCGGGCTGGGCCGGCTCCAGGTACCGCCCGGCGTACGAGACGAAGTCCCCGCCGTCGCCGATGGTGACGGCGTCCCGGGCCAGTACCCGGCGCAACTCGCCGTAGATCCGGGCCGGCCGGATCGGGTCGGTCTCGGCGGCCATCTCCGCCGCGTCGCGGGCCCGGGCGGCGTCCTCGGCGACGCGCAGGTCGGCGATCCAGTCGGTGTGATCGGCCCGGTCACCGGAGTGGTCGGCCAGCGCGGAGAGGATCAGGCGCAGGTCGCCGGCCGGGGCGGCGGCGGGCTGCACGTGCCCGGCCCGCTGACTGGGCGCGTCGACGATGTGCACCACCTTGGCGTCGCCGAAGTCGCCGAAGCTGAGCCGGAAGTCCAGTGGGGTGCCGACCACCACGACGACGTCGGCGCCGGAGAGCGCGGCCCGCCGCGCCTTGGCGAAGGCGAGCGGGTGCTCCGGCGGGAGCGAGCCGCGGCCCATGCCGTTGGTGAAGACCGGCACCTGCAACGCCTCGGCCGCCTCGCGCAGCGCGGCCACCGCGTCACCGGCGTACACGTCGGACCCGGCGATGATGACCGGTCGCTGCGCCGCGGCGATCAGCAGCGCGGCCCGGCCGACCTCCTCCGGGTCCGGCTCGACCGGGCCGACGCCGGTCACCGTGGGCAGTTCGGCCTCGGAGATCGAGAAGACCGTCTCCAACGGAAAGTCGAGAAAGGCCGGCCCCCGGTGCGGGGTGAGCGCCGCGGTGAGGGCGGCGTCCACCGCGCGCGGGATGTCGTCGGTGCTGAACACCGTCTCGGCGTGCTTGGTCACCGGGGCGACCAGCGGCAGGTGGTCCATCTCCTGGAGGCTGCCCGAGCCCCAGCGGAACGCGGGCGCCCGCCCCCCGAGCACCAGCACCGGGGAGGCGTTGAAGAAGGCGCTGGTCATGCCGGAGATGCCGTTGGTGACACCCGGACCGGCGGTGAGCACGGCGAGGCCGGGGCGGCGCTGGAGCTTGGCCACCGCCTCGGCCGCGAAGACCGCCGACTGCTCGTGGCGCACGTCGTAGATCGGGAAGTCGCTCCCGTGCGCGGCGTCGTAGAGCGGAAAGACGTGGCCGCCGGAGAGGGTGAACATCTCGCGCACCCCGTGCGCCCGCAACGCTGCGAGCGCCAGCTCCCCGCCGTGACCTTCGATCCGCTCCGTCATCGCCGCTCCTCTTCTTCGCTGATGGCCGAAGTCACACGCTACTGGCCGGTAGGCAGAATGTGAACCGTTCTCGACTACCCGTCGGAGGCGGTGTGGACCCGCCGCCCCGGGGCCCGATCAGCGGCCGGTGAAGCCCGGCTTGCGCTTCTCGACGAAGGCCGCCATGCCCTCACGCCGGTCGTCGGTGGCGAACAGCGCCGCGAAGAGCTGACTCTCCCAGGCCAGGCCCGAGGCCAGGTCCATGTCCAGGCCGCCGTCGACCGCCAGCTTCGCCGCGCGCAATGCCTGCATCGGCCCGTTGACGTACGGAGTGACCAGCGTGACCGCCGCGTCGTAGACCTCGGCGGCGGGAACCACCCGGTCGGCCAGGCCGATCCGCAGCGCCTCCTGCGCGTCCACCATCCGACCGGACATGATCAGATCCTTGGCTCGGGCCGGGCCGACCAGCCGGGCCAACCGCTGGGTGCCACCGGCGCCGGGGATGATGCCGAGCTTGATCTCCGGCTGGCCGAGCTTGGCGTCCTCGGCCACCACACGCCAGTCGCAGGCCAGCGCCAGCTCGCAGCCGCCACCCAGGGCGTAACCGGTGATCGCGGCGACCACCGGCTTGGGGATCCGGGCGATCGCGCCGAGCGCACTGGACAGGTTCGCGGCCCGGTCGGCCATGTCCACGTAGGACATCTCGGCCATCTGCTTGATGTCCGCGCCGGCCGCGAAGACCTTCTCCCCGCCGTACACGATGACGGCGCGGACCTCGGAGTCGGCGGTGGCCGCCGTGGCGGCGGCGCGCAACTCCTCCTGCACCTGGGTGTTGAGCGCATTCATCGGCGGGCGCTCCAGCCGGATGGTGCCGATGCCGTCCTTGATCTCCAGCCGAACGAACTCGCCCACGCTGCCCTCACTTCCTCGTCGAAGTCGCGTGCCAACCTTACGACCCGGCTCGTTGGGGTAAGTAGTCTGGTGTCAGCCCGGCGGGCGGGAGTCCAGCAATGATCACCTATTACGACGACAAGTCGGTGCAGGTCACCTCCACCACCATCTGGGTCGACGGCCGCAGCTTCGCGCTGGCCGACATCACTATGGTCTGGCACCGCCGGGGCACCCGGTCCTGGCGAGTTCTCGTCGGTCGGGGCGCGATCGGCGCCGCGCTGGCCGGTCCACTGGTGGCGGCCCTGCTCGGCATCGGCCTGGCCGTCTGGCTGCACCGCTCCCCCACCGTGACGATCGCGATCGTCGGCGCCTCGGTGCTGGTCGGGCTGGCCGTCGGCCCGGTCGCCGACTTCCTCTTCGAACACCTGGACCGCTCCTACGCCAAGGGCAGCCGGCAACTGGAGATCTGGGCTCGCTGGCGGGGCCAGCCGGTGCGGCTGCTGCGCACCGGCGACGCGCTGCGCTTCGGCCAGATCTACCGGGCGCTGCAACGCGCGGTCGAGCACAGCAACCCGGCCCGCCCCGCCGGCCGCCGCTGAGCGCTGCCCACCGACACCCTTTCGGGACGGGTCCGGGTTGCCTGTGGGTGGTTAGGCTTAGTGATGACCCTCTATTACCGGGACGACGCGGTGCAGGTGACCTCCGAGTCGATCCGGGCGGGCGGTCACGTGGTCGCCCTCGCCGACGTGACCTTCGTCTGGCACGCCCGCGGCCCCAAGACCCTGGCGGTGCAGGGTCGGGTGCTCGGCCGGGGCGTCCTGATCCTGCTGCTCTCGTTGCCACCGCTCGTCGGGCTGGTGTGCGTACTGTCGCTTGCCTGGTCGGCACAGGATCGGGGCAACTGGAAGCTCGCGCTGCTGATCCTCGCCGCCTGCGCGGTGGGCGCGTTGGCGTTGACGCCGTTCCTGGAGATCCCGCTGGGCTGGCTGGACCGCTCCTACGAGCGCGGCAGCCACGTGCACGAGCTGTGGGTGCAGCACCACGGTCAGGAGCACCTGCTGGTGCGCACACCGGACGCGCTACGGTTCGGGCAGATCTACCGGGCCGTGCAACGCGCCGTCGAGCAGCAGGGGGACCATCGATGACCACCCGTCGCGGCGAGGCCGTCGCGCTGGCCGGGCTGCTCGCGGCGGCCGGCGTCACCCACCTGCTGCGCCCCGGCGTCTACGACCCGATCGTGCCGCGCGCGCTGCCCGGTCCGGCCCGTTTCTGGACGTACGCCAGCGGTGTCGCCGAGCTGGCGGTGGCTGCGGCGGTGGCGCATCCGACCACGCGGCGGGCCGGCGGCCGGGCCGCCGCCGCGCTGTTCGTCGCCGTGCTACCGGCGAACGTGAAGATGGCGGTGGACTGGCGGCACCGGCGTCCAACGAAGCGGGCCATCGCCTACGGCCGGGTACCGATGCAGGCGCCGCTGATCTGGTGGGCGCTGCGCGTCGCCCGCGCCCCGCGTTAGGGCCCGGCCGGTCAGCTCAACGGCAGGGTGGTGGCGATCGGCCACCCCACCAGGGCGGCGCCCAGCACGGCGGGCAGCCACCACGGGCTGGCGTACCGGCGCAGCACCGTCGCCCAGGCCACCTGCCAACCGAGCAGCACCGCGAACAGCGGCACCACCAGCAGCACGAACCCGGGCGCCACGCCGACCAGGGCCGCCGCGACCAGTACCAACACGGTGACCCCGACGACCAGCAGGTGCCGCAGGGCCCGCCCGGCGACGACCAGCTCGACGCTCAGCAGGAACAGCAGGCACGCCGCCGCCACCACCGGGAGCAGCCACCAGCGGGCGCCGACCGGCAGCGCCGAGGTCAGGCCCAGGTGGATCGGCAGCGCGACGGCGAGGACCGCGTACCCGGTCAGCGCCAGCGTTGCGACGACGAGCCGTGCCGGCGTGAGGCCAGATCGCGCATCGGCCGGGCCGGGGGCCGACTTGGCGGTCGACAGGCCCGGCAGCCGGCGACCGACGGCCAGCAGCAGAGCGGTGACCAGCAGGAACCCGGTTACGTAACCACCGACCGCGAGCGGGAGCCGCGTGGTCGGCAGCACCGCCGCGCCGACCGCGCCGATGCCGGCCGCGACCACCGCCAGCCCGAGCAGGAGCAGACCGTCGCGCGGCGCCCGGCCCGTTGGCGGCGCGGCGTCACCGGGGGACAGCGCGGTCGACCGCCGACCGGAGCCCCGCCGAGGCAGGAGCAGGGCCGCCAGGGGAACCACCCCGATGCCGAACGCGAGCAGCAGGAGCGCCGCCCCGGTGAGCCGGGCGGTCGGGCGCGGCCGGGTCGGCCCGTCGCCGCCGGGCAGCCAGGCGGCGATCTCCTCGTGGGTACGCGACGCGAAGAGCACCGAGATGTGCTCCACACCGGGCACCACCACCGCCGAACGTCGGTCGGCGGCACGGCCACCCCGCCGGATGGCCTCGTCGACCGCCCGCCGGAAGCCGGGGAACTCCGCGCCGCCCACGATCAGCAGCAGCTCCGCCGGCCGTCCCGGCGGCAGCTCACCGGCGTCGGGCAGCGAGATCGCCACGGTCCGGACGATCTCGGGGTGCTCGACGGCGTACCGGGTGACCGCCCCGGCACCCATCGAGTGCCCGACCAGCACGATCCCGTCCGCGTCCACGTCCGGCTGGGAACGCAGGTGAGCGACGGCGGCATCCAGGTCGGCGGCGAGCGTGGCGGCCGAGGGATCCCCGGCCGAGCTGGTCAGCCGGGCGGGGTTGGCACCGTGCCCGGCGAAGTCGAACAGCAGCGCGACCGCTCCCCGACGGGCGACGGTGTCGGCGATCGGGCGCATCAGCCGGGCCGAGCCGGCGAAGCCGTGCGCGATCACCACCCCGGGTCGTCGTACGCCGGGCGTCGGCTGGCCGGCGCGTACCTCGGTCATCGGCACCCCGCCGACGGTGACCTGCCGGGTGGTGAGCCCGTCGTCCGCCCGGACCAGCACCAGCGTGCCGAGCGCGGCGGCGACCACCGCCAACACGGCGAGCACAACGGCGGTACGGGTGCTCGGCGGGCGGTACGGCGAGGCGGCCACCATTCCGGCACCCTACCGTCGAGCGGTTGCGGCACGGCCGACGCACACTTGGTGCCATGGCGATTCCCCTCCCCACACCGACCGCGATGGTCGGCCTGACCCGATCCGCACTCGACCAGGCGCTCGGCTCGGCCGCCTCGTTCGCCGCCGTGCCCGCCCGCGCGTTCGCGGTGCTGGACGGGGTGGAGGCGCTGCTGGCCCGGATAAACGGGGTGGTGGACCGGATCGAGACGACTCTGGACCGGACCGACGCGGTGCTCACCGACGCCGAGACGGCGGTCCGCGAGGTGGCCGTGATCAGCGCCGCCGCGACAACCGCCATCGACACCGCCACCGAGGTGGCGACGGCCGCGGCCGTGGTGGTCCGGGAGGCCGACGCGGTCGCCGGTACGGCTGGCCGGGTGGTCGCCGAGGCCGAGGCGGTGGCCAGCCGGGCCGCCGGCACCGTGGGCACCGCTGCCGAGGCGGCGGCCACGGCGGCGGAGCTGCTGGCGGCGTACGAGCCGGCGCTGCGCCGGGCCGCGCCGATGGCCGGGCGGTTCGTCGAGCAGCTCAGTCACGAGGAACTCACCGCGGCGATCCACCTGATCGACGAGCTGCCCAAGCTCAAGGAACACCTGACGGCGGACATCCTGCCGATCCTGGCGACCCTGGACCGGGTCGGCCCCGACCTGCACGACCTGCTGGACGTCACCCGCGACCTGAAGCTCGCCGTGGCCGGCATCCCGGGGCTGGGGATGTTGCGCCGACGCGGCGAGAAGCTGACCGACGAGACCGCCAACTGAGCCCGGCGGGGTCAGCCGGGCTGGTACAGCTCGTCGATCTCGGCGCGGCGGGGCAGCGCCACCGACGCGCCGAGCCGGCGTACGCAGGCCGCGCCGGCCGCCGACGCCCAGCGCACCGCGTCGACCACGTCCCGCCCCTCGCCCCAGCCGACGGCCAGCGCGGCGGTGAACGCGTCGCCGGCTGCGGTGGAGTCGACCACCTGGACCGGGACCGCTGGAATGTGCACCTGGGCGCCCTCGCGGTCGACGTACCAGGCGCCCTCCCCGCCGAGGGTGAGCACGGCCCGGGGGGCCAGGTCGAGCAGCGCCCGGGGCTCCTCCCGACCTCGGCCGACGAACGTACGCGCCTCGCCCTCGTTGACGATGAGCAGGTCCACGGCGGCGAGCAGCTCCGGCGGGAGGTCCCGCGCCGGGGCGGCGTTCAGGATGACCCGGGTGCCGGCGGCGCGGGCGGCCACCGCTGCGGCGGCCACCGTCCGCACCGGGATCTCCAGTTGGGCGACCAGGACGTCCGCCTCGCGTACCGTGGCCAGTTCCTCGTCGGTGAGGCCGGTCAGCGTGTCGTTCGCGCCGGGGGTGACCACGATGGCGTTCTCCCCCTGTGCGTTGACCATCACGAGCGCCACCCCGGAGGTGCCGTAGACCACGCGCAGCTGGCTGGTGTCCACCCCGGCCGCGGCGATCCGGGCCTTGAGCGTCACGCCGAACGCGTCGGAGCCGATCGCGCCGAGGAAGGCGCAGGACGCGCCCGCCCTGGCCGCGGCGACGGCCTGGTTGGCGCCCTTGCCGCCGGGCACCATCACGAAGTCGGTGCCGAGCATGGTCTCGCCCTGGCGGGGCAGGGCGGGCGCCATCGCGACCAGGTCCATGTTGGCGCTGCCCACCACGACCACCCGGGTCTGCGGCACGGTCACCTCCCGACCGGTCCGACGCTCAGGCGGCGCGAGCGGTGTAGCGGTCGCCCGACCGCTCGACCACCAGCGGCAGGCCGAAGGTCTTGGAGAGGTTGTCCCCGGTCAACGTCTCGGCGAGCAGGCCCTGTGCGACCACTCCGCCTTCGCGCAGCAGCAGCGCGTGGGTGAACCCCGGCGGGATCTCCTCCACGTGGTGGGTGACCAGCACCAGCGCCGGGGCGTCCGGGTCGTACGCCAGCTCGGCCAGGCGGCCGACCAGGTCCTCCCGTCCGCCGAGGTCGAGCCCGGCGGCGGGCTCGTCGAGCAGCAGCAGCTCCGGGTCGGTCATCAGCGCGCGGGCGATCTGCACCCGCTTGCGCTCGCCCTCGGAGAGGGTGCCGTAGCGGCGTTCGGCGAGGCCGCCGATGCCGAGCTGACTCAGCAGCGCCCGCGCTCGCGCCTCGTCGCCGCGCTCGTAGCTCTCCCGCCAGCGACCGACCACCGACCAGGCGGCGGTCACCACCACGTCGCTGACCCGCTCGTCGGCGGGCAGCCGCTCGGCGAGCGCGGCGGTGGAGAGCCCGATCCGGGTACGCAGTTCGTTGACGTCGGTACGGCCGATCCGTTCACCGAGCACGTGGGCGACACCGGTGGTCGGGTGCAACCGGCCGGCGGCGAGGTTGAGCAGCGTGGTCTTGCCGGCGCCGTTGGCGCCGAGCACCACCCAGCGCTCGTCCAGCTCGACCCGCCAGGTGAGGTCCTGGAGCAGGGCGGTGCCGGACCGGCGTACGCCGACGCCGTCGAGGCTGACCACCAGATCCGGGTCCACGGATGCGGCGCCGGCGGCGTCGGGGATCAGGTCACCAGTCACCGGACCATCCAACCACGCACCGCCGCGCCGCCCCCCACGGGCGGCGCTCCGGCCATAGGGTGAGGCGCCGTGTCGTTGATCACCACACTCGGAGGACGGCCAATGCCCCGTCGAGGTACGGAGTCCCGCGGATGAGCGCGGTCATCGAGATCGAGGGTCTGCGCAAGACCTTCCACAGCCTGCGCAACGGCCGGCGGGTGGCGGTGGACGGGTTCGACCTGCTGGTCGAGGCGGGCCAGATCCACGGCTTCCTGGGCCCCAACGGCTCGGGCAAGACCACCACCCTGCGTGCCCTGCTCGGGTTGGTCCGGGCCGACAGCGGGCGGATGACCGTTCTCGGCGAGCCGTCGCCGCAGCTGCTGCCCCGGGTGGCCGGCCGGGTCGGCGCCATCGTGGAGAGCCCCCAGTTCTTCGGCAACTTCACCGGGTACCGCACGCTGCGGCTGCTGGCCCGCGCCGGCGGGGTGCCGATCTCGCGGGTGCACGAGGTGTTGGAGCAGGTGGGCCTGCACGACCGGGGCGACGAACGGGTGAAGGGCTACTCGCTGGGCATGAAGCAGCGCCTCGCGGTGGCGTCCGCGCTGTTGAAGGACCCGCAGCTCCTCATCCTGGACGAGCCGGCGAACGGGCTGGACCCGGCCGGCATCCGGGAGATGCGGGACCTGATGCGGTCGCTGGCCGCGGCCGGGGTGACCGTGCTGGTGTCCAGCCACATCCTCGGCGAGATCCAGCTGATCTGTGACCACGTCACGATCATCTCGCGTGGGCGGCGAGTGGCGGCCGGCCGCGTGGACGAGGTGTTGGCCGGGCACGACCGGCACGAGTTCCTGGTCCGGGTGGCCGAGCCGGAGCGCGCCGCCGAGCTGCTGTTCGCGGCCGAGCTGACGGCGGCCGCCCACGACGACGGCGCGCTGGTGGTGGGCGGGGCGAGCGACCCGACCGTGATCAGCCGGGTGCTCGGCGAGCAGGGGCTGTGGGTGGGCGAGCTGACCCCGCTGCGTCCGGACCTGGAGAGCGTCTTCCTGGAGCTGACCGGCGCCGGTCAGCACCCCGGGGTGCCCCGGCAGGTCGACGGCTCCGGCCTGCCGCCGAGCGGTTCGGGCGACGTGGTGATCGATCTCGACGAGCGGGGAGTGGACGCGTGAACCTGGTCCGTGCCGAATTGGAGCGGCTGTCCGCGCGCCGCTTCGTGCAGCTCATGGTCGTCCTGTTGGTATTGGCCTTCGGCGTCACCGCGGCGACCACCCTGGCCGGCTCACACCGGCCGAGCGCCGCCGAGCTCAGTGCGGCGCGGAATGAGGCCGCCGAGGCACGGCAGGGCATGGAGGACACCTTCCAGAGGTGCCTGGCCCGGCAGGACGGGGCCATCACGTCGCCGGATGAGGGCAATTACTACCCTGCCGACTGCTCGGAGATCGATCCGACGCGAAGGGACCGGCTGCCGATCGCCGCCGACTTCCTGCCCGGGGTGTTCAGCTTCGCCCAGCAGGCCCGACCGCTGCTCTACTTCCTCATCGCGTTCCTGGTGCTGTTCGGGTTCCTGGTCGGCGCCTCGTACGTCGGTGCGGACCTGAACTCGGGCGGTGTGGTGAATCTGCTGCTCTGGCGGCCGCGCCGGTTGACGGTGCTCGGCACCAAGCTGGGCGCCCTGCTCGGTGGGGTGCTGGCGCTGGCGCTGGCGGCCTCGGTGCTCTACCTCGCCACGTTCTGGGTGATCGGGCAGACCGCCGGGCTGGCCACCGAGCTGGACGGCGATTTCTGGCGCGAGCTCGGGGCGCTGCACGGACGCGGACTGGTGCTGGTGCTGCTGGTCAGTGCGTTGGGCTTCGCCATCGCCACGCTGGGCCGGCACACCTCGGCGGCGCTCGGCGCGGTCGCCGCGTACGCGGTGGTCTGGGAGTTGGGCGCCCGGCTGGTCCTGGAGATCGTCGACGCCCGACGCCCGGACCAACTGATGCTCTCCAGCCACATCGGCGCGTGGCTCAGCGGTGAGGCGCGGTTCTATGACAACCAGCTCTGCCGGGGTAGCGCCGACGGCATCTACTGCGACGGGTTCTACTCGCTGACCTGGGGGCCGTCGCTGATCGTGCTGCTCGGAATCACGGGCGGGTTGACGGCGGCGGCGTTCGCCGTGTTCCGCCGTCGCGACCTGATCTGAGGCGTCGCCGGGGCCGCCAGCCTGACTGCGGGCGGCCCCGGCGGACCGGCCCGGCACCGACGCGCGGCCCAGCACCGACGCGCGGCCCAGCACCGGCAGGAGCTTGCAGCAAGCCAGCCAGCGGTGAAATATTTCTTCACGTGACCGTGCCAGCGGGCTCAGCCGACGGTGGAGCCGAACACCTCGTCGCGAACCGCGTCCAGCGCGGTCCGCAGCGCGCCGTGCAGGATCGGCTCCTCGGTCAGCCCGGTGGGCACCACCCGGGGCCGGACCAGGGTGATCGCCGCGACCTCGGCCTGCACCCGGTCGGCGAGCGCCGCGCCGCCGGCCTGGCCGACCTCACCGGCGAGCACCACCAGCGGCGGGTCGAGCACCACACACGTGCTGGCCACTCCGAGCGCGAGCCGACGGGCCAGCTCGTCGAGCATCGGGCCTCCGTCGGCACCGGCTGCGACGGCCGCACGGACCGCGTCGGCGGCGTCGGCGTCCGGGTAGCCGTGCTCGCGGGCCACGGCGCGTACCGAGTCTCCACCGATCAGCTGCTGGAAGGCCGGCTTGGCGCGACGGGACACGTCGCGCGGGATGGGCGCCCCCGGCACCGGCAGGTAGCCGATCTCACCGGCCGCGCCGCTGCTGCCGTGGTGCAGGCGCCCACCCAGCATGATCGCCAGCCCGACACCGGCACCCACCCAGACCAGGACGAAGTCGGCCAGCCCCTGGGCGGCACCGGACTGCGCCTCGGCCACCGCCGCCAGGTTGACGTCGTTCTCGAAGACCACCGGCGTGTGCAGGTCGTCCCGCAGCGCGGCGAGCAGACCGCTGTGCCAGCGCGGCAGGTTGAAGGCGAACGTGATGTCCCCGGTGCCGGGGTCGACCAGGCCCGGCGTGCCGAGCACGATCCGCCGTACGCTGCTCAGCTGCGCCTGGGCGCTGCTCGCCGCCTGCACCACGGCGTTGTGTACGACGCCCACCGGGTCATCGGTGTCCCGGGTGGACTGCTCCACCCGACCGATCACCGCGCCGGTGATGTCGGCGCAGGCGGCCACCACGCGATCCGGGCCGACGTCCACCCCGACCACGTGCGCACTGCCCGGGCGCACCGCGTAGAGCTGAGCGTTCGGCCCCCGCCCGCCGGCCTGCTCGCCGACCCGGGTGACCAGGCCGCGCTCCTCCAGCCGCTCGACCAGCTGGGACGCGGTGACCTTGGACAGCCCGGTCAGCTCACCGAGCCGGGCACGGGTCAGCGGCCCGCGTTCCAGGAGCAGTTCCAGTGCCGCGCGGTCGTTGAGCGCCCGCAACAGGCGAGGGGTGCCGGGCAGCCGGGTCGCACTCATGCCACGTCCTCTAGTTTTCGTAAACTTTGCTAACTGTAAACCGACCTGCGAATGGGTAGCCGTAGCGTAACGGCCACCCGGAGGCGGAATGCTCGGCCGACCCGGCAGGGCGATGACCACCGCAGGTACCGAAGGGGGAAGATCACGTGGGGCTTGATCCAGGACTGCGCCGGCTCGCGCTGGGCACACTGCTGGCCGCGTACCCGGGGCCGGTCCCGCCGGACTGGGCCGTCGACCTGGTAGCCGACGGGCTGGCCGGGCACACCCTCTTCGGCACCAACGTGCACGACCCGGCCCAGGTGGCGGCGAGCACCGCCGCGCTGCGCGCCGGCCGAGCCGACGTGCTGATCGCCATCGACGAGGAGGGCGGGGACGTCACCCGACTGGCGCACGCCACCGGCAGCCCGTACCCCGGCAACGCCGCCCTCGGCACGATCGGCGACGTCGCGCTCACCCGACGGATCTACCAGGCGATCGGCGCGGAGCTGGCCGCGCTCGGCGTCACCGTCAACCTCGCCCCGACGGTGGACGTGAACACCGCCGCCGACAACCCGGTGATCGGCACCCGGTCGTTCGGCGCGGACCCGGTCCGGGTGGCCGCCCACTCGGCCGCCGCCGTGAGCGGCCTACAGGCCGCCGGCGTCGCCGCCTGCGCCAAGCACTTCCCCGGCCACGGCGCCACCATCGCCGACTCGCACCACGAGCTACCCACCGTGGACGTCCCGCTGAGCGTGCTGCGTCAGCGGGACCTGCCGCCGTTCGCCGCGGTCGTCGCCGCCGGGGCACGCGCCGTGATGACCGCGCACATCCGGGTGCCGGCGCTGACCGGCGCCGGTCCGGCGACCTTCAGCCGGGCCGTCCTGGTCGACCTGCTGCGCACCGAGTACGGCTTCACCGGCGCGGTGATCACCGACGCGCTGGAGATGAAGGGTGCCGCCGTGGCGGCCGGCGGCGTCGGACCGGCCGCGGTGCGGTCGCTGGCCGCCGGCGCGGACCTGCTCTGCATCGGCGCGAAGGTCGACGCCGACCTCGTCGAGCGAGTGGCCGCCGAGATCGTCGAGGCGCTGACCGACGGCCGGCTGACGACCGCTCGGGTAGAGGAGGCGGCCGGCCGCGCCGCCGCGCTCGCCGCCTGGACCCGGACCGCCGGCGAGGCGCCGACCAGCACCGACACCGATCTGGGGTACGCGGCCGCGCGCCGCGCCGTCCGGGTGGACGGGGTGCTCACCGGCCTGGACCGACCGCTGGTGGTGCAACTGCACACCGAGTCGACCATCGCCGAGGGGCGGGTGCCGTGGGGCCTCGGTCCACACCTGGACGAGGTGCAGGAGATCCGGGTGATCGCCGCCGAGACGGATCCGGCGACGCTGCGCGGGCTGGCCGGTGAGCGGCCGATCGTGCTGGTCGGGCGGCACCTGCACCGGCTGCCCGGCGGCCCGGAGCTGATCGCCGAGCTGGCCCTGGAGCACCCGGTGACCGTGGTGGAGATGGGGTGGCCGGCACAGTGGCGGCCGGCCGGCGTACGCGCCTTCGTCACCACGTACGGCGCCAGCCACGCCAACGGCCGGGCCGCGGCCGAGGCGCTCGGCCTGGCTGGCTGAACCGGAGCGGGTAGCACCCGCAGATCCATCTTGAACATGTTCAAGAACTGTCCTACGCTCGTGTCGTCAGCAGTTGAACATGTTCAAGAAGGGCGTGCCCATGGACATCAAGGTCTGGATGTACCTGGTCTACCTCGCGGTCAGCATCGGCCTGACCATCTGGGTGGCCCGAGCGTTGTCCCGCAACGGGCAGGTCTTCCTGGAGGAGGTGTTCGCCGACGAACGGCTCGCCCGGGCGGTGAACAGCCTCCTGGTGGTCGGCTTCTACCTGCTCAATCTGGGCTACGTGACGGTGGCGATGAAGCATCCCGACCCGGTGGGTTCGACCAGCCAGGCGATGGAGGAGCTGTCCAAGAAGATCGGCCTGGTGCTGCTGGTGCTCGGCGCGCTGCACTTCTTCAACGTCTTCGCGCTCGGCCGCTACCGCCGCAGCCGGCTCCGCCAGTTCGCCACCCACCCGCCCATCGCACCGATCGGCCGGCTGCCCCTGCAGCCCACGCCGCAGAATCCCTATCCGACCGGCCCCTACCCGACCGGGCCGATCCCGCCGACCGGCACACAGACAGCCAGCCGGCCGGCCGGGGCGCAGCCGGACGCCGGCTCGACGACGAATCCCCCGCCGAGCCGATGACCGTCCCACCGGCCGGCGGCCCAGGCCGGCGCCCGGGTCCCACCGCGCACTCCGGCGGTGGGGTCCGGGGGTTCACCGTCCTATTCGACGCGAACTGCCCGCTCTGCCGGGCCGCCCGCCGCTGGCTGGGATCCCGCGCCCAGCTCGTACCCCTGGAGTTCGTGCCGGCCGGCTCGACCGAGGCCCGGCGGCGCTTCCCCGGCCTGGACCACGACGCGACGCTGCGCGACCTCACCGTCGTGGCCGACACCGGCGAGGTGTACGCGGGCGACGGCGCCTGGTTCGCCTGCCTCTGGGCGCTGGCAGACCACCGGTCCGCCGCCGAGCGGCTGGCCCGGCCGCACCTCCTGCCGCTCGCCCGGCAGATGGTGGCCACCGCCTCGGCGATCCGGGAACGGGTTCGTGATCCGTGGGTCGAGCCGGTCGACGAGCTGGCGGGATACGGTGACCTTGATGACCGAGCAGACTGCGCCGACGACCGCTGCGGGGGATCCGGCGACCACCCGAGGTGAGCAGACCCGGCTGCTGATCCGGGACACCGCGATGCGACTGTTCCGCGAACGCGGTTACGCCCAGACCACCATGCGGGCCATCGCGCAGGAGGCCGGCGTGGCGGTCGGCAACGCCTACTACTACTTCGGCTCCAAGGACCACCTGATCCAGGAGTTCTACGCCCAGTCCCAGACCGAGCACCGGGCCGCCGCACAGCCGGTGCTCGACCGGGAGGAGGCGTTCGGCGCCCGGCTCGCCGGGGTGCTGCACGCCGGCATCGACGTGCTCACCCCGTCGCACGCCTTCGCGGCCACCTTCTTCAAGACGGCGGCGGAGCCCACCTCACCGCTCAGCCCGTTCTCCGCGGAGTCCTCGGGGCCCCGCGAGGCGGCGATCGAGCTGTTCGCCGAGGTGCTGGACGGCTCGACCGCCAAGGTCGACGCCGAGCTGCGTCCGCAACTGCCCGAGCTGCTCTGGTTGGCGTACATGGGTGTCGTTCTCTACTGGGTGCACGACCGGTCACCCGGGCAGACCAAGACCCGGCAGTTGATCGACGGCGCGGTGCCACTGATCGACCGACTGGTGGCGCTGTCCCGGCTGCGGGTGCTCCGGCCGGTGACCCGACAGGTTCTCGACCTCATCCGCACGCTACGTCACTGACCGGCAGGCACCCCTTCGGCCGCCCATCCCCAGGTCAAGTCCACTATTCGACACTCCGAACCGACAGCTCGCACCTTGCACCAAAG
Organism: Micromonospora vulcania; assembly: GCF_042658605.1. NCBI lineage: Bacteria > Bacillati > Actinomycetota > Actinomycetes > Micromonosporales > Micromonosporaceae > Micromonospora > Micromonospora vulcania. The sequence continues at coordinate 165,590 of NZ_JBHSQS010000008.1, read as the reverse complement.
CTCTTCGATACGTAGCGTGATCGCGAGGAGGCGGCCTGTCGCCGCGCGGCCGCTCGCCCCGAACCGGGGACCTGGGGGGAGGCTGCGGACCGTGGATCCGGCCCGGGATCCACGGTCCGCGCCCGAGTGCACCGCCGTGGTGGCAGCTCAGCGCGGATAGACCCCGTACGCGCGCCAGCCCCGATCCGGAAACCCGGCCGCGTCCGCGACCCGGGCCGACGCATGATTATCCCGCTCGTGCAGGTAGGTGGGCACCGCGCCCTCGTCGAGCACCCGCCGGGCCGCCTGCGCCACCAGCCGCCGTGCCAGACCACGACCCCGGGCGGCGGGCACGGTGCCGACGGCCACCTCCTGCCCGTACGCGTCGTGTCGCTTCAACCCGGCCCCGGCCAGGTAGTTGCCGTCCAGGTCGCGGACCACCAGCACCGGCCGGTCGAACAGCCGCAGCCAGGGCGGCAGTCCGGCGGCCGTGGACGGCATCCACTCCCCCACGTCGGGCAGCGGCGCGGGGTCCCGGCTCCACCGGAACGGGCCGTCGTGCACGCACCAGTCGGGCAGCCCGACGGCCTCCGGCAACGCCGGCAACAGCCGATCCGGCGAACGCCGGACCAGCGTACGGATCGCCGCCACCCGGTCCCGCGAGACGGAGAGCACCGCGCTACGGCCGGTGTCCACGGCGAGCGCCGGGCGCAGCCGGCCGTCCCACGCCGGCCGATCCCGCCGGTACGAGGCGACGACGTGCAGCCCCGGCCCGGCCGGCCACTGGCCGAGCCAACTGGCCAGATGCAGCTGGAGCCGCCGGTCGAGCATGCGCACCTCCCCCGTCACCCGGCCCGTCGTGGATCACCGTACGCGGGGCGGGCCGCCGGGGCGGACGATCCGTCCGGGCCGGACAGACCCGGGTGGCGCTCGTCAGGCAGGCGTGTCGTCTTCGGTCGGGCGCGGCTGACGGTACTTCTTGATCCACGCCTCGATGTCCTCGGCCAACCAGATCTTGGTTCCGCGAAGCTCTTGATATGGCTTCGGGAACGTTGGGTACCGGGCGAGCTGCTGGAACCGTTGCCGCGAGACGCCCAGGCGCTCCGCGATCTCGTAGGGCCCCATGAGCGGCCCCGGCCCTCGGTCCATGGCTCGAACCTAGGTCGATGCGCTCTTTCCTTTCGGATATTGCCAGTTGACTAATTCGTGTGAGCGCGGCAGTGTGGCCCTATGCCCCGGCACGTGAGCTACAAGGAGTACCTGGTCGCGGTGGCAATGACCCTTGCCCGCCGACACAAGCCGGTGTGGTCATGGATCAAGTGGCGGAACGTCTGTAGGTGCGGTAACGAGCTGCCCTGCCGGGCGAGACACAGGATCCCGATCAATCGCGGGCACTGGCCGGGTGAGAGCCGATGACGAAGCACGAACCGGTCTTGCCCCTGTGGTTGTGCGAGGAATGCGGGCGGCCCTGGCCCTGCGCCCCACGCCGCGCCGAACTGCTGGACGGGCGCGACCGGGTGCGGGGAAGGCAAAGACGGTGAACAGCCAACGGGCGTAGCGGTGGCCAACGCGGGTCACCGATGGCGGCACCCCATGGCACCGCGGGCTAAGCGACGAACCTGCCGGCCCTGATGCCCCGGACGAAGCCGACCCATTGGCCGGGCGTGAACGACAGCACGGGCCCCTGCTGATCCTTGCTGTCCCTGACCATCACGCGTGGCGGGGGCGCAGCCACCTCCACGCAGTTGCCACTAGATCCGGACCTGGTGCTTCTGCGCCAGGTGACGCGAGACAGGTCCATTTCGGTGCCCTTCTACGGGATCAGATCAGATGCAATCGCGCGCAGCGTATCTCGTGTGGGCTTGGGTGCCAGCGCAAGGGCTTGCAGTTGCTCGTGCGCCGCAGCGTACGCGGCAACCTCTCCCGGCCTCTCCAGGTATAGAGCACCGGTCAGGGTGTCGACGTACACCATTCGCTCTTCGGCGGCGTCCGGGTAAGGCTCGGGCATCGGCGGAAAGTCGAGGATCACGAAGCTGCCATCGAAGCCGACCCCAGCGGAATACGGCAGTAGCAGGATCTGGACGTTGCTCCTGGTCGACTCCTCAATGAGTCGGTTGATCTGCCCGCGAAGCACCTCGGGGCCGCCAACCATGCGCCGGGCCGCCCCCTCGTCGATGACCACACGCAGCAGTGGCGGGTCATCCCCCGCCAGGACCGCCTGGCGCTCCATGCGTAGCGCGACCTGACGCTCTACTTCGTCGTCGCGCATCTGGACGGGCGCACCCTGGAATGCAGCGCGGGCGTACTCCTCGGTCTGCAACAGTCCCGGAACCATCTGGCATTCGTAGGTACGGATGACTGACGCTTCGGACTCCATCCCGACGTACGCGGCGAACCAGTCGGGCAGGACATCGGTGTAACGCTGCCACCACCCGCGCTGCTTCGCCTGTCGGGCAACGGCGATGACGGCTTCGGCCTGATCGCCCCTTACGCCGTAGAGGGCGAGCAGCGCCCGCACGTCGTTCGGGTGTGGCCGAACTTCGGCTGTCTCGATCCGGCTGAGCCAACTCGCGTCGTGGTCGACGCGCCGGGCCGCTTCGGCCGAGGTGATTCCGGCTCGCTCCCGAAGTTGCCGGAGTGTCAGCGCCAAGCGCCTACGCCTGACGGTCGGGCTCTGACGTTGAGGCACATGGCCATCTTGCCATGCGGAACACATGACTTCCTTTCGCAGGCACGCAGAACGCAAGATTGGGTTCCGCATATTGCGGATTGCAGACATGCGTGGGACGGTGGTTGCCGGACGTGGCGGTCGATTAACCCTGGGTGGTCCCGCAGTCGCGACCTTCACAAGGAGGGAACGTGGGCCAGCGAGTGAGCTACAAGGAGTACCTGGTCGCGGTGGCAATGACTCTCGCCCGCCGGCACAAGCCGGTGTGGTCGTGGATCAAGTGGCGGAACGTCTGTAGGTGCGGTAACGAGCTGCCCTGCCGGGCGAGACACAGGATCCCGATCAATCGCGGGCACTGGCCGGGTGAGAGCCGATGACGAAGCACGAACCGGTCTTGCCCCTGTGGTTGTGCGAGGAATGCGGGCGGCCCTGGCCCTGCGCCCCACGCCGCGCCGAACTGCTGGACGGGCGCGACCGGGTGCGGGTGGCGTACTACCTGAGCCTCTGCCTGACCTCGGCCGGCCAGGACATGAGCTGGGCACCCGCCGATGCGCTCCGACGCCGGTTCCTCGGGTGGCTGCCGTGACCACACCCCGATCCGGCGAACTGCTCTACGTGAGCCGTACGGCCAGCGTGCAGTTCATTCACCCGATCCTCTTCCGCGTGATCCGGGTGCTCGACTGGATCACCTACGACGGGTGGATCTGGCTGGAGGGCTACCAGCTCGACGCCAAGGGGGACGCGCTGATCAAACGATCGATCTTCGTAATGAAAGCTGGACTGCGCTCCGCCCCGACGTCCAGCACAGGACGGTCATGACGACGAGGGTCACGGATAGACCGTCATATCTATTTCCATACCTGGACACCTTTGTTTGCGACGGTATGGTCATGCCGATTCAGCCGAACGACCGCCACCAGCAGGACCCCGAGCGATTCTGGCGGGCGACGGACACCTCCGGGCGCTTTCCGGCCCAGCCGCGATACCGCGGGATCCGCACCACGGGGGACCCGGATGCGCTGCCCTGGTCCGAGCTGAACAAGCTGCCGGCCGGTCGCTCCACCCGGCGCGGCCTCAACACCCGCTGACACAGCGCCGAGGGGCAACCTCCGCGGCACCCGGCACGACACACCGGGGAGGTCCAGCGCTGGCTTTCGCACACCTGTCGGGTAATTTCTCTTGGTCCGGAATCCCGGCCTACGACAGGAGTAGCTCCGCGCATGGGCAAGAAGACGATCCAGGTCTCCGACTTCAGCGGCACGGTTCTGCAGACCGATGACGAGGTGGTCCGCATCGTCGTCCTGGAGCACCCGGACCTGGTCGCCGGGCCCGTGCAGTTGGACGCCACCCCGACCGAGGTGGAGAACATCGACGACGCGGCGCTGGACGTGGCGGTGGTCGAGATCCACGACCGGCACGGCGGCGGCGAGCCGCGCCGGGTGGTGCTGACCGCCAGCGAGTTCGACGCGATGGCCACCGACGTACCCATGGCGCAGTTGCTGAAGACGGCCGAGCGGGTCCGTCCGCCGAAGGCCCGCAAGAGCGCCGAGAAAATCGACTACGGCACGCTCGACCACGCGGGCCGGCCGCACCGGGGACGGGTCACCGAGGAGGAGGCCCGCCTGGTACGCGAGCAGCTCGACGAGGTCAACAAGCGCCTCGCCGACGCGGGCGTGCGCCAGATCGACCCGGCCGATCCGGAGCACGCCCTGCGTTACGGCTTCCCCGACGTCTCCTGACCCAAGCGTCAGCAGACCTTCTTGGCCCGTTCGCGGAAGGCGGTCTCGGTGATCGCCTTCCGCTCGTCGCCCGAGCCGACGAGGACCTGCTCCGGCCCAAGGCGGGTCACCTCGGCCAGGGTGAACCGCACGGTTTCAGCGTCGTTCCGATCGCCGTGGGCGGCGACGGAATACTCGATGTCCGGCTCGAAGGCGACGAGTGATTGCTCAAGAACCCTCCAGCCGGGCGGTGGCTGCAACAGGGTCACTGTCCCGGGCTCCTCGCCGCCATCACGCTCGATCGCCCATTTCGCGGTCGGCGTGAGCTTGGTGGTGAAGACGGCGATCCGTTTCGCCGAGAAGACGGCACACTCGGCCAGGACCACCGTCGGCTGCCCGTCGACGACGCGCAGCGCGATCACCGGCTTTTCCGCAGGACTGCAGGCAGAGAGCACCGCCAGGGCGGCGAGCGTCACCAGGACGCCCACCGCCCGGACACGTGATTGGGTCATCGATCTCCAATCAGAAGCACAGCGCGAAGATGCACCTGGGGTAGATGACCGGGACCGTAATTGGAACACCGTATTCCCAGTACCCGCCCATGTACGGGTTGGCACCGACCTCCCACGGGCTGCCGACACCTTCCATGCCCGTCGTGAGGTACGAGATGCCCTGCCCGATGTAGTACAGGCCGAGGAAGTGGCCCGGTGAGAAGTACTGCCACTGGTCGGAGTGTCGTGCCTCGTGTTCGAGCAGGTTGGGGCCGTAGGTGCTGGCGTCCACGCCCATGGCCCGCAGGTCCGCCCGATCTCCGGCCTCTTCCCCCAGCTTCTGGTCGAGCTCGGAACGGGACTTGTGGGTGAGCAAGTAATCGCCGACTGTCATGGTGCGTTCACCTGGCGTATCCACATCGGTGCAGATGATCTGCTTGGCGCCAGTGAAGCAGTTGCCGCCCCAGAGCTGCAGCGCTGCCTCCGCGAGGGCGTTGTTGCCCATCAGTCGATTTCCCCAACGCCTTGGATCGTCGCCGTTGGACTGATCCAGCGGCGGCCCGTCGGCCGGCCCACCCGGGTTCTGGGCGGCCTCGCGCCGCTGCAACTCGACCGACGCGGCCAACGCCGCGGCCGCCTCGGCAGCCGCCTGGTCCGCACTCCTACCGGCGGCCAAGGCCGAGGCGCGGGCGCGGTCCGCGGCATCGTAGGCCGCGCTGGCGTACGAACTGGCCCGCGCCGCGGCGTCCGCGGCCGTGGCGGCCGACGCCGCGGCACTCTCCGCGCTCTGCCGCGCGGAGGCGGCCGCGGCCTTGGCTACCTGGGCCGACTGCGCCGCCTGAATCGCCGATGCCGCCGCCGCCTGGGCCGACTGCAACGCCTGGGTGGCGAATCCTGCGGCCTGGCTGGCCGCCTGCTGTGCCTCCGCCGCGTAGCGCGCCGCATCCTCGGCGGCCTTTCGGGCCACCGCCGCGACCCGTGCCGCCTCGGCGGCGTCCTTGCGCGCGTTGGCCGCGTAGCCGGCCGCCTCGGCGACCAACCCGCGTACCCGCGCCACGTGGGTGACCGCCTCCAGGTCACGTCGCTGCGCCCGGAACTGCCCGTCGGCGAGGAAGTTCTTCAGGTAGGCGCGGGGCCCCGCCAGGGCAACCTGGGCGGCGGACTTCACCTCGGGTCCGCCAGCGGACATGATCTGGCCGACCTTGATCCGGTCGTCGACTTCGGCAGCGGCGTACTGCCCGGTCGTCAGGAACGCATGCCGGTCGGCGTCAGTCCCGTTGAGCGCCGCCTGACCCGTGGTCACCATGGTGGGTCCGCCGGCATTGATCAGCTGACCGATCTGGATGCGGTCGTCCACCTCCTTGCCCGCGTACTCCCGGGTCAGCAGGAACTGTGCGACGTCGTCGTGGTCACCGGCGAGGGCCGCCGTGGCGGCCTCGCGAAGGGCGGGTTTGCCGAGGGCGCCGATGTGCCGCACCCGGGCGCGGTCGTCCTCATCCGCCGCGACGGCTCGGCCGGTGGTCAGGAAGGTCCGCAGGTCGGCCTCGGAGCCCGCGAGGGCCTCCGCAGCCGCCTTCTGGGTCCACTCACCACCGGTTTGGACGAGTCGGGCGGCAGCGTGACGCCCGCTGGACAGGACGGTCGCCGTGGGTGCGCCCGGCGCGCTGGCTTCGGCCAACCACTGCCGCGTCTGCGCATCCAGCCGGGCCTCCTCGGCCGCGTCGTCCGCAGCCTTGGCCAACTTCTCCTGCTCGGCGAGCCGGGCCTCAGTGGCGTCCTGCACGCCCTGCTCAGTCTGGGCGGCCAGCCGCTCCACGTCGGCGACCCGCGCCGCCTCCTCCACCGCGGCGGCCTGGTTCGCTGCGTCGGTGGCGGTGTTCGCGGCGGCCAGTGCGCCGGCCGCGTGCTGGGTCGACTTGGCTGCGGCGGTCGCGGCGTCGCCGGCGTGTGCCGCCGCGTCGTCGGCCGCGGCGGCGGCGGCGGTCGCGTGTGCCGCCGCGTCCATCGCCGCCTGGTACGCCTGGTTGGCAGCCTGCGCCGACTGCCGCGCGAACCGTTCGGCCTCGTTGGCCGCACGGGTCGCCACAGCGGCGTTGCGCTGGGCGGCCTCGGCGGCAGCCCGGGCCTTCGCCGCCTCTGCCGCCGCGACGTTGGACTGCCCGCCGGCCGCAGCCGCCGCAGCCGCCGCAGCGGCCGAGTTCGCCCCGGCGTTGGCCGCGCTCACCGCCGCTCCGCTTGCCGCCAGCGCCGCATCGCCCGCCGCCTTCGAGGCGTCGGCTGCCTTACGCGCGTCCGTCGCCACCTTCCGCGCCGTGGCGGCAGCCTGACGGGCCGCCTCAGCCTTGGTCGCATCGGTCGCCGCCGCGGCGGCCGCGCCGAACGCCTTGGACGCCGACTGACCAGCGAGGGTCGCGGCCGAGGCGGCCCGAGCCGCAGCGTTCGAGGCGAGGCGGGCCGCGTTGTTCGCCGCCTTCGCCGCGCTGACCGCGGTCCGTGCCGCGTCCGCCGCGCGTGCCGCCGCGTCGGCCGCCCGGGCCGCAGCCCTGGACGCCTTCTCGGCGGAGTTCTGGGCGGCCTGGGTCTCGGCCTTCGCGCGCTCGGCCGCCTCCTTGGCCAGCCGGGACGCTTCCAACGCCTGAGCCGAGGCGATCTTGGCTGCCTCGGTCTCCTGCGCGGCCAGCTCACCCGCCTCCTTGGCCCGACTGACGAGCAGGGAGAGCGTGCTGATCTCCTGGTCGCGCGCCCGAGCCACGTTCTGCCCGGTGATCAGGAACTCCCGCAGGTCCTGCGAAGTGCCACCGTTGAGGGCCTGCTGGCCGGCCTCCTTGACCGCCGGGCCACCGGCGCTGATGATCTGCGCGACCCGAACCCGGTCGTCGAGCGTCCGGGCCTGGTCCAACCCCAGGTAGAAGAAGTTCAGGACGTCCTGCGGACTCCCGTTCAACGCGGTCTGACCAGCGGCCTTGGTCTGCGGTCCACCGACGGAGATGACCTGACCCAATTTGATTCGCAGGTCGATGGTCAGCGGTTGCTCGTAGCCACCGTCGAGGAAGGTCCGGACATCCGCCGGTGAGCCGGCGAGGGCGGTCTCGGCGGCAGTGCGCAGGGTGCTGCCGCCCGCCGCCTGATACTGCGCCACCAGGGTTCGATCGTCATGCGCCTGAGCAGCGGCCAGGCCGGTGTCCAGGAAGGCTCGGAGGTCCGCGTCCGAGCCGGTCAACGCCAGTTCGGCGGCTCGGACGACCTCCGGACCGCCGGTCAACAGGAGGTCGACGCAGCGCTGCCGTTCGGCCGGCGTTGGTGCGTCGGCGTACGCCGGCACGGCGAGCATCCCGGAGGCCACGGTCAAGACCGTGGCCGTTGTCAACGCGTGCAGCAGCGCACGTCTATAGGTCTTTCTCATTCCGCTCCCCCGTGTAGCGATGTGGACATGCCGGCCGGTAGCGGCACGGCTACCCGAGGCTAGGGGAGCGATATCGAGTCCATGGTCCCGAGAACGCATGTACGACTTTCCGCTTATGCGGTCCATCCACACCGGACAGCGCGGCTACGCGCCGGCCTGGCGAACACGATCGGCGTCCGTTCTCCAGGTCGGCGCGAGCCGGCCTTCCGCGTGCTGGCGTTACGGAACGTCGGGACCTTGCGCGGCTCGCTTGACCACCTCGGCGAGGGCGGCGCTGAGGTCGGCCTCGACGGCCGCCTTCTCCAGGCCGAGGCCGGTGAGCACGCCGCTGCCGTCCTCCTGCTCCAGCAGGGCCAGCAGGATGTGCTCGGTGCCGATGTAGTTGTGCCCGAGCCGCAGCGCCTCCCGGAAGGTCAGCTCCAGCGCCTTCTTGGCACGCGCGTCGTACGGGATGAGGTCCGGGACCTGCTCGGCCCGCGGCGGGAGGACCGCCGCCACCGCGTCCCGCACCGCCTCCGGGGACACACCTCGACCGGCGAGCGCCCTGGCGGCCAGCGCCTCGGGCTCGGCCAGCAGACCCAGCACGAGGTGCTCGGTGCCGATCTCGGCGTGCCCACTGGCCCGGGCCTCCTCCTGCGAGGCGATCACCACGTTGCGAGCCCGAGGGGTGAACTTCCCGAAACCGGCGTTCGGGTCGAGCGCCGCCGCAGCCTCGGGAGACACCTTCGGCACGAAGCGCTTCTGTGCCGCCTGCTTGCTGACCCCCATGCTCCGGCCGATGTCGGTCCAGGACGCACCCGAGCGCCGCGCCTGGTCCACGAAGTGCCCGATCAGGTGGTCGGCGACCTCGCCGAGGTGGTCCGCGGCGATCACCGCGTCGGTGAGCTGATCGAGCGCGTCGGTGTGCACCTTCTTGATCGCCTGGATCAGGTCGTCGAGCTTGACTGCGTTACTGATCTGGATGGGATCCGTCATGCGTCAACCATAGGTTGACGGCACCTTCTCGTCAACCACAAGTTGACGATCCCACGGAGCGGCCCGCCGACGTCCGATGTTTCCGCCCGGTTAACATTGACGATCTGCTATGTCAGGAGAAGACTCAGACCTGGCTCCGGGTGACCCTTCCCCGACCCCGAGCCGCCGGCCGACGGGTTCCGATCGCTGCCGAGGAGTCAAGATGCGCAGAACCGCTCGCCTTCTGTCCGCGCTGCTGCTGCTCGCGGCGACGACCACGACCATCGTCACGACCACCGACCTGCCGGCGGCGGCCCTGGACAACGGGTTGGCCCGCACCCCGCAACTGGGGTGGAACGACTGGAACAGCTTCGGCTGCAACGTCAACGACGCTCTCATCCGGCAGACCGCCGACGTCATGGTCTCCAGTGGCATGGCCGCCGCCGGCTACCAGTACGTCAACATCGACGACTGCTGGTCCACGCGCAGCCGCAACGGCAACGGCGACCTGGTCCCCGATCCACAGAAGTTCCCCAACGGGATCGCCGCACTCGCCGACTACGTACACGGCAAGGGCCTGAAGCTCGGCATCTACTCCTCCGCCGGGCTCACCACCTGCGCCGATTACCCGGCGAGCCTCAACAACGAGCAGCGGGACGCAAACCTGTGGGCGTCCTGGGGCATCGACTACCTCAAGTACGACAACTGCGGCGACACCCAGGGCCGCACCGGCCAGCAGCGGTACACCGCGATGCGGGACGCGCTGGCTCGTACCGGCCGACCGATCCTGTTCGCGATCTGCAACTGGGGTAACGACGGCGTCGGCACGTGGGGGCCGGCCACCGGCAACTCCTGGCGTACCACCGGCGACATCGCCGGCAACTGGGGTTCGGTCATGGGCATCCTGGACGCCCAGCCCGGCTGGGCTGCCTCGGCCCGGCCCGGCGCCTGGAACGACCCGGACATGCTGGAGGTCGGCAACGGCCTGACCGACACCGAGTCCCGGGCCCACTTCAGCCTCTGGTCGCTGCTCAACGCGCCGCTGATCGCCGGCAACGACCTGCGTTCGATGAGCGCGACCACCCGGTCGATCCTGACCAACACCGAGGTCATCGCGGTGAACCAGGACTGGGGTGGCCGGCAGGGCAACAAGATCAGCGACAACGGTGACCAGGAGGTCTGGCTCAAGCCGATGGCCAACGGCTCCGCCGCGGTGGTGCTGCTCAACCGGGGTGGCGGCACGGCCACCGTCTCGACCACCGCGTCCGCGCTCGGGCTGGGCAGCGCGTCGAGCTACTCGGTGCGGGACCTGTGGGCGCACACCACCGGCAGCTCCGGGCCGACGATCAGCGCGTCCGTGCCATCGCACGGCGCGGCGATGTACATCGTCTCCGGCGGCGGTACCCCACCGCCCGGCGGCGGCACGAGCGTGCTGCGCGGCGTCGGCTCCAACCGCTGCCTCGACGTACCGAACGGCAACGAGACCAACGGCACGCTGGTGATCATCTGGGACTGCCACGCCGCCAACAACCAGCAGTGGACCCGCACCAGCGCCGGAGAGTTGCGGACCGCCGGCGGCAAATGCCTCGACGTGTACGACAACCGCACCGCCAACGGCACCGCGGTCGAAATCTGGGACTGCAACGGTCAGGCCAATCAACAGTGGCGGCTGAACAGCGACGGCAGCATCCTCGCGGTCGGCGCCGGCAAGTGTCTCGACGTCATCGGCAATGCCACCGCCAACGGCTCCACCGTCGCGATCTGGGACTGCAACGGCGGCAACAACCAGAAATGGCGTACCTCCTGACCGCGCCGAACCGCCGACAACCGGCCGACGCGTCAGCCGGCCTCGGCGTACTCCGGTAGGCGGCGCGCGACGGCGGCCGGGGCGGGCATCCGGACGATCTCCCCGGCGATCGCCCGGGCCCTGCCTCGTCCGGCCGCGCGTATACGGTGGGGTCCGTTCACCTGGGATGAGGAGTGGTCATGCGTCTGCACGTGGGATGCGCGATGTGGTCCCACAGGGCGTGGCAGGGGCGCCTGCTGGCGCATCCGCTCGCGCCGCAGGAACGCCTGCGGCACTACGCCGGCTGGTGCGACGCCGTCGAGGGCAACACCACGTTCTACGCGACTCCGGCGAGGGACACCGTGGCCTCGTGGGCCCGCCAGACGGATCCCGACTTCCGGTTCGTACTCAAAATTCCCAAGGTCATCACGCACGAACGTCGGCTGACCGACGCCGACGAGCCGCTGCGCGCCTTCCTGGACGCCATCGAGCCGCTCGGCCCGCGCGCCCATGCCCTCTGGATCCAGCTGCCCGGGTCGTTCTCGCCCGCCGACGTACCGACGCTGAGCCGTTTCCTGAGCCAGCTCCCCCGGTCACACCGGTACGCCGTGGAGGTCCGCCATCCGGCGTTCTTCGCCGAACCTCGGGCGACCCGCCTCCTGTCCGAGGCCCTCGACGCCGTGGCCGCCGAGTGGATCCCGTTCGACACCACCGCGTTCTTCGCGAGCCCGCCGACCAGCGACGCGGAACGCGATGCCTGGATCAAGAAGCCGCGCGTGCCGCTGCGTGCGCTCGCGCTGACCGACCGGCCGATCGTCCGCTACCTCGGTCGCGACGACCCCACGCGGACGATCGAGGGGTGGCAGCGTTGGCTCGACATCGTCGTCGGCTGGCTGCGGGAGGGACGCTCGCCGACGATGTTCGTCCACACACCCGACAACGCCGACGCGCCCGTGCTCGCCCGCCGCTTCCACGACGAGGTACGCAGCCGCGTACCCGAGCTCGAAGCGTTGCCCGAGCCGATCCCGGTCGAGCCCCTGACCCTCTTCTGACCGGCGCGGCCCGAGGTCAACTCCGTTCGTCGAGGAGGTTGTTGAGGCTGACCGCCGTGCTGATCAACGAGAGATGGCTGAACGCCTGCGGGAAGTTGCCGATCTGCTCACCGTTGGGCGCGATCTCCTCCGAGTAGAGGCCCAGCGAGGTGCTGTAGGTGAGCATCTTCTCGAAGATCAGCTGGGCATCGTCGAGCCGGCCGGACAGGGCGAGGGCCTGGACGTACCAGAAGGTGCACATGCTGAAGGTGCCCTCGGTGCCGACCAGGCCGTCCGGCGAGGCCTTCGGGTCGTAGCGGTAGACGAGGCTGTCGGAGACCAACTCGGAGTCGATCGCCCGCAGCGTCGACTGCCACATCGGGTCGGTCGGCGCGATGAAGCCGACCCCGGGCATCACGAGCAGTGCGGCGTCCAGGATGTCGCTGCCGTAGTGCTGCACGAACGCACGCCGCCCGGGGTGAAAGCCGCGGGTCATCACCTGCTCGTAGATGGCGTTGCGCTCGATGGTCCAGCGGGCGATGTCACCGGGGCGCCCGCGGCGGTCGGCGAGACGGATCGCACGGTCCAGCGCCACCCAGGACATCAGCCGCCCGTACGTGAAATCCTGCCGGCCGGACCGGGTCTCCCAGATGCCGTCCTCCGGCTCGTCCCAGTGCTCGCAGAGCCAGTCCATCAGGTCAGTCGTCTTCCGCCATCCGTCGTACGAGACGAACAGCCCCTTTCGGCCAGCGAGATCCAGGGAGTTGAGCGCCTCGCCGTAGATGTCGAGTTGCAGCTGACCCGCCGCGCCGTTGCCCACCCGTACCGGCGCCGAACCGCGGTACCCCTCCAGGTGCCCCAACACCTCCTCGTCGAGGTGCGGTGAGCCGTCGACCCGATACATGATCTGCAGCGGTTGGTCGCTGTCGGCGGCCTCGCAGATGCGCTCGTCAAGCCAGTGCAGGTAGCGCCGGGCCTCGTCGTCGAAGCCGAGGCAGAGCAGCGCGTGCACGGAGAAGGACGCGTCCCGGATCCAGGTGTAGCGGTAGTCCCAGTTGCGCTGCCCGCCGACCTGCTCGGGCAGGCCGGTGGTGGGCGCGGCGATCAGCGCACCGGTCGGGGCGTACGTCATCAGTTTGAGCGTTATCGCCGACCGCTCGACCATCTCCCGCCAGCGCCCGGTGTAGTGGGAACCGTTCAGCCACCGTCGCCAGTGGTCGCGGGTCTCAGCGAGCAGTTCACAGGCATGCTCCTTGCTGAGCGCGCGAGGAGGGTGCGGGCCGGCGGTCTCCAGGACCACGCCGCCGATGTCACCCCCGTGCAGCGTGTAGTACGCGGAGACGCCCTCCTCGTCGCGCCGGACGTCCTCCGGGCCGACCAGCCCTTCCGACTCCTTGAAGGCGCTGAGGGTGAGAGTCAGCGTGCGGCTCCGGAAAACGTCGCCCTCCGGGTTCACCTCCAACTCGTACGGATCGCGCCCGTAGTTGAACCTGGGGCGGCAGTCGAAGCGGAATCGCATGGTGCCGCGGACCATCCGGATCAGGCGGATCAGCCGGTGCCGGTCGGTGACCTGCTCGCCGGTGACCGGCATGAAGTCCAACAGCTCGCCCACCCCGTCCGCGCTGTGGAAGCGGGTGATCAGGATCGGCGTTCCGGGGAGGTAGAGCTGCTTGCTGGTGTACTTGACGCCGTGCGGCGAGAGCTGGAAGTAGCCGCCCTTGCGGCGGTCGAGCAGGGCGCCGAAGAAGCTCGGCGAGTCGAAGCGGGGCGCGCAGAACCAGTCGACCGTGCCGTCCTTGTCGATCAGGGCGGCGGTCTGCAGATCGCCGATCAGGCCGTGCTCCTCCACTCCCGGGTAGTTCGGTCTCACGCTGACCCCCCGCCCCTCGCCACACCGACGGCGGCGACTACCCGAAAGGCGTCGTGATACACGGCCCCAACGGCGCGGCATCGGCTGCCGGGGCAGGGGCCGGGGCGGGCGAAGGGGTTGAATGCCGCCCGCCCCGACGTCTGTCACCTGGCGATGAAGCTCTTGAAAACGTTCGGCTCCCAGTTCCGGAGCGTGCCTACTGCCGTCTCGGAGCCGGAGCAGTCGGCCGCCCGGTAGATGGAGACGTTCGTGACGGGGGTCGTGGCGATGAGGCTGTCCGCGCCCTGCGGCAGCGGCGTGCAGACGCCGGTAGCCGTGGGGAAGTACCCGACCTCGGTGGTGAACCATCCCGTGTAGAAGGTCGCGCCGGGGGCCGGAAACGCAGCGGCCGAGGCGGGCGAAGCGGCGACGCCGAGCCCGGCGGTCATGATCGCGGACAGGGCCAGAACCGCGCCGGTCTTGCCTGCTCTTGCTCGCATGTGCAACCTCCAGTGCATCGACAGCAACTGAAGACATCGTTGTCGCACTTTGTTGCCATCGCAAGTACAACCGGTCTTTAGGGAGGAAACCGGGATGCCCGAACCGCCCCTGACCACCGTAGATGCGCATGCGACTTTTTTCGTTCACCCGGTCATTGCGGAAGCGCCGCTTCCACAATCGCCGATAGCGTGGCCGCAGAAGACATCGACGAGAGGACACCTGATGAGCCTGCGAGGATTCGCGACACTCAACATCTGGGCGGACGACGTGGCGGCGGCCACCGCGTGGTACGCGGAGTTCCTGGGCGTCGAGGCCTACTTCATGCGACCCGGACCCGACGGTCGCCCGGCCTACACCGAGTTTCGCATCGGCGACTACCAGGGGGAGTTGGGCATCATCGACCGCCGGTACGGCCCACCCGGCGCGGCGAGCGGCCCCGGCGGCGCGGTCATGCACTGGCACGTCGACGACCTCGACGCCACCGTCGCGCGACTGAAGGCGATGGGCGCCACCGAGTACCAACCGATCACGCCGCACGGCGACGAGGGGTTCGTCACGGCCTCGGTGGTCGACCCGTTCGGCAACCTGCTGGGAGTCATGAACAACCCGCACTACCTCGACGTTCTCTCGTCGAGGAAGCCGGCATGACATGGAGGTGCTCGACTTCCCCGACGCGGCGGCATGGGAGTCCTGGCTCGTGGCGCAGCACGAGGTGCGGGGCGAGGCGTGGCTGCGGATCGCCAAGCGGCACTCGGGGATCTCCTCGATCTCGATCGCGGACGCCCTCGACGTGGCCCTCTGCTACGGCTGGATCGACGGTCAGCGCAAGGGCCTCGACGACGTGTCGTTCCTCCAGCGCTACTCGCGCCGGCGACCGAGGAGTTCGTGGTCCCAGGTCAACGTCGCGAAGGTCGACGCGCTGACCGCCGCCGGGCGGATGCGGTCCGCCGGGCTCGCCGAGGTCGCGGCCGCCAAGGCCGACGGACGTTGGGATTCGGCGTACGAGTCGCAGCGCGCCCACGAGGTGCCACCCGATCTCACGGCCGCGTTGGCCGGTGACGCCCGCGCGAGCGCCGCCTTCGATCGACTCGGCCGCTCCGCTCGGTACGCCGTGATCCTGCCGCTGCTCAAGGCCCGCACTCCGCAGGCGCGCGCGAAAATCCTGGCCCGGGCGGTCGCGCGGCTGGCGGTCGACCAGTAGCGGTGTCGCCGGCCTGTCGGGGGCCGGTGGTACGAAGTGCGCTGACCCGAGACGCGGATCCACGGAGGGGGCGATCATGGAAACACGGGAGGCGGCCCGGCGCTGGGCCAGGACCTGGACCGACGCCTGGCCGGCGCAGGACGTCGACGCGATCGTCGCCCTGCAGCACGAGACCGGCGAGCACTGGGCCTCACTGTTCCGTCCGTACCGTGGGCGTTCCGGCCTTCGGGTCTATCTCGAGGAGTGCTTCGCCGAGGAGTCTCGCCCCGCTCAGGTGTGGTTCGCCGAGCCGCGGGTCGACGGCGACGCGGCAGCGGTGGAGTACTGGGCGGTGATCCACGTCAAGGACCAGCCCATGACCATCTCCGGGTGCACCGTGCTGCGCTTCGACGAGGCTGGCCTGGTGGCCGAGGCTCGCGACTACTCGCACGCCAAGGAGGGCCGGCACACGCCGCCGGCCGGGCTCTTCGACTGACGGGAGGCGGCGGTGCACCTCGCGGTGAACCCCGCCGCTCAATCCCGCTCGTCCCGATCCATCGCCCCCCGCACCAACTCGGCGGCCCTGCCGGCGTCCAACCCGCTGGCCATCAGCAGGTCGTGCGCCGCCGTACGGAAGAGACCCACGGCGATCATCCCCGAGTAGCCCAGACGGTGGGTGTGCGGGCGCGCGGGGTCCCGGGTCATCTCACCCTGTGCCCGGCCGGCCAACTCCACGGCGGTCAGGATCTGCTGGCGTGCCTCCACGGGCTCCGCACGGGCGCGAATCGTGCACCTGAGAGTCTGCACACTCGCGGCGAGCAGGTCGATGGCCGCGGGAAGCTCGGCCGGTATCGGTTCATCATCCTTGAGGGCGGTCGTGAGCAGCCTGGTAATGGACCGGCAACTGTGCAGGCTGCGCTCCAGATGCCGGACTGCCCGGGTGTAGAAGCCCAGAGATGGCCGTTCACGCCAACGTAACGGCGCCAGCCGCACCACCTCCTGGGCGGCGTTGAGCCCGTCGTCCAGCGCGGTCATCCGGGGGTCGAGGTCCCGCAACCGACGCAGGCTGCGCTCGGCCCCGCCCAGGTTCCGAGCACGAAGCGCAGCGGCCAGGTCGTGCATGGCGGTGATCGCCGGATCGAGAACGGGCTCGGCCAGTCGCCGCACCGTCCGTTGCGGATGGATGGGTACCAACAGCAGACCGACCGCCAGCCCGATCAGCCCTCCGACCGCGGCGTCGACGAAGCGGGGGATGGAAGGGTCACGTACGGGAGGTTCCAGCGTGGCGACGAGCACCGCCGTACCGCCGGCCTGGGTGAGCAGCGAGCCGCCGCCCTTGAGCAGAATGGCGACGATGATCGCCAGCACGACGACCGCGCCGGTCTGCCAGGGCCCGATGCCGAACAGCGGCATGAGTGTGTCGCCGACGGCGAGCCCGAGCACCACCCCGCCCAACAACTCGACGGTGCGTCGCAGGCGTGACCCCATCGAGGCTGCCACGATGCCGACCGCGGTGGTGGGCGCGAAGATCGGAGTGGGATTGTCCAGGAACCGGTACGCCACGAACCAGGCGATCGCCGCCGCGATGCCGGCCTGAAGCGCGAGCAGCCCGAACAGGCGCAACCGCCAGGCGCGGGCCCGCAGCGCACGCCGTCCCGCCTCCTGCACGCGGGCGAGCGTCCGGCCCGCTCGGGACCGCCCGTGCGGTGCCGGGTCGAATTCGGCTGCCGGCTCCTGGTCTGCGGGCACTCGCGCCGTCTACCCAGGGCGGGCAAACCTATCCGAAGAGTGGAGATACCTGCCTCAATGGGCGGGATTGGGCGTGTGCGGCAGCCGGCCCAGTTGGTGCCAGTCGGTCTCCGCGACGTCGACGCCGTAGTGCGCTGCCGCGGCGAGGATGTTCTGAAAGGCCAGCTCGCGATCCTTGTCGCTCACGCCCTGCACCTGATCGAACCGCGCGAGGGCATTTCGGACATGGCCCGCGTCGGTCATCGGCTCCTTGCGTCTGCCCGGGAACGCGAACACGCTCTCCGGTAGCTCACGCTTGTCCTTGTCCGTCAGCCCGCCGTGCTTCTCGTGAGGTTTCCAGGTCGACTTCATTGCCCACCATTACCCACTCGCCGCCCCTCAGCACCCGCACCCCAAGATCCATATCATGTGGGCAGGGTCGTGCAAGATCGAACCCACCCCGCCCGTGTCCTATGTGGAGTGCGAGCATGGCCGGCATGGATATCTACGAGGACGCCCGTACGGTGTCACGTGCCGACCTGGCCGCCTGGCTGCGCCAGCTGGCAAACCAGTTGGAGTCTGACGGCCGGATCTTCTACGGCGCCGCCGGCGCGGTGGCTGTCGCGGACACCGTGCGGTGCGAGCTGGAGATCGAGCGCGAGAGCGAGACGGAGCTCTCCGTCGAGATCGAGTTCTCCTGGACCCTGCCCGCCCCGGCAAAGGCCGCGGACGAGGAGGACAAAGCCGAGAGCGACGAAGCAGCCGAAGCGCCCCCAAAGGCGTAATCCCCCCTCCCTCTCCCCCTCCTCGCGCCCTCCCCGCGCCCTCCTTCTCGTCGATCTAGGGCATATCGCTGCTAGTGGATCTCGCTGCACGGCGATTTGCCCTAGATCGACGGGGAGAGCAGCGGGGAGGGGCGGGGCCGGGGGGCGGGCGGGGGCGGGGGCGGAAAGGGGGCGGGGCGGGGTGGGGGCGGGGTTGGAGGACGGCGGTTACCGATCTTGGTGGCCGCCGTTGTCGTTCATGGTGGCCAGGGCGATTGTTGATCCTTTGTGGCCATCCCGCCCGCTTCCCGAAACCTGGACGCCCTAGTGTGCAGCGCGGTAGTGGGCGGGCCAAGGAGAGTCATGACGAGTGCTGTTCAACGTCGGGGGCATCGGCTGGCCGACGCGTGCCAGGAGCTGGTGGGCCGATCCTGGTTCAACCTGGCGAGCTTCGTCGTCATCGTCGTCAACGCGTTGGTGCTGGGCCTGGAGACGTACGACAAGACGGGGCTGGTGTCCGACGCGCCACTGCGGACCGTCGAGTCCGTGTGCCTGGGCTACTTCGTGATCGAGCTGGTGGTCCGGTTCGGCGCACACCTGCGTGATCCGGTCGGCTTCTTCCGCGACCCGTGGAACGTCTTCGATCTGCTCATCGTCGTCGCGCCACTGGTGCCCGGCGTACGGGAGAACGTGACCATGCTGCGGCTGCTGCGCCTGGTCCGCATCGTCCGCGCGTTCCGCCTTTTCCCCAGCCTGCGCGTCATCCTCGTCGGGATCCGGCGCAGCCTCCCCGGGCTCGGCAGCTTCCTGCTGGTCATGGTCCTCGTGCTCTACGGGTACGCGATGGTCGGCTGGATGCTGTTCGGCAACGCCTACCCCGATCGGTTCGGCACCGTGGGGCAGGCGATGCTCACCCTGTTCCTGCTGCTGTCCCTCGACGGCATCACCGACGCCCTCCAGGCCGGCCGGGAGGTCACGGGTTGGGCGGTGGTGTTCTACGTCTCGTACATGGTCAGCGCCTGCTACCTGCTCACCAACCTGCTGGTGGGCGTGGTCATGAACGCGCTCGACGAGGCCCATCAGGAGGAGCGCGCCGCGGCGGCGCAGGCCTCCGTGCCGACGCCCTCCGATGATCCGGGCGAGCCCTCGGTCCACGAGCAGTTGGCCCAACTGCGCGCCATCATCACGGACCTGGAGCATCGACTGCCGGAATCCCATCACGCCGAGTGACGAGGTTGTCCCTTGTAGATGGTCTTGACATCCGATGATCTAATTCATCCGGAAGTTTCACGTTTGGGCGGGGTGCCCCGCCCGTACAACCGAAGGAGCGCGCATGACCGTCACGGCCGATTTCAGCAAGCTGGTCGTCAAGGCCTACCAGGAGAAGAGCCTCGCCGAGCTGGTCGACTCCCCGGTGAACGCGCTCACCGGCGTCAGCGCCGGCGACGCCAAGCTGCTCAAGGAGGCGTTCAACATCGTCACCGTCGGCGACCTCGGCCGCAGCCCGTACTTCCGTACCGCTCAGGCCCTGGTTGCCCTGGCCGCGAACAAGTGATGACGCGCTAGCGCAGAAATGCCGCGGGGGCACCCACCGTCGAACGCGACGGTGGGTGCCCCCGTTTCCGGGCGGAAGGTCAGCTCAGCGAGCTGCTACCCCCGGGCTGCACCACGCCGTTCACGGTGAGTTGGTACGGCGCGTACTGCCGAACCTGCTCGGTCGGCTCGTCGTACGCCACCACGGCCACGACGGTCGGGAACGCGTCCAGCACGGCCAACTGCAGCTTGCCGATCGTCACATCGGACCGGCCGTTGGACTCGAACTGCCAGGCGATCGAGTGCTTCTCGTCAATGCCGATGAGCCGCAGGTTCCAGTTGTTGATCTGGGTCGGCCGGATCTCCGTGGGCGAGTCGAACGGCGCCAGGCTGGCACCGTCACTGAGCAGCTTCCCGCCGACGGTGATGTCGTCGAGCAGCAGGCCGCCCTCGTTGACGCCGCCATCGCTGACGTACTCGAAGCCGAGCAGAACGGTCTTTCCGGCGTACGCCGACAGGTCGTACGAGCGCGCCTCGAAGCCTTCGGTCGTACCGTTGAGAGCCGGACCGCGCGGCCCGTCGACCGTCTTGTCACCGGGGATCGCGGTGTAGGTGGCACCGCCGTCCGTCGACACCGTCACGTAGCCGTAGTCGAAGCCGAACTCGGCGCCGTACTTGGCGAGGAACCGCAGCGTCGGGTCGGTGGTCGGCACCGCGACCGAGGTGACCGCGGTCGAGTCCAGGCTGTTGGCGTTGCCGGACCAGAGCACCGCGTTGCCCGGCCGGTCCGGGTCCTGGGTGGTGCTCGTCCACGACAGCGGGAGCGCCGGCAGGGTCTTCGCGCCCTGGAACTTCACCGACCGCAGGTCGCGACCGCTGAGCACCTTGCCCTTCGCCGCGCCCAGCCGCACGTAGTCGGCACCGTTCGGCGCGACGCCCGGCGTACCGTTGGCCGCCGTGCTGGCCAGGTTGACGGTGGACCGCAGGCTCGGCGTGGTGACCCGGCTCTTGGAGACGCCGAGGGTGATGCCGAGCCGCGATTCGCCGACGAGCTTGTCCAGCAGGGTCATCGACTGGAAGTCGTGGATGACCTGGTAGACGTCGTGGACCCCGACCGTCTCCAGCTCGGCGTCCAGGCTCGCGAGGCCCTGCCGGGCACCGTCGCGGTGCAGCCGGGACATGAAGTCGGCGCCGTAGCGGTCGTAGAGGAACAACATCATCGAGTACGCGCTGCCGTAGTCGGCGAGCACCGCGTTCGGGTTGGGGCTCTCGTCCCACAGGGTGAGGGAGTTCTCCGGCCCACCGCAGTCCCGGGGGTTCGCGTTGTACGGCGTCTGCACCGTGCCGAAACCCTGGAAGCAGTTGAGGTGGCTGTCGACGCCCCGGTCGAAGACCGTGGCCTTCGAGTCGCTGTATCCGGTCAACGACATGGCGAAGTCGGAGAGACCCTCGTTGATCCAGTTACCCTCGAACGGGTCGGTGTAGTAGTGAGCGAGGTGCTGCCACTCGTGCGCGAACGTACCCTCGTAGCTGTTCGGCCGCGCGCCACGGCTCGTGCACAGGTCGTTGGTCGGCTCGTCCGGCGGGTTCGCCGTCATCCGGTGCAACCAGTCGAACGCGTCGACCGTCATCACGTTCCGGTCCAGCAGCTCGTTGAACTGCGCGGAGAAGAACCCGGCGATGTAGGTCGGCGCGGCCGGGAACGTGTAGTAGTTGTCGTCCCGCACGTTGTCCACGAGCGTGACGGTCTTGTCGCCGGCACCGGTGTAGACACCGCCGTTGCCGTTGGCGTCCGGCGGGACCTGGGCGTTGGTGCCGTCCCGGTCCGGCGGGGTGCTGAAGGCGTTGGTCTCCTTCGGGTACATGTTCTTGTCGAACTCGTCGACCAGGTGCGTCACCTGCGCGTCGGTGATCTGCGTCGAGGACGGCACCTGGGCGCGGCAGTCGCCGGCCGGGAAGGCCAGGTCGTTGGCGACCCAGACCTCGATGTGCTCGCCGACGGCCCGCAGCGTGTAGTCCTTGCGGTAGACCGTCCCCTGGACGTCGTCGAGGCCGAGCCACTGCCGGACCGTGCCGACCGCGGGCGTCTCGGCGGCCGCCGACTTGCTCCGCGCGTCTTTGCGCGGCTGGTATCGAGAGTTGACCTCGATCGGCCGTCCGTCCAGCTTGAAGTCCTTGCGGGTCAGCTCGCGCATGTCACTCGGCGCAGGGGCCTTCGGCGTGGCGGGTGCCGCCGATGCCGGTGACGTTACGGCTACGACCGAGAGGGCCGGCAGGACGAGGACAGCGGCGAGCGCCCCAGCGATGCGGGTGCGTGCCATGGAACCTCCTTCGGGTGTGCAACCCGGTTCCCGTGATTTCGGTCGGGTACCGACCGAAATCACGATGATCTTTTGAACCGGCGTCACGGTAGCCCGAGGCAACCTCCACGCTCGACGGATTGGCGAAGCGATACATCTCACCCAACTGGAGGGTTCCCTCCGCGACGATCAGATGATCCACGGTTCCGGGAGCGCCACCCTGCGCCGCACGTCGGCGCGCGCAATACGACGTGCGCCCGCATGCCCCACCGGGGAGCATGACGGCGTGGAACTGGCGAACGAGGTCGACGATCCGCGTACCCGCTTCGAAGCGAAGCTCAGCGCCCTTCGAGGGCGACGAATCACGGCGGTCGACTACTGGGACCTCCACCACTTCGGCCCTGATTCCGAGCCGTGGGACTACGGCGACTGGCACCACGCCGTCATGGGCGTCGAGCTCACCACCGACCTGGGCCCCGTGACGGTGACCTGGACCGACACCTTCTTTCCCTACGGCGTCGAGGTCTTTCACGACCGGCCCGAGGACCACCTTGTCGTCGGTGAAGGCGGCCCGCAGCGCAACGGCCCGGATGCCGATCCCGCCGGCCCCTGGACGCGGCACCTCGGATCGCCGATCCGCGGCACCGCCTCGCACTGGAGTCGACAGGAGATGGGACCGGCCCGTCGAGCCGATGGCTCCATCGCCAAGCCCGCGTACTCCGTGGATCTCCCGACCGCGATCCGCGTCGACTTCGACGCCGGATCGGTGTGGTTTGTCGCTGCCATCCCGCAGCCGCCCGAGATGCAGCGCGTCTTCATTCCGGGCGACGAGATCATGGTGGTCTTCTCCTCCGAGAAGATGCGCGACATGGGCTTCGGCGGCCCGGCGTTTCTCCGCTGAGTCGGCCGTCCGGTCCGGGGTAGCCCCTGCGACCTGGGGGCTTGCTCATATATGTCGCGTCATTTAATGTCGTGTCATCCGAAGAGCCAAGGAGTGACCATGAGCGCCGTCAACCCCATCGCCCGCATCTCGGTCCTGAGCACCGGAGCCGTGGCGATCCGCCCCGAGCACGTGGGACCGACCTGGAAGAACACCTACGTCTGGCTGTTCACCTCACGGCGGTGGACCGATCCACGGCCCATCAACGTGTACGTGATCGAGCACCGCGACGGCCTGGTGCTCTTCGACACCGGCCAGGACCGCGCCTCGGTGACCGACCCGGACTACTTTCCCGGCGGCCTCACCGGCACGGTCTACTCCCGCCTGGCCCGATTCGAGATCGCGCCGGCGCAGACCCTGTCCGCCGGGCTGGCACGCCTGGGCCACCGCATCGACGACGTGAGCACCGCGGTGATCTCCCACCTGCACCAGGACCACATCGGCGGCCTGCCGCAGTTGGGTGGCGCCGAGATCGTGGTCAGCCAGGCGGAGTGGAAGTCGCTGAACGCGCCGCTGCCCGAGGCGCGGGGCCTGATGCGCTCCCACATCGACCTGGCCGGCCTGCGCTGGAACCGGGTACGCCCCGAAGGGCTGGCGGACCCGACGCTCGCGCCGTTCACCGTCGGCCACGACCTGTTCGGCGACGGGAGCCTGGTGCTGCTGCCGACGCCCGGCCACACTCCGGGATCCCTGTCGTTACTCGTCCGGCAGCCTGGGCACCCTGCACTGTTGATGGTCGGCGACCTCACCTACGACGACCGACTGCTCGCCGAGGGCAAGCTTCCCGGCATCGGCGACCGACGTCAGATGCGTACCGCGATCGGGCAGGTGAACGAACTCCGCCGCCGACTGCCCGGCCTGGTCGTGCTGCCCGCACACGATCCGGGAGCGGCGGCCCGCCTCGCCGACGCCATGCGCTCCTCGTCGAGCAATACATGACACGTCACATATGATGGTCGACGCCAAACAAGGGTCGAGCGGAGAGTAAGGCTGACATGCGCCCTGCCGAAGAGCTGCGTTATCTGGTACTGGCCGCGCAACGCGAGGGCAACCGGCGACTCGCGCAGTCGTTGCGCCCCCTGGGCATCACACCCTCCCAGGCCGAGGTGCTCCGACTCCTGCAGGACAGGCAACCGCTGTCGCTGTCCGGGCTCGGCGAACTGCTCGTCTGCGAGAGCGGCGTGAACCCCAGCCGGCTGGTCGATCGGCTCGTGGCTGCCGAACTCGTCCGGCGCGAGATCGCCCAGCACGACCGACGCCACGTTGAACTGTCCCTCACCGACGAGGGTCGCCGGATCGCCCGACAGGTCGGTCACATCGAGTCCGAGCTGTACGCGGCGATCGACGCGGCACTTGCCGGGCACCAGCTTGAGCAGATCACCGGGTTCCTCTGGAACCTCGTGGCCGACCAACCGGCCGGCGAAGCCCTACAACGACGAATGGGAGAGCGCTCATGAGCGCCCAGCACGCGACCCGCATCATTCCGGAGACACCCGCACGTCTACGCGACGTCCTCCTCGACGCCGACCGGCTCCCGGACTGGAATCCGGCGTTCCGCTCGATCGTGGATCCGGGCGGGACGGAGCCACAGCGGCCGTTCCGCATCCTCGTCCACCCTGGCCTGCGCGGCACCTGGCGCTACACGAGGACGGATACCGAGCGCATCGACACCCTCTGGAGCGTGCCCGGCTTCACCGAAACCGGAATCTGGCACGTCGAGCCGCGCGGCGACGGCAGCCTGGTCACGCACGAGTTCACGCACCGGGGTCCACTCGCGGCTGTCCTCGCGAGCGCCTATCGCGGCGTGGCCGAGCTTCGCCTCGACCGTCTCGCGCAACGCGCCGCCGCGCTACGCACGACCTGACCGACGGTGCTTTAAGAGCAATTTAAGAACCTATCGGGTACGCGAACGAAGCGCCTACCATTCGGCCGGCCAGGGCTGTTGCGGTCCGCATGCTGCGTCGTGCTCGTTGGGGAGTGACCCGTGTCGTACACCTCGTTCCGTGAGCCCGACGCAGGCCCACCGCCGGCACGTCCCGGGCTCCTGCGGCGGCTCGCCCGGAACAAGCTGGGCATGGCCGCCAGCGCGACCGTCGTCGTGATGGTCGTCGCGGCCGCAGCCGTGTACCTGACCGACGCCAGCGCCGAACCCGCGCCGTCGAACGCGGCCAACGCCCTCACCGAGACCTCGCCGTCGGCCGCGCAGACGGAGTCGCCCAGCGCGGCGACGTCCGCGTCGGCCTCCGCCTCGCCGTCGAGCGCCGCGACGCCTTCGGCCGCCGCAACACAGAAGATTCCCAAGGCGGGCTGGGTCGCCTTGAACCAGGCAGCCTGGAAGGCACAGGTCGACGCGTACAAAGCCCTGAAGGTCGACCCCGCCCCGGCCAGCGTGGGCAACCTCCCGGAGTTCCGCGCCGACTGCCAGTACAGCCACCGCCTGCCGGACGACCCGATCGTCGCACCCGGCCTCCCGGGCGCCTCACACATGCACTCCTTCGTCGGCAACAAGGCCGTCGACGCGAAGACCGCAGCCGAGGACCTGACCAAGTTCACGGCCACCTCCTGCAAGCCGGTCCAGGACCACTCCGCCTACTGGGTGCCGACGCTCTACGACAACGCGACCGGTAAGCCGGTCGAGACCTCGGGCTTCCGGGTCTACTACCGGTCGCTGATGAAGAACTCGACCGGCCAGCTGCCGATGCCCAACGGTCTACGCATGATCACCGGCGACGCCAAGAAGAAGAAGCCGACGCCACGCGGGACGACCGGCCAGTTCTACTGCGCCTTCTACGGCCCCGGCGATCTGGACGGCATCGCCCGCAGCACCAACGGCAACTGGCCCATCTGCGGCGGGAACGCCACGCTGCACTTCATGATGCAGTTCCCGGACTGCTGGGACGGCAAGCACCTGGACAGCCCCAACCACAAGGACCACGTCGCGTACGGGGCGGGCAACGCCTGCCCGCCCAGCCACCCGGTGAAGATCCCGGCGATCACCTTCGACATCCAGTACCCGGCGAAGGGCACCCCGGCGGGCTACTACCTCGCCTCCGACAAGGAGGGTAAGAGTGCCTCGTCGATGCACGGCGACGCGTTCGTGATGTGGGACGTCGACACCATGAACAAACGCACCAAGAACTGCGTGCTCCAGCGAAGGACCTGCGACAACTACGGCTACCAGAAGTAGCGGGCCCGTCCAGCCTCACTGCGAGATTCTCCCGTTCATCGACTGGGTACGGGAGTCGAGTGCCGGACGATGAGGACCTCGCTGGGACGACGGTGCTGCTCGCCTCGCGACTGTGGCCGGCGGTGCTCATCCCCGCCGGTTCTCTCGCCGCACTGGTCGCCGTGGGGATATGGCAGAGGAGCTTCCCCTTCATACCGATCGGTCTCCTGCTCGCCACCGTCCTCGTGGCCTGGTCGCAGCGAGGCGACGCGCTGTTGGCCGACGAGACGGGCCTGCTGGTCCGCCACCACGGCCGCGTCACCCGCCGCTACCGGTGGGAGGAGATTCGCGAAGCTGGGCTGGCGCGTCCCGGGTTCGGCCAGGTCGCCCTGGCCGTCTACCCCGACGGCGGCCCGTGGGACGTGCCCGGCCCGAACAACGCCGCCCTGGTGGGTCGCATCTGGATGCTGCGCAAGCCGAGCCGGGAGATCCACGATCGGATCAACGAGTTCCTGCGCTCCCGGGGAATCCGTACCGTCGACTGACTCGGTGCGAGCGACGCCGTTGTTGTCGTGCCCCGAAGCGGCGGATTGAGAACCGACGCACGCCCGACGAACCAACCGTTGACAACATCGCTCGCGCCTCAATACGCTTAACATGTTGGTTAAGCAAAGGAGGCTTCGGATTGACTGGCACCGACCAGCTCAGCGCGGTGTTCTCGGCGCTGTCCGACCCGACTCGACGGGCGATCATCGCCGAGTTGGCCGCACGCGACGCCACGGTCACCGAGCTCACCGCCCCCCTGTCCATCTCGATGCCGGCGGTGTCACGGCACCTGAAGGTGCTCGAGCGCGCCGCGCTCATCTCGCGGTCGCGGTCGGGCAAGTGGCGCGCCAGCCATCTCGAGGCTGCCCCGCTGCGCGAGGCGGCCGACTGGATCGAGCGCTACCGGCGGCTCTGGGACTCGTCCCTCACTCGCCTCGACGCCCACCTCGCCGCGGTGCAGGCCGCCGGACGGGCAGCGGACCGGATGGCCGACCGCCCCAGGGAGATCGAATGAAAACGAGAACTCCGCAGCTCGTCATCTCGCGTGTGCTGGACGCGCCGCGGGAGCTCGTCTACCGGGCCTTCACCGATCCCGACCACTTGGCGGCGTGGTGGGGCCCGATCGGCAACTCACTGCCGCGCGACGAGATCGAGTTCGACGTGCGCCCCGGCGGTTATCAACGGTGGACGGAGGTCAGTGCGTCCAACCCCGAGCTTCACGTGCACACCCACGTCGACCTCACCGACGTCGCCGACGGTGAACTGCTCGAAGGCGTCATGCGCGTGAGTGGCCGGCTGCAGGAGGGCATCGAGCCGTTCGAGACGAGACTGCGGGTCGAGTTCCACGACGAGGCTGACGGACGTACGCGACTGGAGATCCGCCAGTGGCTCCCCGAACATCTCGCGCAACCCAGCGAGGAGGGTTGGCGCCAGGCGTTCACCAAGCTCGACGCCACGCTGGTGAATATCCAGGCCGTTGCAACTCATCATCGAGAGGTAGAGGCATGGCAAAGCTGATTTACGTAACGAACATGTCGCTTGACGGCTACATCGAGGACGAACGCGGCGCGATCGACTTCTTCCCGATCGGCGACGAGGTGTTCGCGTGCCACACCGACCTCCTGCGGTCTGTGGGCACGTTTCTCTACGGGCGACGCCTGTACGAGGCGATGGCCCTCTGGGAGACCGAACCCGCCCTCGCCGCGCAGTCCGACCTCACGGCCGATTTCGCGAGCGTCTGGCAGGCGGCGAGCAAAGTCGTGTATTCCACGACCCTCGATGCGGTGTCAACTGCCGGCACTCGAATCGAACGGCGTTTCGACCCCGCCGCAGTGAACGAAATGAAGGCCACGACGAGCAGCGACCTCACCGTAGGAGGTGCCGACCTCGCGACGCAGGCGATCAAGGCCGGGTTGGTCGACGAGTGCCACCTGTTCATCCTGCCCATTGTCGTCGGCGGCGGTAAGCCAGGACTGTCGACCGGCTTGCGCACCGGTCTCGAACTCCTCGATGAGCGCCGATTCCAGAACGGCGTCGTACGCCTCCGCTACCGACCTATCGGACAATGAACGACAGTCACTGCCCGATCGCCGGCGCTTGCATGGCACGCTCAGCGCCGACGACTGATTCGGCCAGATGAGGCCGCCCATCACGAACTGGGTCGCCACTGAGTGACCGCACACCACCGACGTACCCGGAAAAGGCTCTGGCCCAGTGCGAACCACCAGGTCAGAGCCTTTCGTTGGTGCGCCGCCAGGGGCTTGAACCCCGAACCCGCGGTTACCGAACGTCACGGTCCCGAGCTTGTCGTTGATCGTCAAAATCTGCCGCTGACCCGCTTTAGTTGCGCGGCCCACCGCTCCCAGTGATGGCGAGATCACCTGTAAGGTCATCGAGTCCCGTCGCCTGACTGATTTGCCTTAGACCTGGGGAGGTTTAGTTATGGTCACGTCACCTGTGACCCCCCTGACGGTGTCCGCCGAGCGGGGACTGGCACGCAAGACTCTGCGGACGAGTTCGCTGGTCACGTTCGGTGCGACCGCATCGTCCCCCATGGCCGTTCTCGTCGGCGGTATCGTCGCCACCTATGCGGCCACCGGCAACACCGGCGTCGCCGCCAGTTTCCTGCTCCTGACCGTCGTGATGCTCCTCTGGGCGCCGGGATACATCGCCATCGCCAGGTACGTGCAGCCGAGTGGAATCTTCTACACCGCACTCGCCGCCGGGTTGTCTCGGCTCGTCGGCGTGGCTGGCGCGCCGGTCGTGCTACTGGCCTACAACACCATCCAGATTTCGCTGTACGGGCTACTCGGTTCGGTGATCAGCGGATTGGTCGGCGGGCCGTGGTGGATTGGGGCTCTCATCGCCTGGGCCATCGTCGCGGCATTCGGCCTGCAACGCACGGGCGTCAGCACCGCCATGTTCGGAACTATCCTGGTCGTCGAGGTCACGCTGCTGATCGTGTTCGTGCTGGTTGGCCTAGCTCACCCGGCCGGCGGTCACCTGACGTTCGACGCGCTGTACCCGAACCAGTTGTTCGGTGCCGGGGTGGTGGCGGGGCTCGCGGTGCTTCCGCTCGGCTTCGCCGCGTTTTTCGGCACCGAAACGATCGCCGCGTACGGCGCGGAGGCACGGTCACCACGAGCGGTATCGCGCAGCATCATCTACGTGATTCTCGGCCTGGGCCTGCTCTACGCCCTGTGCGCGTGGGCGATGGTGGCCACAGTGGGCGCCGACCGGATCGTTGACCTGGCCCGCGACCCGTCGGCCCCGCTGCCGTTCGAGGTCTTCTCGGGCCCCCGCGCTGGTACTGCCGGCGTGCTGCTGGTGGCGCTGGGCGGCCTGCTGCTGGTCAGCAGCGTCCTCGCGGCAATGATCAGCTTCCACAACAGTGTGGCGAGATACCTGTTCGCTCTCGGCAAGGACCGGCTGCTGCCCGCTCGCCTGGCGACGATCCGCGAGGGCGGGTCCGGCGCGCCCCAGGGTGGATCGATCGCCCAGTCGATCACCGCGCTGATCGTTATTCTGCTGTTCGTGGTCAGCGGCGCCGATGCGCTGACCATGTTCACCTGGCTGAGCAACATCGCCGCGGTCAGCCTGATGCTGTTGATGGCGGTGAGCTCACTCGCCACCGTCCGGTTCTTCGCTCGCGGCGGTGGACGCAGCGAGTCGCTGTGGGCGCGGGCGATCGCACCCACGCTCGGTGGTGTCGCGATCGCGATGATCCTCCTGGTGACGTTGATCAACATCAGTGCCGCGCTGGGTACGCCACCTGGCTCTCATCGGGCGTGGCTGGTGCCCGGGACAGTCGGCGCCTTCGTCCTCATCGGTGTGCTGTGGGCGATCAGCCTGCGGGCCCGCCGGCCAGACCTGCTCGCTGGCATCGGGGAGCGCGAGACGAACCCCACGCGGCAGGTCGACGAGGATCTGGGCCACCTCACGCTCTAAGCAGCAATAGACCGCAGAAAGCAGGCGGAGCCGCTTAAGCGGCTCCGCCTGCTTTCTGCGGTTTGGCTACGTCGTCGCGCCCCTGGCCTGGCCTATCCGTTGAGCGCCGTGGTGTACCAGCGTCGCCAACTGGCCGATCCCGGTCCAGATCGGCGCGTCTTCCGGGTGGCTCTGCAACGGTAGCCACGCCTCGTACGTTGGCGTCGTGGACTGGATCAGCGGCTTGTCCCACGGGTCGGTGGGCCGGTCGACGACTATCCGCGTCTCTTCGGGGTCCATCAGCTGGATGTAGAACCGTCCTGGAATCCGATCCTCGCCCTCCACCTGGCGCATTGTCTGCTCCCAGGTGCCCAGCGGACCATCGAGTGAGCTGACCGCGATGCCGATGAACGTAGAGTCGGCGGTGACCCGGTCGTCGACACGGTTGCATATCTGGGGTGGCTGACGCGGGTCCAGTCCCCCGTGGTCGAGGTAGTGCCGCGCTGTCTGCGCGAGGTCGTAGAGCAACCTGGGTAGGTGCGACACGTCCTCCCCGGCCTTGTCCAGACGTGTTGCCGCGCCCACCTCGAAGACCGGCCGCTCCGGGGTCGAGCCGACGACCGGCACCGCATAGAGAAACGCAAAGCCGTAGGGGCACAACGGGTTGCGCCGACGCTGCGCCCACGCGTGGCGGCCGTGCATCGTGTTCATCAGCCCGACTCGACTCAGCGCGGAGGACCGCAGCGAAGCCCAAATCCGCCGTGTCTCCGGATCACTGATCGGAGGCGCAGGCGGTGACTCGCGCGTAGCCGGTGATGGATCAGGTCGTGGCGACGGCTGCTCAGGGGGCGCTGAATGCCATGCACTCGGCGGGTACTGCTCCGCTGCCGGCGACGGCATCGCTGTCGTGGGCGCTACCCAACCATGCCGTCCGTCCGGCGCCGGCGCCGGTGGGGAGGGCGACGTGTAGCTACCGGGCTGCTGGTCCCAGGGCACAGCCGTCACCCTTTCACTGGTTGCCGCTGCTCTCCAATCCTCGCTGGTCCTCTTAGAAGGACCCGGGTGAGTTGCTGGCCTGTCGTACACCACGTGTAGTCCTCCCCGAGACGTCGCCCTTAGACTCTCATCGAACACGCACCGCGATCAACTACGCACCACCTGTCGGCGAGATCACTCTGCACGGGCACGGTTGCTTGGGCGTCGCGGTCATGGTCCACTCTTCGCTTAGTTGCCTATCAACGGAGTGCCCGTGACCGCCCCCTGCCAACGGCGATGCAGCCTGCTGGTACGTGATGCCGTGGACGCCACAAGAGATGATCCGCGATGACCTCTCCCACCAGCGTTCCCGACGACCTGTCCCTCGCTACTCAAATCGAGCACCTGCGAGCCACCCTGGCGGCGCGCAGGTCGATCGGCTTCCCTGCCGCATTGGACATCGACTACGGACCAGTAACCCCGCTGTTTGGACTGCTGATCAACAACGTCGGTGACCCAGACACCGACCCGGACACCGGCCACACGAAGGCTTACGAGCGGGAGGTCATCGACTGGCACGCGAACCTCTTCGGCGCCCCCGCCGACGATCGCTGGGGATACTTGACCAGCGGCGGCACCGAGGCGAACCAAGCGGCCATCCTGCTCGCCCGCGACAGGTTCGCGGGCGCGAATCCGGTGCTCTACTACAGCCAGGCCACCCACGACTGGATCCGCAAGACGGCCAGCACGCTCGGCCTCCCCGAGGTGGTCATCCGCACCGACGCTAGCGGCGAGATCGACTACGACGACTTGCGGGGCGAGCTGGCCCGACGCAGAGATCGGCCGGCCATCGTCGTGGCCAACGCCGGCACGACCGTGACGGAAGCGGTAGACGATCCCGCCCGGGTTCGCTTCGCCATGTCTGAGCTGGCCATCCGCAATTCTCACCTGCACGTCGACGGCGCGCTCGCCGGTGTCCCGTTGGCCCTTCTGCCGGACCGGTCGGTGGCCATCGAGCTTGGCTCCGTGATCGACTCTGTGGCCATTTCCTGCCACAAGTTCTATGGCACCACTGTTCCCGGTGGTCTGGTGGTGACTCGCCGCTCGCTTCAACGGGCGGCGCGGCGGATCTCCTACACCGCCACGACCGACAGCACCATCAGCGGCTCCCGCTGCGGCCAACTCGCCGTGCAGATGTGGTATGCGCTGCGGCTGCTCGGCGAGGACGGGCACCGTGAACGCGCCGAACGTGCCCGCGAGACGGCCCGCTTCGCCCACTCCTTGTTGGCCAGCGTCGGCTGGCCCGCCTGGCGCAACGTCCATGCCTTCACGGTGTACTTCACGACCCCGCCGCCGGTAATCGCCCGCCGCCACGGCCTCTCCAACGCCGACGGCGGCATCAGCCACCTGATCTGTATGCCAGGCGTAACCCGCCAACAGATCGAGGCGCTCGCGGCCGACATCGCGACCGTCAAGGGCACCGAGCAGCCCAGCCCAAGCCGCGGTGTCCGCCGACTCGTGCCGGTCGCGCAGTTGCCCCTCACTGCCGACCGAACCTGATCGGCCCCCATCGAACAGCCGGTGAACCCCCGCCCTCTGTAGGGGCAGAGGTGCATCACGCGAGGCTTTCCCCACCGGGCGGTGACGCGTGTCGGAGACGGGGCGGCGAAACCGGGCCGCAGGCCCCTCCTGAAGGGGCCTGCGGTTGGCCCGGTCGCCCCTGCGAGGTTGACGGTGACTCCTGCCCGGCCGGCAACGCCGTGCCGGCCGAGTTCCTCCGGATCGGGGTGCAGCGCACGGCAGGTCGCGGGGCGACCACCCGCCCATCCAAGCGTTGATCAAATAACGACTGTGTCGCGAGTGACGGCGATGACCGAGAGCACACGTCAGGTCGGCTGCTGATCGCCGAGATCGATCTCGTCGTCGTCTTCGGACAGGCCCTCGCGGAACCAGACGCGGATCAGGTACTCCTCGATCCCATCGTGCGGCGCGAACAGGGACGGCCAGGCTGAGGCCTTCGTAGCTGTCAGTCGCTCGTCGAGGCGCTGCAGCACCAATCGGGCCTCTGCCCTGCCACGGTGCTGCACCTGTGCGGTGTACACGCCTGGGCCTGCCGGGAGGTCGACCCCGTCGACAGCGGTCCCGCTACCGTCTCCCATTTGCAGTACACCGCTGGGACATGTCAGCGCAGCAGCCAGGACACCGTCGAAACCCTCCGCCGGGCCGGCGGGTCGGTTCCAAACCTCTAGGCGCGCTCGCACCTTGAGTAGGTCCTGAGCTGCCGTCAGATACACCTCGTAGCCCGTCGCGGCGGCACCGCTCTCGTACGACTGAGCGAGAGCTTGGCGACCACCCTCTGCGGCGTCGCACTCTACGTCTCGGACCGTGAAGAATCGGGAGTCCGGCCTGAACAGCAATTCATGGTGAGCGATGGGACCGTCCACTGTCCCCTTCCCTGCGCTCGAGCGGGTGTCGAAGGCCGGACCGGGGCACTTCCTCCTGCGATGAGAAGGTCAAGTCCGCTCGCCAGCCGGCGGCCAGCAAGGCTCGGCGGTGTTGCCGTGCCCGATGCCAGGTGATACGTCTGGGAGGGATAGCCCGTCGGATCTAGTTCCCTTTGGACGCGACAAGCCGATGGGACCCGAGTGCCGGCGCGAGCGCCCAGCGGCGTGCCAGTATCGTGGCCGCGCTCAGCGCGCCAGCAACAATGGCAGCTTCGAGGAACACGATTGGCATCGCCGTGCTGTAACCGGTTACCCAGGCGAAGCTCATGGTCACTGGCGTGATCAGAATCCCGGCGACGGGCAGCAGCAGGGCCATGGCCCACACGGTTCGGCCGATCACCGCTACGTCACTCATTCGGATCTTCACGGTGAGGAGTGCGCCGACGAATGCGATTATCGCGCCGATGTATGGCGCGTTCGGCAGCCACCACAGGAAGAGCCACGCGAAAGCCAGACCCGGTGCCGCTCCGGCCAATGTGGTGAGTAGGAGCCGCTTGATGTCGTACGGTAGCCGCCTCGTACCGGCCTCGATGGCGACGTTGCGGGCGAATGCTCGGATGTCGGAGTCGCCGAGCAACTGGGTAGGTGTGACTCCGTCGGCGGCTGCTGCTTCTAGTTCCGCTCGTAGATCGTTGGCTAGAGCCATCCGATCCCGCTCCGCGATGCCGGTGGATCGCCACTCGTGTTCTGCGATGGCGATGACGTCGTCCAAGTCCTGCATGGCTACCTCCTGGCGGTTGACGCGGAGGGCTCCACGTCGGCAATCGTGGCGTCGATCGTTGCGGTGAAACTTGTCCACTGCTGCGTCCAAGCGATCAGCCTGCCGTGGCCCTCTTGGGTGACGACGTACACCTTCCGAGGTGGACCGGCGGGACTGTCCTCGACCTCGTCGACAACGAATCCGAGTCGACGCATGCGGGTGAGCAGGGGGTAGACCGTGCCGTATCCGACCGTTCCCAGCCCAGCGGCGTTGAGTCGGCGTACCAACTCGTAGCCATGGGCCGGCTCCTTCACCAGCAACGCGAGCATGCACATGTCGAGGGCCCCACGCAGCAGTTGAGTCTGGCGATCGGCCTCCGAACCCGCAGCCTCGTCGGAAGGTATCATGCGTCGCATAATAGCATCGGTAGTAGGTGTGGCTGAATAGTTCAGACGTGGCCCTCACCATGTCCTCATGGATGAAGCACAGGATCCGAGCGCCGCTAACCCTCCTTCCGCCGGAGTGCACCTCCTCGGCCCTACCGTGGAAGACGTGGATCGGATCGCCATCATCGGCTGCGGCGGCAGCGGCAAATCCACCGTTGCCAGGAGGCTCGCTCGGATCCTCGACGTACCGCTGGTCCACCTCGACGCGATCTACTACGACGAGCACTGGACGCCGCTCCCCAGGAACGAGTTCGTCGCCCAACAGGAGAAGCTCGTCAGCGGCGAGCGGTGGATCATCGAGGGCAACTACGCCAGCAGCCTGCCCATCCGGCTCGCCGCCGCCGACACCGTGATCTTCCTCGACCTACCCGCCGCCGCATGCCTGCGGGGCATCGTCCAGCGACGGTGGCGCTACCGCGGCGGCCAGCACCAGGCCGACGGCGTCTACGACCGGATCAACTGGAACTTCGTCCGCTACATCGTCAGCTACCGGCACACCATGCGACCTCGCATCCGAAGCCTGCTCCACGATCACGGGCCACACGTCCGGCTGATCACTCTCACCAGCCGACGCCACGCCGACAGGTTCCTCGACCGCGTACGACGGGAAGAACAGCCGGGCATCTGACCCATGGGTCCATGACGACAGCCAGGCATCCAATAGGACGACAGCCGGGTACAACGGCTCCCGAGCACCCATCGAGCGACCACCCATCGCCCTCAAACACGAAAAGGCCCCGACCCAGTATTAACCACCAGGTCAGGACCTAAATCGTTGGTGCGCCGCCAGGGACTTGAACCCCGAACCCGCGGATTAAGAGTCCGCTGCTCTGCCAATTGAGCTAGCGGCGCTCGTTGGCAACGGAGAGAACATTAGCACCCCTCTGAGCCGGGCTCCAATCCGGTTACCCGGCTCCCCCCTTCGGTCGAGCTTACCGGACAAAAGCCCACAAAAAGGTCGGCCTGTCAACAGCGGGACCGTACGCCGAGGCGATGATGGTGCACGATGTCCGCCAGGTACGCGAGAACAGAGGTGGGGATGGCAGGGTTCACGCGGGCCGGGGCGTTGGTGGGCGCTCTGACCCTGGTGGCGTCGCTGGCACTGACCGGGTGCGGCGACGACGAGAAGAAGCCCGAGTTCGTCGGTGGGTCCGCGGCGAGCGCCGCAGCCGATCCCGGCACGACCGCCCCCTCGTCGCCGGCGGCGCCGAGTGGGCCGCCGCTGGTGCTGAGTCCGGCCGACGGCACGAAGAACAAGCCGGTGAGTACGGAGATCAGCACGAAACTCCCGGACGGCGCGAAGGTGTCCTCGGTCACCCTGACCGCAGCGAGCGGCGGTGCGGTCGAGGGGAAGCTGCGTACCGATGGCTCCGCCTGGGTGCCGTCCGCTCCGCTGAAGTACGGCACCCGCTACACGGCCACGCTGACCGCGACCGGTTCGGACGGGACGAGCAGTCAGGGCACCAGCAGCTTCACCACGATGGCCAAGCCGAAGTCGACGATCGGGTCCGGCCTCTACCTCTTCGATGACAAGAGCTACGGGGTGGCCATGCCGGTGGTCACCGAGTTCCACCCCGGCATTCCGAAGAAGGACCGCGCGGCGGTGCAGAAGCGGATGTTCGTCAAGACCGACCCGCCGCAGCCGGGTGCCTGGCACTGGGTCGACAACGGCACGCAAGCCTACTACCGGGCGCCGGAGTACTGGAAGCCCGGCACCACCATCACCGTGCGGATCGCCCTGGCCGGGGTGCCGCTGAGCAACGGCAAGTACGGCGACATCGACCGCAAGGCCACCGCCAAGATCGGTCGGTCGTTCGAGATGAAGGTCGACAACGCCACCAAGAAGATGACGGTGTACGAGAACGGCGCGGTGGTCCGCACCCTGCCGGTCAGCCTCGGCAAGAAGAGCACCCCGTCCTCCAGCGGCACGATGGTCGTGATGGAGAAGAAGGAGGCCACGACCTTCGACACCCGCGACGACCCGGACCCGGCCAACCGGTACGTCACCGACATCCAGTTCGCGCAGCGGCTGACCTGGGGTGGCGAGTACATCCACGCGGCGCCCTGGTCCGAGCACGTGCAGGGGCGGCAGAACGTCTCGCACGGCTGCGTGAACGTGTCGATGGTCAACGCCCGGTGGTTGTTCGACAAGACCCGGATCGGTGACCCGATCACGATCAAGGGCACCGAACGCAAGGTCGCCGCCGGCAACGGCTGGACGGCGTGGAGCCAGAGCTGGTCGGAGTACATCAGGGGCAGCGCTCTGCCGGTGCCCGCGGGCGGCTCCGGCCCGGCGCTCTGAGCCATCGAACGCGGTCGCGCCGGCCCGTCGGACGCTACGGGTCGGCGCGTACCCTTGCACTGCCCGCGACGCGGCGGCCCCTCGATCCCGGTACGCAGACGAGCCAAGCTCACGAAACGCCGGATAGTAGCAAAATTCCGGCATCATCGTCGGCGTGTTCCGGTTCACGCTCGGCAACCGGGACCGGCCCTGGCGCGTCAATAGGAGACGATGGGTCAGGACCACGACTGTGAGGACATCATGCGAGCTAGCCAGGACCAGCTGATCCGGCCCCGTGGGCGACGCCGCGTGCTCGCGGCGGGGCTGCTCGCCGCGGCGATGGCCCTGACCTCGGCCTGTACCAACGGCGACGGCGGCAAGCCGTCCTCGTGGCAGGGCGGTGGCCAGAGCACCGAGCCGAAGGCGGCGGCGACCATCAGTGAGCCGGCGACCGATGCCAAGGACGTGCCGGCGTCGACCGGCATCACCTTCAGCACGAAGGACGCCGCGGAGACCACCGTCGAGCTCAAGGACGCGGCCGGCAAGGCGGTCGAGGGCACCCTCGCCAAGGACGGCAAGACCTGGCTGCCCGCCGGGGCGCTGGAGTACGGCACGAGCTACACGGCCACCGTGACCGCGACCGGTGACGACGGCCGCCCGGCCACCGCGACCAGCAGCTTCACCACGATGGCCAAGCCGGCCAAGCAGATCCGGGTGAGCAGCTTCCTCGGCGACAACCAGGTGGTCGGTGTCGGCATGCCGCTGATCGTGAAGTTCAGCCGGGCCGTTCCGGAGGACTACCGCGACGACGTGCAGCGCCGGATGACGGTGACCTCGACGCCGGCCCAGGAGGGCATCTGGCACTGGGTCAGCCCCACCGAGATCCGGTATCGGCCGAAGGAGTTCTGGAAGGCCAACACCAAGGTCTCCTACCGGGTGCAGGCCGGCGGGCTGCCGATGGGTGACGGCTACTACGGCCGCGCCGACCTCACCGTAGACGTCAAGATCGGCCCCTCGCTGATCATGACGGTGGACAACAAGACCAAGCGGATGACGGTGACCAAGAACGGCTCCGTGATCAAGACCATCCCGGTCAGCCTCGGCAAGAAGAGCACCCCGTCGTCCAGCGGGACCATGGTGGTGATCGAGAAGCTGCGCAAGACGGTCTTCGACACCATGGAGGAGCTGGGCCCGGAGGAGGGCTACCGCACCAAGATTGACTTCGCCCAGCGACTCACCTGGGGTGGGGAGTTCATCCACGCGGCCCCCTGGTCCGAAGGCCAGCAGGGCACCACCAACGTCTCACACGGCTGCGTAAACGTGTCGATGGCCAACGGCGACTGGCTGTTCAAGAACACCCAGGTCGGCGACCCGATCACGGTCAAGGGCACCGAGCGCAAGCTGCAGAACGGCAACGGCTGGACCGACTGGAACATGAGCTGGGACGAGTACGTCAAGGGCAGCGCCCTGCCGTACGAGCCGCCGGCCGACCCGGACGCCTCGCC
This sequence comes from Micromonospora vulcania, assembly GCF_042658605.1. NCBI lineage: Bacteria > Bacillati > Actinomycetota > Actinomycetes > Micromonosporales > Micromonosporaceae > Micromonospora > Micromonospora vulcania. The sequence goes on along the minus strand of NZ_JBHSQS010000008.1, from coordinate 127,216 downwards.
GTCCCCGGGCGCCGAGACCCCGACGCCCACGCCGACCGCCTGATCAGTCGAGTACGACGAAAGCCCCCTCCTTACGGAGGGGGCTTTCGTCTAGCCCCACAAGATGCCCCTACCACGCCCCTAAAACGACTCAGGCCCCCTCCTCGGAGGGGGCCTGATCAGCGGATACGTAGATCCACTAGCTGGGTGACTGATGGGAATTGAACCCACGACAACCGGGACCACAACCCGGTGCTCTGCCAACTGAGCTACAGCCACCATGCCGCCGTCGCCCGGTCGATAGCCCCGGGCGGGGTGCGGACCAATAATAGCCACACCACGGCTGACCGCGTCCAGCGGGTTCCCGGGTGCGAGCCGTGCGGGTCAGAGCTCGGCGGCGATGCCCTTGGCGGTCTCCACGTCCGGGCCGGGCAGCGGGACGAAGATCGTCCGCCGGTAGTACTCCAACTCCCGGATGCTCTCCCGGATGTCGGCCAGCGCCCGGTGCGCCAGGCCCTTCTGGGGCTGACCGAAGTACACCCGGGGGTACCAGCGGCGGCACAGCTCCTTGATCGACGAGACGTCGATCATCCGGTAGTGCAGGTGCGCGTCCAGGCGGGGCATGTCCCGGGCGATGAAACCCCGGTCGGTGCCGATCGAGTTGCCGCAGAGCGGCGCGGTACGCGGATCCTTGACGAAACTGCGGACGTAATCCAGAACCAGGTCCTCCGCCTCGGCGAGGGTCACCGCGGAGCGGCGGACCTCCTCGGTCAGGCCGGACTTGGCGTGCATCTTCTGGACGATCTCCGGCATCGCCTCCAACGCGGCCTCATCGGCGTGGATCACCACGTCGACCCCGTCACCCAGCACGTTGAGGTCTGGATCGGTGACCAGTGCCGCAACCTCGATCAGCTTGTCGCTGCCGAGATCCAACCCGGTCATCTCACAGTCGATCCAGACGAGAAGATCAGCCACCGGGACAGCCTACGCGCAGCACACGACCCGCGGCTGCGCGCTCTCACCGGAGCGGCCCGCTAGGGTTTCTCAAGTGCCAGCCGAACCAGTCGCACCGCCCGCCGTCACCGACGACGATCCCGGCGGCCGTACGGTCCGTCGGCTGGTCGCGATCGTGGCGCTGGTCGCCGTGCTACCGGCCCTCTACCTGCCCGGCCGGGTGCACAACTTCTTCGACCTGAAGATCTACATGTCGGCGATGGACTGGTGGCGCGCGGGCAACCCGCTCTACGACTACGTCCAGCCGGACCGGGTGCAGGGCGAGCTGTACTTCACCTATCCGCCGTTCAGCGCGCTGCTGCTCTGGCCGTTCGGACTGATCCGGCTCGGCGCCACCGTGGCGATCTTCACACTGCTCACCGTGCTGGCGGTGGTGGTGACCACCCGCTGGCTGGTGACGCCGGTGATCGCCCGGCACGACCTGCCGCGCACGTTCACCCTGACCGTCGCCGTGCTGCTGGTGCTGGCGGTGGAGAGCACCCGCGAGACGATCACCTTCGGGCAGATCAACATGCTGCTGGTCGTGCTGATCCTGGCCGACCTGTTGTTCGCCGTACCGCAGGGGCGGCGCTGGGCCGGGGTCGGCATCGGGCTGGCGACGGCGCTCAAGCTCTTTCCGGGCATCTTCATCGTCTACCTGCTGGCCACCCGACGATGGCGGGCCGCGGTGGTGGCGAGCGCGACCGCCGCGGCGGCGACCCTGCTCGCGGCGGCGGTCGCACCCAGCGCCTCGTGGCGGTTTTGGACCCGGGAGCTGTGGGACAACGACCGGGTCGGTCGCACCGACTACACCGGCAACCAGTCACTCTTCGGGCTGCTCAGCCGGTTCACCGCGCCGGAAAAGCCGGACCGGCTGATCTGGCTGCTGGTGGTCGCCGTGGTGGCCGGCTATGGGCTGTGGCGGGCGGTCCGCGCCACCCGGGCCGGTGACCTGGTGACCGGCCTGACCCTGACCGGGTTGGTCGGCGCTCTGGTCAGCCCGATCACCTGGACCCACCACATCTACTGGTTCGTGCCGGCGGTGGTGCTCCTGGTGGACGCGGCGCTGCGGGCCGACCGCCCGGACGATTTCCGTCGGCGACAGTGGCTGGCCGGACTCGCGGTGGGCACCACCGCCCTGATCGTCTATGGCATGGTGTCGTTCCAGAAATGGGGGGTGGCCCCGGTGCGCACCGACGACCCGCTGGACTTCGTCCTCCGCAACGGCTATGTGCTGCTCAGTCTGCTCCTGCTGGTGGTCCTGCCGGTCCGGCCGAGCCAGCCGAGGGAAAAGTCGCACCAAATGGACAGATCTCCCCAGTAGCCGCCTTCGGCGCTAATCTGGTCTCATCTACCTCAAGCGTCGCTCGGGTAGCACCGATCCCCCGGTGAAGGTGGCCCTCCGCGTCGGCAGCGCGGAGGGCCACTCGCCGTCTCCCGCACCCCCATCGTCCGGGCCCTCGGGTCCGAGGCGGCCAGCGGGCAGGCCGCCCAGGCCGGTCAACGACGTGACGCCGAGCCGGCCGGCGAGCACCGGCACCTGATCCGGCTCGACCACGAAGACCACCTCGCGCGGGCGCAGCGGTCGCAGCAGGAGCAGCACCGCGCACACCACCAGCAGCACACCCACAGCCAGCAGCCCCCAGGTGGCCGGGCCGGTCCAGCCGGCCCGCAGCTCGGCGCGCAGATCCAGGGCCAGGTCGTCACCGCCGTCCGGGCGCATCACCACCAGACTCATCGGCTCGCCGGCCAGATCGTCCGCGCTCCACTCCAGAGCGCCGATCCCCTCGCGTACCCAGAAGGGGCGACCCAGCGGGGTGACCTCCCCGGCGGTGGCCGGGGCCTCGGCGGCCGGGCCGGCCGGGTCCAGCCGGACCGGCAGCGGCCCCCGGGCCAGCGCCACCCGGCGGACGGCGGCGTGCGGGACCGGCTCCAGCCAGCGCCGCACCTCGGCGGTGGACGCCAGGCCGACGAAGGCCGGGCCGTCCGGCGTGCGGGCCTCCAACCGGAGTCGGGTCTGCGCGGTACGGGCGAACGGCACCTCCTGCCGCAGCAGCCGGTCGAGGTCGGTGACCACGACCGCGTGACCAGGCGTACGGATGGTCTCGAACCGGGCGGTGAACGTCCCGCCGGGATCGGCGTGCCGGGTCACCAGCCAGAGTGCTCCACCGGCGAACAGCGCCGGAATCCCGATGACCAACAGCAGCACTCCGGCGATCGCCCGCACGAACCGCATCCGCTCCGTCTCCCTCCGTAGCCAGGTACCCGGCAGACCTTACCGACGTATGCCGTTTGATCTGCGGATATTCATGGCACAGCCGAAAGCGCGCTGGCCCGCCGGATGCTCCGGCGGGCCAGCGGGGTACGACGGGTCAGGGCTTGGCCACCGGCTCCCGGCGGGTACGGGTGAACGCCAGCCCGCCCAGCACCAGACCGGCCAGGCCGGCGACGAGACCGGCGACACCGAGGCCGATCGCGGCGCCGTTGCCCTCGTCGTCGTCATCGTCGTCGTCGGTCGTCGCCACGGCCGCAGCCGCCGGCGCGGGCGAACCCGACGGCGCGGCGGCGGTCAGGGTGAGCACCGGCGCGGGCTTCTCCGGCTCAGCACCCGGGGTCGGCTCCTGGATCCAGCGCACCACGTTGCCGTCCGAGTAGGTCTGCAGGGTCTTGAAGACCATCGTGTCGACCTTCGGCAGCGGACCCAGCGAGACCGGGAACTCCTGGAACTGACCCGGCTTGATCGCGGCGTCGCCGGTGGCCGTCCAGGTCAGCTTGGCGACCGCCTCGGTGAGCTGGCTGCCGTGCACATCGATCGGCGGGTCCACCTTGCGCTTCTCGACCGCCACCGTCCACCCGGGGACCGGCATGGTCGACACCGAGCCGACCGGAGCGTTCTCCGGCAGCACCACCTCCAGCTTGGTGGTCGACGCGCCGTCGCTCTCGTTGGGCACCCGGAACGCGAACCGCCCGTAGCCGCCCTGGACGGCCTCCTTCGGGTTCACGGTGACGTGGGCGGACGCAGGCCCGGCGAAGCCGAGCACGGCGGTGGCGACGGCGGTGAACGCCAGGGCTGCGGCAGCGGATGCGGTGCGCCGGATACGGGTCATGGCTGTCAGGAACCTCTCTAACGGATGGGCACGGTGGCGGTCACCGTGGCCTCGTCGATGTCGGACGTACGGACGGTGATGCTCAACTGCCAGTCGCCGGCGGCGGGCAGGCTGATGTCCCCGTAGGCGTGGCTGTCCGACAACGGCAGCAGCGGGACCTCGATCGGCTCGATCCCGGCCGACGGCAGCGCGGCGGTGGCCCGCCACTCCGCCACCGGCAACGGCCGGTTGTCGTCCTTGGTGTACGCGTACAGGTGCATCGAGTTGTTGCCCCGCTGGGCCGGCTCCAGCTCGACCTGAAGGACGTAGAGCGGGCTGGTCAGGGTGGTCGAGAAGAGCCGGGAGTCGGCCTCGGACGACTCGGCCACAGCGGTGCGCGCGGGAGTGGTCTGCACCAACGTCGCGGACAGACCCAGCACCACCGCGGTGACGGCCAGCTCCACCCAGACCGCCCTGCGCACCGGCACCGGCCGCTGCGCCGCGACGCGCCGACGGACCAACTGCCGGGAGTACGCGGCCACGGCGATCACCAGCGCGAACAGCCCGATCTTGGCCAGCAGCAGTCGTCCGTACGTGGTGCTGAACAGCGCGTCCGGGGTGGCCACCTCGATCAGCGCCTGGACGGTGCCGGCCAGCAGCAGGGCCGAGACGGCGAGCGCCGCCCAGCGCGACCAGATCGGCAGGATCGCGCCCAGCTCGCGTTCGTCGGCCTGGCGCAGCAGGAAGGCACCGAGCATCAGCAGGCCGCCCAGCCAGACCGCCATGCTGCCCAGGTGCACGGCGTCGACCACCACCGAGACGGCCGGTGCCGGGGAGGCGGCCGGGTGCCCGGCCAGCGGCCAGGTCAGCAGCGCGGCCCCACCGAGCACGGCCAGGATGATCGCGTCGGTCCGGCCGGCGGGCCGGGCCAGCAGCGGCCGAAGCAGGAACGCCGAGGCGGCCAGCAGGCCGAGACGGACCAGGTGGGCGGCACCGAAGGCGCTGCCGAACACGGTGCCGAAGCCCTCGCCACTCACCTCGAAGAGACCACCGCCGGCGGTGTACGGCACCTGCAACCACAGATCGGCGAGGGTGGCGACGGCGACCAGGCCGAGGCCCGTCCAGGCCAGTCGGGCCGGCCCGCGCCGGGAGAGTCGGCGCGGCCACAGCGCGGCCAGCACCAGCGCCGGGCCGACCAGCAGCACCAGTCCGGCGTAGCCGAGGAAACGAGCCACCTTCACCCCGGTGCCCACCACCGGGTCGGCCCGGCTGCTGTCCTCGCCGGAGTCGACCGGGGGCGTCGAGGGCGCACCCACCGAGTAGGTGAACGCGCCGGAGACCGGGTGGCTGTCCGCGGAGATCACCCGGAAGCTGACCAGGTAGGTGCCGCGCGGCCCGGCCGGGTCCACCGGGATGGTCACCGCGCCTCCGTCGAAGCTCGGCTCACCGCGGTCGGCCCGGGAGCCGTCCGGTGCGATGATCCGGATCTTGCCGGGGACCTTGCGTACCGACTCACTGAACGTCAGGACCACCTCGGCCGGGCCCTCCGGCACCACCGCCGAGGCGGCCGGGCTGCTGCTCTCCAGCACCGCGTGGGCGCTGGCGGGCGTGGCCGGGGCGATCAGCAGGACGACGACGGTGACCAGGAGGCCGGCGGTGGCGGCCAACCGGGCGAGCCAGCGGCGGGGGGCGACAGTCATACCGGCCATGCTCGCCGACCGGAGTGGATCTCGGCGACCCGAGTGGGGTGAGTCGCTCACCCGCGCCCCGCCAACGCCGGCGCGAGCGGCCGGTCGTCCCCGCTGGTGCGGCCCAGTGCCCACAGCAGGCCCGCCTGGACGACGGCGGCCAGGTGGCCGACCTCGTGCACCAGTGCGGTGGTCGAGTTGGCGATGTCCACCACGCTCGTGCCGGCCAGGCAGACCGCCAGCACCAGGGCCACCGGCAGGAACGCCCGGGCCCGCTCGGGTCGCCAGGCGGCCAGCACGAAGCCCACCGCCAGTGCCACGTCGAACGACGCCATCTCGCGGCCGGTGTGCGGGTCCACCGACACACCCAGCCCGGCGAGCAGGATCGGCAGGGCGATGGCCAACTGGGCCACGGCGGCGACCGCCACCGCGATCCGCAGCACCTGCCGGCGGGCCTGCCGGATCGCGGCCGGGCCGCGGTGGGCGGGATCGGCGGCCAACGCGGCCAGCACCGCCGCGGTGAGATCGGGCACCTCCACCTGCTGCACCCGGACCAGCCGGGTCACCTGCTCCGCGCGGGCCAGCCAGGCTCGGCAGTCGGTGCAGGTGGCGGTGTGCGCGTCCAGCACCGACGGCGACGCCTGCGGGTCCTCCCCGTCCAGCCTCGCCGACAGCGCCGCGCGTACGAGGTCGCATGTCATGACGGGGTAGTCGACCGACGGCGGGGAAAAGTTCCCGACGTGGCGCAGACCATCCAGAGGCCGAAGGACCCTGTCACCGCGCCGGGCGCCGCGTAACCTGGTTTGTCGTGATCCCCGCCCCGCGCGACACCGGAGCCGCCGGTCCGGCTGACCCGGCCGAAGGCGTCGCCCGGGACCCGGCCACCGAGTGGGCGTTGACCGCCCGCGACGGCGACCCGGCCGCCCAGGCCGCGTTCGTCCGACTGACCCAGGTCGAGGTCTGGCGCTTCGCCGCCGCCCTGGTCGACCCGGACAGCGCCGACGATCTGACGCAGGAGACCTACCTGCGAGCGTTCCGGGCGCTGCCCGCGTTCGAGGGTCGGTCCAGCGCCCGTACCTGGCTGCTCGGCATCGCCCGACGGGCCTGCGCCGACCACCTGCGCACGGTGATCCGCCGTCGCCGGCTCGACGAGCGGCTGACGGCCAACGCCTACACCGACCGCCCGCACCCGGACCCGGCCGGGCACTTCGGGGCCGCCGACCTGGTCCGCCGGCTGAGCCCCGAGCGGCGCGCCGCGTTCGTGCTCACCCAACTGCTCGGCCTGTCGTACGCCGAGGCCGCCGCCGTCGAGGGAGTGCCGGTGGGCACCATCCGCTCCCGGGTCGCCCGGGCCCGCGACGAGCTGGTCGAGGCGGTCGGCGACGCGCTGACCGGCTGAGCCCGGAACTTCCGGCGGAGATGGGACGACAAATGAGCGTGACAGCACCTCCCACCCGGGCCGCCCGCTGGCCCACCGTCCGCCCGTGGCTCGGCGTCGCGGCCCGACTCGGCCTCGCCGCCGTCTGGCTGGTCGCCGGCGCGTCGAAGGTCGGCGACCTGGCCGCGTCCGGCCGGGCCGTCAACGCCTACCAGGTGATGCCGTACGACGTGGCGACCGTGATCGGGGCGGCGCTGCCCTTCGTCGAACTGGCGCTGGGCGTGCTCGTGCTGCTCGGGCTGGCCACCCGGCTCGGCGCGGGGGTCTCCGCCGCACTGCTGGTCGTCTTCATCGTGGGGATCTCCTCGGCCTGGGCGCGCGGCCTGGCCATCGACTGTGGCTGCTTCGGCAGCGGCGGCCAACTCGCCGAGGGGCAGGCCCCCAGTTACCTGCCGGAGATCCTCCGCGACCTGGGATTCTTGGTGCTGTCCGGTTTCCTGCTTATTTGGCCGCGTACGCCCGTCTCGGTGGACGGGTGGCTGTCCGGTGAACCCGTCGTGGAGGACGAGGATGAGTAGTCGCAAGGGGCAACGGGACGCGGCCAGGGTGGTCCGTCAGCAGCTGGCCCGCGAACGCCGACGTCGGCGCACGATCTGGGTCTCCGCCGCCGCGGTGGTCGTGCTGATCATCGCCGGCGTGATCGGCTGGAGCGTGTGGTCCAGTCAACGGTCGGACAGCTTCACCACCCCGCCCGGCGCCAACGACGCCGGCACCGGCATCGTCACCGGCGGCGGCCCGGTCACCGTGGACGTCTACGAGGACTTCCTCTGCCCGGTCTGCAAACAGTTCGAGCAGGCCAGCGGGGCGACTCTGGAGCAACTGGTGGCCGAGAACAAGGCGAAGGTCGTCTACCACCCGGTGGCGTTCCTCAATCGCTTCTCCACCACCGAGTACTCCACCCGCTCCTCGGCCGCCTCCGGCTGCGCGGCGGCCGGCGGCAAGTTCCGCGAGTACGCCAAGGCGCTCTTCGACAAGCAGCCGCCGGAGGGCAGCGCCGGGCTCACCGACGACGAGCTGATCAGCATCGGCACCGGCGTCGGGCTCGACCAGGGCTCGTTCGGCGGCTGCGTCAAGGACCAGACGTACCGCACGTGGACCGAGCACGTCACCGACCAGGCAAGCCGGGACACCGTCACCGGCACACCGACCATCCTGATCAACGGCAAGCCGGTCGAGGACCGCAGCCCGGAGGGTCTCACCGCAGCCGTGGCGGCGGCCGGCAAGTGATCCGTACCCTCCTGGGTCGGGTCGGCCTGGTCGCCACCGCCACCTGCGCGGCGACCCTGCTGACCGCGGCGCCCGCCGCCGCGCACGGCGCGGACGCGCCGGACGGCACCGACTACCGCACCCGCACCACCGGCGTCGCGCCGGCCCGCCCTCGGCTGGAGGTACGGGTGATCGAGGCGGGCGCCCGCCTGGAGCTGACCAACCGCACCGGTCGCCCGATCGAGATCATCGGTTACTCCGGCGAGCCGTACCTGCGGGTCGGCCCGGACGGGGTCTTCGAGAACGGCCGGTCCCCCGCCACGTACCTGAACCGCACCATCACCGGGGACACCTCGCTACCACCCGAGGCGGACCCGGCGGCCCCGCCGGACTGGCGGCGGATCGACGACGGAACCACGGTGCGATGGCACGACCAGCGGGCACTGTGGCAGGAGTCGACACCGCCCGACGTGGTACGCGCCGCGCCCGATCGGGAGCACCGGGTCCGGGACTGGGCGATCCCGCTGCGCGACGGCGCCGACCCGGTGCAGATCCGCGGCACCCTGGACTGGGTGCCGCCGCCGGACGCGTACACCTGGTGGGCGGTGACCATCGTCGGCCTACTCGCGGTCGGCGCGCTCGGCCTGCTCGCCGCCGCCGCGCCGGCCGGAGCCCGGGCGTTCTCCGCGCTCGGCGCGCTGCTGGTCGTCGGCGGCGCGGTCGCCGTGCTCTACCCGGTGGGCCGGGAGGTGGACGCCGGCGCCCAGGGCGTGGGCGCGGTGCTGGTCGGGCTGCTGTCCGGGCAGATCTGGTCGCTGCTCACCGGCCTCGGCGCGATCGCCGCCGGCTGCTACGCGCTGGCCCGCCGCCCGGCCGCCGACTTCGCGGTGGCGCTCGCCGGGGCCTGCCTGGCGCTCTTCGCCGGGGTGGCGAACGCCGCGGTGTTCGCCCGGTCCGTCGCACCGGTGCCCTGGTCGCCCGAGATTGCCCGGGTCATGGTGGCGGTGGCGCTCGTCACCGGCGCCGGCGCGACGGCGGCCGGCGTCCTGCGCCTGCACGCCGCCTCCCGGGCCGTCCCACGACCACCACGGGTCGAGCGGGCGGCTACGGCCGAGGGGGGCTGAAGCCGTACGGGAGTTCCAGGCGGTGGCGGGCCAGCAGGGTGGCGTCGGACAGCAGCTCGTGGGTGGTGGCGTCGGCGACGATCCGGCCACCGTCCAGGATCACCGAACGCGGGCACAACTCCGCCGCGTACGGCAGGTCGTGGGTCACCATCAGCAGGGTGACCGGCAGGTCGCGCAGGATCTCGGCCAGCTCGCGCCGGGCCGCCGGGTCCAGGTTCGACGACGGCTCGTCCAGCACCAGGATCTCCGGGTGCATGGCGAGAACGGTGGCCACCGCCACCCGGCGGCGCTGGCCGAACGAGAGGTGCTGCGGCGCGCGGTCCCGGTGCTCGCTCATGCCGACCGCCGCGAGCGCCTCGTCCACCCGGGCGGCCAACTCCGCCCCGCGCAGGCCCAGGTTGGCCGGCCCGAACGCGACATCCTCCGCGACGGTGGGCAGGAAGAGCTGGTCGTCCGGGTCCTGGAAGACGATGCCCACCCGGCGGCGCACCTCGGCCAACGTGGCCCGGGCCGGCGTGACGGTCAGCCCGCCGACGCTCACGCTGCCCTCGGTCGGGGTGAGGATGCCGTTGAGGTGCAGCACCAGCGTGGTCTTGCCGGCGCCGTTGGGCCCGAGCAGCGCCACCCGGTCGCCGCGCGGCACGGTCAGGTCCACCCCGTGCAGGGCGACGTGCCCGTCCGGGTACGCGTACCGGACACCACGAACGTCCAGCGAGACAGCGGTCTGCACGGTTCCGATCATGTCAGCACGACGGCGGTGGCGGCGATGGAGGCCGCCAGCACCGGTACGGTCGCCGCGATCAGCCACTGGCCGACGGTCGCCGCGCCGTCGCCCTGCCACACCGCGGGCATCCGGCCGGAATAGCCCCGGGACAGCATCGCCAGGTAGACCCGCTCGCCACGTTCGAAGGCGCGCAGGAACAGCGCCCCGATCCCGGCGGCGAAGCCCCGCAACTGCCACAGGAAGCGCGGATCGTCACCCCGGGAGATCCGGGCCACCCGCATACGCCGCGCCTCGCCGATGAGCACGTCGAGGTAGCGCAGCATGAACGTGGCGATCTGGGTGAGCATCTGCGGGCAGCGCAGCCGGTCCAACCCGACGATCAGGTCCCGGGTGGTGGTGGTCGCGGCGAGCAGCAGCGAGGCGAGAACGCCCAGGGTGCCCTTGGCCAGGATGTTCCACGCGCCGTGCAGCCCGTCCTCGGAGAGCCGCAACCCCAGCACCTCGATGCGTTCACCCGCGCCGAGGAACGGCAGCGCGACCGCGAACAGCACGAACGGCACCTCGATCAACGCCCGGCTGAGCAGCCAGCGCGGGCCCACCCGGGCCAGCGCCGCCACCACCGCCACCAGCAGGGCGTACGCGCCGAAGGCCCAGAACGCCGTACGTGGGGTGGCCACCACGGCGACGGTGAAGACCACCATCGCCACGATCTTGACCTCGGGCGGGAGCCGGTGCACCGGAGACTCGACCTCCCGGTACAACACGTGCCCGTGACCGGCACCCATCTGCGTACCCCCGCTCAGCCGGCGGTGCCGGCGCGCGCCGTCGCCGTGGCGCTCTGGGCCGACGTGGCCCCGTCCCCGATGGCCGACGCCGTGCCGCGTCGACGCAGCAGCCAGAAGCCGCCCGCGCCGATCGCGAAGGTGATCAGCACCCCGAGCACCCCGGAGAGGCCGGTGGAGAGGAAGCCGTTCTGCACGCCCCGCACCCCGTAGTCGGCGAGCGGACCGTCGGCGAGCTCGTGGTCCCGGGTCTGCTGGGCCGGGCAGCTACCGCCGGTGATGGTTCCCTCGGCGTCGACGGTGCACCCCTTGCGCAGCGAGGAGTCCAGCCCGTCCGGGTGGGCGGAGGCGTAGTTGCTGACCACGCCGGCCAGCAGCAGGGCGACCAGCAGGCCACCGGCCAGGAAGGCCCAGGAGCGGTTCTTCATCGGACACCTCCAGCGACCGGAACGGCGGGTGCGGACGTCGACCGCAGCCCGCGCAACGCGTAGACGAGATCAGGACGTACCTTCGCGACCGTGACCACGGTGGTGGCGGTGATCAGACCCTCGCCGATGCCGATCAGCAGGTGCACGCCGGCCATCGTGCCGGCCAGGCCGGCCAGGTTGCCGCCCAGGTCGGTGGTGCCGCCCAGCCAGTACTCCAGGATGAAGCCCTGGGACGCCACCACGACGCTGACCAGCGCGGACACGAACGCGGTCACGGCCAGGCCGGCCGGCGTACGAGGCAGCACCCGCAACAGCAGCGCGATCAACAGGTACGCAGCGGCGGTACCGAGCAGCGCCATGTTGGTGATGTTGAGGCCGAGCATCGCCACGCCGCCGTCACCGAAGATCAGCGCCTGCACGACCAGCACCACGGCCACGCAGAGCGCGCCAACCCACGGCCCGACCAGCATCGCGGCGAGCGCGCCACCGAGCAGGTGACCGCTGACGCCGGCCGTGAAGATCGGGAAGTTGAGCATCTGGACGGCGAAGATGAACGCGGCCACCAGGCCAGCCATCGGGGCCAGCCGGTCGTCCAGGTCGCGCCGGCCGCGCAGGACACAGCCGGTGAGCGCGGCGAGAGCGAGCGCCGCGAACAGCGCCGCCACGGGACCATCGATGATCCCGTTCGAGATGTGCATCGCCAGGGTTTCCACGCGACCTCCCACGCGTCCGCCGACCCGTCGGGGCCGGCGGGGTCAGCCTATTTCCCATACCTCGTTGTTGCCAGACTCTGGCAACAACGCGAGGTGTTGATCACTTTGCGAACAGGTGACGCGCGCCCCGCACCCGCGCGTCACCGGCGGCGGCACCGGCCGGGCCGGCGGTAGTGTCGGGCCATGACCGCGCCCGACCGCCTCTCCCCCGGTGACCCCGCACCCGAGTTCACCCTGCCCACCGACACCGGTGACCAGCTCTCCCTGGCCGACCTGCGAGGCCGCAAGGTCGTCCTGTACGCCTACCCCGCGGCGATGACCCCCGGCTGCACCAAGCAGGCCTGCGACTTCCGCGACTCGCTCGCCTCGCTCCAGGCCGCCGGCTACGAGGTGATCGGCATCTCCCCCGACAAGCCCGAGAAGCTGGCGAAGTTCCGGGACCGCGACGCGATCACCTTCCCGCTGGTGTCGGACACGGACAAGGCGGTGCTGATCGCGTACGGCGCGTACGGCGAAAAGCAGCTGTACGGAAAGACCGTGACCGGCGTGATCCGCTCGACCTTCGTCATCGACGCCGACGGCAAGATCGAGCGGGCGCTCTACAACGTCAAGGCCACCGGGCACGTCGCAAAGCTCCGCCGCGACCTCGGCCTGGACTGAACCGTCGTACCGGGCCGCTACCGTGCGTCAGTGGTCCGGTACAGGTACACCCCCGAGGCGCTCGCGGAGGCAGCGGCCGCCGCGCGCAACGTCACCGAGGTGATGGGGCTGCTCGGCGTCCGCATCAGCGGTGGCTCACACGCGCACATCAGTCGCCAGCTCAAGCGATTCGGCGTCGACACGTCCCACTTCACCGGGCAGGCCGAGCGACGGAGCGAACGGCGCACCACGGCGGCCCAACTGTTGGTGCGGTCGCCGGAGGGCCTTCGCCGCACCCCCGGCGCACGGCTGAAATGGGCGCTCGGCACGCTCGGCATCCCGCAGGAGTGCGAGGAGTGCGGCATCGGGCCGGTGTGGCGGGGCGCCCCACTGGTCCTGCACGTCGACCACATCAACGGGGACTTCCTCGACAACCGACCACCGAATCTGCGGCTCCTGTGCCCAAACTGCCACAGTCAGACCGCGACGTACGCCGGCCGGCGGAACCGGGCTCGTGACCTCACCAGCCCAGTGCGCACAACGGTTGCCGCCTCGGCACGTCCGAGCGGGACAACCGATCCCGGCCGCCGACCGGTGACGCGGGACGACCTCGTCGATCTGTTCGGTCGGGTCGACGCGCAGCAGCTGACGGCCGTGGAGGCGGCACGGCACCTGGGTTTTCACCCGGCATACCTGCACAAGGTGCGGCGAAGGCTTGAGCAGGACGGCGTCTTGACACCACGGCGCGACCGCAGTTGGCGTTCGCGGGCACACCGCGAGACGGTGCTAGAGCAGGCGCTGGCGAATCCGGACGTTGGACCCAAGCGACTGTCGGAGATTCTGCGCAACCTGCCGTACGGGGCACGCAAGGTGAGTCACGGTACGATCTCGACCATCCTCAAGGAGGCCGGGCTCAACACCGCCGAAGCCAGACGCTCTAGACTTTCCGGTGTCGCGGGAGTGGCGTAACGGCAGCCGCGCAGGTCTTAGGAACCTGTATCCGGAAGGATGTGGGGGTTCGAATCCCCTCTCCCGCACTGCTCGGCCGGCAGGCACGCTGTCGGTCGGCTCACACCTTTGGTCGGTCGGGCTCGCGGCGGGTCAGGATGATCGTCGTGAGCCTGCGCTTCGTCCTCGACCCCGACCTGACCTCCGAGCTGCGCGAGCGCATCGTCGCTCTCTGGGTTGACGTCACCAACGCCGGCGGCGCGGTCGGTTTCGTGCCCCCGGTGACCGCCGACGACGTCCACACCATCGCCGACCCGACGTTCGCCGGGATCGCCGACGGACCGGACCGGCTGCTGCTCGGGTACGCCGGCGACCGTCTGGTGGCGGTGCTGATCTTCTGTGACAACCGGTTCGCGCTGAAGACGCACTGGTGTGTCCTCAAGCGCGTGATGGTCCACCCGGACACGCAGGGCGCCGGGTACGGGGCGGCGCTGATGCGCGAGGCCGCCCGCCTGGGTCGGGAGATGGGCCGCGAGGCGCTGCACGTGACCGTCCGGGACGGGCAGGGGCTGGACCGGTTCTACCGGTCACTCGGGTACCGGGAGATCGGCCGGCTGCCGGGAGCGCTGCGGTTGGGGCCCGGTGACGACCGGGACGAGATCCTGATGTGGCTGGACCTGGCGTCCACCGACTGACCGGTCAGCCGGCGCACCAGCGGGCCGTCGCTCCGGCTGGTCGGGTGCCCGGCGGAGCGGCGAGCGCGGTGGCCTGCGGGGTCGCCTTCGCCACCTCGGCCGGGCGGCGGACCGGTGTCGGTGTACTCCCGGGTCGGGTGGTGGACGGTCGGGCCGACGCGGACGGACGCACGGTGGCCGCAGCGCCGCCGGAGCCGTACATCCGGACCGCGGTGGTCTGCACCTGACCGGGCGCCATCCGGACGCCGGTGACGGTGACCCGGTGCCCGTACACGTCGCTGATCCGCAGGCTGTACGGGCCTGGGCCGGCGCCGGAGGCGATCAGCCAGTAGTTGTAGTCCTGCCGGGCCGCCGACCGCCAGGTGCCCGAGTTGCCCTGCCGGACCTCGACCGCGCGCAACGGGTTGCCGTGGTTGCCGACCCGTACGGCGAACCACCACTGCGACGCGCCCTCCTTGATCCGGAAGGTGAGCGGGCCGGGCAGTGGCGGATTCACCACCGCGCGGTAGGTGACCGGGACGAGGCCCTGGACCGGGTCGGCGATCCGGGCGAACGCCTCCCGGGACAGGTCGAGGTGCCCGGGCGCGCACTCCGGGCACTGATCCATGATGAGGACGCGGACGGTGCCCTTTGGGCCGGTCACGTCGAGGAATCCGCCGCAGGCGGCACCGGCGGCGTACTCGGTGGGGCCGAGCGCGACGTAGAGCCGGTTCGCCGGGGCGGCCGGGTTCGAGCAGTTGCCGCCGGCACCGTTCGAGTCGTAGAAGGTCGCCTTGCCGGTGTGTTGGGCGGTGCCGGTGGGCGGGGCGGCGGCGAGCGTTCGGCCGGCGGCGCAGGCCGGGGCGGAGCCGGCGCGCAGCGTGAGGGTGAGCCCCAGCACCGCCGCGAGGACGGTGACGCCGGTGGCGACCAGCCAGGGCGTCGGGCCGAAGGAGCGCGCCGGCCGGTCTTGCGGAGCCTGGGCCAGGTCGAGATCAATGTCGACGCCGCCGGTAGCGCTTCCGTCCGTCACGCGGGCGATGCTGCCGGACCGGTGTGGGGTGGGACAAGCCGGCTAAGCCAAAGCTAAGACAGCATCGACGGACGGTGACCGTTGCGCTCCCGAAGCGGGCAGCTCGGTCAGGATCCGATGGTGAGCGGCGCGCCCACCGCCAGTGGCCCATCGTCGATCGGGACGAGGTGCAGTCCGAAGAGGAGCTTCTGCCGGACGTTGCGGTGCCGACCGAGCGTCCGCAGCGGTTCCTGCGTGCGTACCCCGGTCTCCTGGTCGGTCGTGGTCACCACGCAGCGGCCGCACGGCCCGGCGGCGCGGAACCGCCGGTCGCCGATGCGTAGCGGACGGCCGACCCACTCGTCTTCGGCCCAGGGCGTCGCCCCGCCGATCACCAGGTTGGGCCGGAACCGGGCCATCGGCACCGGTTCCTCCCCGGCGTCGGCCAGCCAGCCGTTGAGCGCGTCGAGGGAGGCGGCGTTCGCCAGTAGCAGCGGGTAGGCGTCGGCGAAGCTGACCTGGTCGCCGGTGTCGTACTCGCGGTCCCCGATGGCAAGGTGCCGGGTCGGCTGGGCCAGCCAGACCAGCCGGACCGGCCGCCCGAGCAGCGCGCCGAGCCAGTCGTCGGCCGCCGGGCCGGCGAGCACGGCGGGGACCGGGACCGTCCGGTTGCGGAAGGTGCGTACCGCGATCTGCTCGCCGCGGCCGGTCGGTTCGGGCACGTCGAGGTCGGGTTGCCCGTCGGCGCGCAGCGACAGGCCCCCGGCGGTCATCGTGGCGCGCAGCGCGACCAGCCGAGTGGTCTCCCGCTGGGTGACGCCGAGGCCGTCGGCGTCCACCACCATCCAGCGCCGGTCGCCGGCCAGGCCCCACGGCTGCACGAGCGCTTCGCCGTGGTCCAGCCGATGACAACCCTTGACGGGGTACGTGTGGATCGAGGTCAGCCGCACCCGGCTACCATGCCACGCCGATTCCGTCGCCGGGGTACCAGTGGTTGACGGGGCTCTCCCGGTAGGCGAGGAACCGCCTTCCGGTGCGTTCGGCGTGCTCGGCGAGCACGTTGGTCGAGGTGACGTTGTCGGTGAGCAATATCGCACCGGGCGCCAGCTTCGACTCCACGGCGTCGAATTCGCGCTTCTCGTGGGCGCGGCTGTGGTCGCTGTCGTGCAGGAACAGGTCGACCGGGCGGTCCAGCGCGCCGATCGAGGCGATCGAGTCGCCGATCACCAGGTCCACCACCTCGGACCAGGGTGCGGTGCGGGCCAGGTAGCCGGCCTCGGGGTTGATGTCGAGCGAGGTGACCCGACCCGGGTGGCCCTCCCGCGCGTTGCGCAGCAGGGCGGCGGCCAGGACACAGCTGCCGAGTCCCTTGTCGACGCCGGTCTCCACCACGTGCGCGGGGTGGGTGGCCCGGACCATCGCGTACCAGCCGATGCGGCGGGCGTAGCGGACCTGCTTGTCGGCGAGGCCACGGCGGGCGGCGCCGGCGGTGGCCTGCTCGATGTGCTGCCGCAGCGCGTCGTCGGACTCGATCTCGGCGAAGTAGCCGCGGACCTGCTTGACCGGCAGGTCGCAGACGATGCTGACGAACCAGGCCAGGTGGTGGCGGCTGAGCTTGGTGAGGTCGTACGTGTAGTTGTGATGCTCGCGGGAGCTGACCAGCCAGCGGGCCGAGGTACGCAGCACCTTGGCGTCGTGCCGGGCTACCCGCGCGAGCCGCTTGGGGAAGGCGGCGACGGGCGCGAAGCGGGTACGGGCGATGGCGCGTCGGAGCTTCGTTGCGTCCACGGGAGGTTCTTACCAGCATTGCGGCCCCGCCGGCAGAGGAAGAGGATGACTTCCTCCGGTCGCCTGGTTCGGGCCCCGGGGCGGACGGTGCTGGCTGGACGAGGGTACCCAGTCGTGAATCGGGTTCAGTAGCATCGCGCCCATGCCACGTCGTGAACAAACCGCGGATCCCGGAATGGAGCCGACTTTCGGCGCCGCCGGTGGGCCGGAGCCGACTGACGGAACCCCGCCGAACGCGCCGCGCCCGCGCCGCCGCCGGTGGGGCCGAATCGCCCTGATCAGCCTGCTGGTGCTGGTGCTGCTCGGCGCTGGCGGCGCGCTGGCCGGCGGGCTCTACCTGCGGTCCGTCGAGTCGGACATCGAGCGGGTCGACGCCTTCGAGGGCGTGCCCGAGGAGTCCCGCCCGCAGCCGGTCACCACCGGCGCCACGAACATCATGATCCTGGGCAGTGACTCCCGAGACCCCGAGCGCACGAGCGGCTCGCGTACCGACACGATCATCCTGGCCCACCTTCCGAAGGACCGGAAGAGCGCCCAACTGATCTCGATTCCCCGGGACACCTGGGTGTCCGTGCCGAAGTCGAAGGACGGCAACAACGGCGGCCGGGACGCCAAGGTCAACGCCGCGTACGCCTGGGGTGGTGTGCCGCTCATGGTGCAGACGGTGGAGTCGTTCACCGGGGTCCGGGTGGATCACGTGGCCCTGATCGACTTCGCCGGCTTCAAGGAGATCATCGACGCGCTCGGCGGTATCGAGGTCAATTCGGAGAAGAGCTTCACCTCGATCCACCCGCCGTTCCGTACGTTCAAGCAGGGCGTACAGAAGCTGGACGGCGAGGCGGCGCTCGACTACTCCCGCCAGCGCAAGCAGTTCGCCGATGGCGACTTCGCCCGAATCCGCCACCAGCAGCAGGTGATCCGGGCCATCATCGACAAAGCCTCCTCCGGTGGCCTGCTCACCAACCCCGGCAAGCTGAACAACTTCCTCAAGGCCACGTCGAACTCGGTCTCGGTGGACAAGGAGCTGTCGCTGCTGGACATGGCCACCCAGATGCGCGGCGTCCGCGGAGGGAACATGACCTTCCTGACCAGCCCCACCAAGGGGACCGGCCGGGTCGGCTCGGAGAGCGTGGTGTTCGCCGACAAGCCCCGGGTCAAGACGTTCTACGAGGCGGTCCGCCAGGACTCGGTCAGCGAGATCGTCAGCCTCGGCCAGAAGAAGTGACCTGAGCCGGCGGGACACGCCGGCAGACGATGCGAGGGGCGGTGGCCGCAAGGCCACCGCCCCTCGTCGTGTCGGTCAGTACGCTCCGCGCCGGGCCAGCACCACGCTGGCCGTCTTCCACAGGATGGCGAGGTCGTAGATGAGCGACCAGTTGTCGACGTAGTGCAGGTCCAGCCGGACCGCGTCGTCCCAGGTGAGATCGGAGCGGCCGGAGATCTGCCAGAGGCCGGTGATGCCGGGCCGGACCAGGAGCCGGCGACGGACGTCACCGCGGTAGTCGTCGTCCTCGGTGGGCAGCGGACGCGGGCCGACCAGCGACATCTGCCCGCGCAGCACGTTGACCAGCTGGGGCAGCTCGTCCAGGGAGAGCGCCCGCAGGTGCCGGCCGATCGAGGTGACCCGCGGGTCGTCCTTCATCTTGAACAGCAGACCGTCGCTCTCGTTCCGGTCCTGCAGGGCTGCGAGGCGCTCCTCGGCGTCGATGTACATGGTCCGGAACTTCCAGACCTTGAACGCCCGACCCTCATGGCCGATCCGGGTCTGCCGGAAGATCACCGGCCCCGGGCCGCTGGCCTTGATGGCCACCGCGATCGCCAGCAGCACCGGGCTCAGCAGCACCAGCCCGATGAGTGCGGTGATCCGGTCGAGCACGTTCTTGGTCAGCAGCGACAGGCCGGAGATGGTCGGCTCGTCCACGTTGAGCAGCGGCAGCCCGTCGATCGGCCGGACGTGGATGCGCGGACCGGTGATGTCGGTGACCTGCGGGACCACCACCAGGTTCAGGCCGGTGCCCTCCAACTGCCAGGCCAGCTTGCGCAGCTCGTACGACTCGAGGCTGGCAGGGCCGCAGACGGCGATGGTGTCCGCGCCGAGCTGCTGGACCAGCGGCACCAGATCCCAGCCCACGTAGACCGGCACCGGGGCGGTCACCGGCTCCCCCGGGCGGGGGTGGTGGGGCAGGTGGATGGCGATCGGGTACAGGCCGGCCCCGTGGTTGCGGGTCACCACCTCGTGCAGCGCGAGCGCGTCGGAGAGTCGGCCGACCAGCAGCACCTTCTGCGAGGCCCGACCGGTACGCCGGACCCGGCGCAGCACCACACGCGCGGCGAACCGGGCCACCAGCGTGTAGAGCAGGAGACAGATGATGATGGCGGCGACCGTCGCCCGGGACAGGTCCTTCTTGAAGCCGAGCGCCAGGAACGAGACCGTGGCGGCCATCGCCAGGCTGGCCCTAGCGACCCGCTTGAGCTCCTCGGTGCCCAGCCCGAGCGCGCGCCGGTCGTACGCCCCGGCGGCGACGAGCAGGATGAGCCAACCCAGTGGCACGCCGATGTTGGCCACCAGGGTGAAGGAGCTGACGTTGCCCAGCACCCGCTGGTCCCAGAAGCCGGCGTCGGCCTCGTCGAGCAGGGCCACCACCGTTCGGCTGGCGGCCAGCCCCGCGAGCACGTCGAGCAGGACCAGCCAGGCCACGTAGCGCCGGCGCCAGTTGGCCCGCGGTGCGGGACGCGCGAACACGGACCGGGCCATGCCGTTGGAGGGGGGTGTGATCACCCCGAGATCAGGGTCGAACCTCGGTGTCTGTTGTGGCGTGACAGCCGTGAGGAACTGAGTGTGCGCGGACACGACCTTCCTTTCCCACATCGCCCCCGTCGGGAGATCGCGACGTGCACCCTATGGCCAGAAAGGCGTGCTGCCTAGTGGCGAATCGGGCGCTCCTGTTGTGCCTGATCAGCTCGTGGACGCGGGCGCCGTACGGCTGCGGTTGGCTCGACGGCGGGTCACCGACCGGCGACGGTGACCAACCACTTGCCGATCTCACTCACGCCGCGAACCGCCACGATGCACAGGGCGAGGCCTGGGACACGTGGACGGGTGTATTTCTTGACCATCTTGCGCCAGGCGGCGAGGCCGGCGAGGCGCCGCCGACTGATGCTGCCGCTGTGGCGGTGGAATCGGACCACCGGCTGATCGAGTCGGTGGAGGTGCACCCCACTGCTGAGGGCTCGCAGCACCAACTCGACATCCACCTTGATCGACATCTGCTCGTCGTACCCGCCGAGCTGGAGCAGCAGCTCACGATCGATGGTCATGCCGGAATGCTTGAAGGGCAACCGCGGTCGGGTCAGCACGGACCAGAGCATTCGACGCGGGTCGGGGTAGGAGGGGAGCCGGATGGTCCTGGCCGAGCCGCCGACCAGCTCCTCGTAGTCGGTGTAGACCCAGCGCGCACCCGTCTGGGCGAGGAAGGCGTGGATCCGGGCCAGGCCGTCGGGGGCCAACTCGTCGTCCGAGTCGAGCACCGTGACGACCGTTCCGCGGGCCACGCGCAGGGCCGCGTTGCGGGCGGCGCTGATCCCCGTGGGCTGCTGCCGGACGACACGGATCCGACGGTCGGCCAGCAGGCCCACCTCGGCGAGCCCGTCCCGAACGGGTACGGCCGAACCGTCGTCCACCACCACGATCTCGAAATCGCTGAAGCTGCCGGCGAGCACACTCCGGATGGACTTCACCAGGAGTTCGGGCCGGTCCCGGACAGCGATGCAGACCGAGATCGCCGGGGACACCCGCTCCACCGCCCGCATCTGCGGAACGGTCGGGGCGTCGACGGACGAAGCGTGCGACTGGTCGGCCGCGGACCGCTGAGGCCCCTGCTCAGCCGGGAGCGTGCCACCAGCGGAGCCCTGCAGGGTGGGCGGCGAGAACGCGGAGTGGGCCGTCACGGACGGAAGCCGTTTCGCGGCCGGCCCGGACCACGTAGGCCGCCCATCGCGCCGACCTCGGTCCACATCACACAACGATCCAACACGCCCATACCTTCGCCACCCCCGTGAAAGCACCATTCGCAGCGACTGTTTCAGCGACGCGTCGGAGGATCGTTCCCTTGATCGACGACAATGAAGATCCATCGCGCAACAAGACGGAGTATAGCGATGGCCGCTCCGCCGCACCATCGCCTACCAACGGCCGGCGGATCGGCCGCAGATCGCTGACACAGCAAGGGAATTCCCTGGTCAAGGCCCAGGTCCGGCTCAGATCCGACCTGCTGGAGCCGACCGGTCAGGTAGCGCCATCCGGTGGAATGCAGCTCAACCGAACATCTGATCTTTCCGACAAGACGGATTGCCCATGAATGACGAACGAGGGCGACATCCGAGCCGATTCGACGGCGTTTATATTCCTATGTGTCCGATCCGGCGAAATTGTCCGGCCGTCGGCCATGGCAGCCGCCCCGCAACCAGCCACCGATCACGTCACTCGTCACCGCTCGCGACGGCGGACGAGCAGCACGGCCAGGATGACCAGAGCGACGAGCAGCACGCCCGCGGAGGCGACCAGCACGATGACGAGGGTGCCCGACTGCTCCCGCGACGCGCTCTCCAACCTCTGTCGCTCGGCGGCGTTCTGCCGGTAGGCCTGCGCGAGCCGGTTGTCGGGCGTCGCGGCGGCCACCTTGTCCAACTGGGTGATGGCGCCGGACGAGTTGCCGCCGAAGTACGCATCCAGTCCACTGCGGTAGAGCTTGTCGGCGTCGCCGAGCGTGTTGGGGACCCCGGCCTCGGTGAGCAGTGTGCCGATCGTGGACGCCGGCAGGATCGCCCGGTTGGCGCGATCCGGGGCCGCCTGGTCCTGGTACATCAGACCGGCGACCCGGCCGGCGGCGTCGAGGGCGATACCCCCGTGTGACACCGTGCCCAGGTCCTCGTTGACGAGGTAGATCGAGACCGGCCCACGCTGGCTCGTTCCGGTGATCGTCACCAGCTTGGACTGGGGACGGTAGGTGGCATTGCGGAAGACGGCGTCGCTGGTCGCGAAGGCGAGGATGCGGACCGGAGTCTCCCCCACGAGGCTGGCCGACGTGTTGAGTTCCGCCGCCGGCATGTTGCCTCGGGCGAACTTGATGAGCGCGGTGTTGCCGCTGTCCTCCGGCAGACTCCGGACGACCTCGGCCTTGATGGCCGGCTCCTGCTCCAGGTTGCCCTTGGCACTGTTGAGCTGACCACGCACCGTGCTGATCGGCTCGGTCGCCGGCTCGACGCCGGTGAACCGCACCTTGCCCACGTTGGCCGTGATGTAGCCGGGCATCTCCGCGGCAGGCAGCTTCTTGTCCTGCACGAGCAACCTGGCCAACGCGTCGACGGCAAGCCACCGGGCATGCGACTCGGTGGGCTTGACGCAGGAACCGTTGGTGATGGCATGGCCATCCGGAGTCACCACGAACCCGCTGCACCGACGGATGAACGAGACGGGATCGGGGTGCACCAGGGCGTTGGTTCGAGCGTCCCGGACATAGCCGGTGAAGACCGTCTCGATGAAGACCAGCGACGGCGCCGCGACCGCGAGGGCCTTCTCCTCCGGGCTGTACAGGGCGGCCTGCGCCCACGGCTTCAGCCCCGGCTCGACCGGGGCGGCGGTGGAGGACGCCGTGACGGTGCCCGTCGGCGGAACGTAGGGATCGGGCTGGTCATCGCTGGCCATCGCCCAGATGGCCACACCGCCGCTCGCGACCGCCACCAGCGCGAGTGCGGTCAACCCGGCCCAGAGTCCGGTACGCCGCGGCGGCGGGTCGGACGGCTTGATGCGCCGGACGGGGCCGCTGAACGGGTCGTAGGGGGGCGGATCCGCGGGAGCCGCAGATACCGGCGCGGGCGACTCGGGTGCGTCGTCGACGGGTTGCGGGGTCGGCGCGGGCGGCACGGTGGGCAGCCCGCCGGCGTGCAGCGCCCACGGCGCGAACGGCGCGCCGGACGTCGGCAGCGGCGCACCGGAGACCGGCAGCGGCGTACCGGAAACGGGGTGTGGCAGACCGGAAACGGGCTGCGGAACACCGGAAACGGGATGTGGCGGACCGGAGACCTGCCGCGGTATCTCGGCGACCGGATCGGTGGAACCGTCCTTCTCGGTCGGCACCGCCTGGTACTCCTGCCCCAGCGCGCGGAACAGCTTCTCGGCACCCGCCCCGACCTCCGCCGGGTAGGCCGCCCACGGCTCGGTGGCGAAGAAGTCGGCGTACGCGAAGGCCTGGCCGCCCGGCCGCTGCGACATCGCGTTGGCGGTGCCCGCAAAGGCCTCCCGCCAGCCCGGCGTGCTCGCGGCCACCGCGTCCAGTACGGCCACGGTCACGAACCGGCCCTGCTCGTCGATGGCGGCCCAGGCCTTTCCCACCGGGCAGGTGCCCAACATGTGGGTGAACCGGTACGGGCCAACCGACTGCATGCGCGCTCCTCTGTTCAACCGCCGTGCGGATCCTACAGAGGGCGCGCTCGTACGGCCGCCCACCGGTCGGCTGATCCACAGTCCGCGAAATGACGGCGGACGGTCGCGATGGTTGCCCTCTGAAAGTTTTCATGCATAGAGTCACGGCGTGAATGACGGAGGTGTCGGGGCGCCGGTCGAGCAGGTGCTCGACCTGTTCGACGGGGTACGACTCACCCCGACGCAGCGCCGCATCGCACACTGCCTGGTGCAGCACGCACCGGCGGTGGCGTACCTGTCCGCGGCCGAGGTGGCCGAACTGGCCGGGGTCAGTCAACCGTCGGTCACCCGCTTCGCCGTGGCGCTCGGCCATGACGGCTACCCCGCGCTGCGCCGCCGGCTGCGCGATCTGACCACCGCCGCGCCCGGTGGGCCGACGGACGCCGGCAACGAACTCCAGCAGGCGGTACGCGCCGAGATGGGCAACCTGGACCGGCTGGCCGGTCAGCTCGCCGACCGGGACCGGATCGCCGAGACCGGCCGACTGCTCGCCGCCAGCCGCCCGCTGCCGGTGCTCGGCCTGCGTGCCGCCGCGCCGCTGGCCGCGTACTTCGCCTACTTCGCGGCCAAGGTGCACCCGGACGTACGGGTGCTCGACGACGGCGGCAGCCTTCTCGCCGACCGACTGGAGCAGGCCGCCGCGGCCGGCGCGTCGGCGGTGCTGGCCTTCGTGCTGCCCCGCTATCCCCGGGAGACCCTGAACGCGCTGCGCGAGGCACGCGCCGCCGGGTTGACCGTGGTGGCGATCACCGACTCGCCGGTCAGCCCGGCCACCGAGTACGCCGACGTGGTGCTGCCCGCGGCGGTCGGCGCCCAACTCGTCTTCGACCTGCACACCGCCCCGATGACCCTGGCCATGGTGCTGTTGCAGGCGATCTGCGACGCCGCGCCGGCCGACACCCAGCGCCGACTGGAGGCGTTCGAAGCCTCCGCGGCCCGCCGTCAGTTGTTCCTCGGTTGACCGGAGGAGACCAGAGATGACCCAGCCCGTCCGAGCCGCACGAGGCAGCAAGCTCACCACCCGTGGGTGGCCGCAGGAGGCCGCCCTGCGGATGCTGATGAACAACCTCGATCCCGAGGTGGCCGAACGCCCCGACGACCTGGTGGTCTACGGCGGCACCGGCAAGGCGGCGCGGGACTGGCCGTCCTACCACGCGTTGGTCCGTACGCTGACCGACCTGCGCGAGGACGAGACGATGCTGGTGCAGTCGGGTCGTCCGGTCGGTGTCATGCGTACCCACGAATGGGCACCCCGGGTGCTGCTGGCCAACTCGAACCTGGTCGGTGACTGGGCCACCTGGCCCGAGTTCCGTCGGCTGGAGCAGCTCGGCCTGACCATGTACGGGCAGATGACCGCCGGTTCCTGGATCTACATCGGCACCCAGGGCATCCTGCAGGGCACCTACGAGACGTTCGCGGCGGTGGCGGCTAAGCGGTTCAATGACACCCTCGCGGGCACGCTGACGCTGACCGCCGGCTGCGGCGGGATGGGTGGCGCGCAACCGCTCGCGGTCACCATGAACGGCGGCGTGTGCCTGATCGTGGACGTGGACCGCACCCGCCTCGACCGCCGGGTGCACGACCGCTACCTGGACGAGGTGGCCGACTCGCTGGACGACGCCATCGAGCGGGTGCTGGCCGCGAAACGGGACCGCCGGGCGCTGAGCGTCGGCGTGGTCGGCAACGCGGCGGAGGTCTTCCCCGAGCTGCTGACCCGTGGCGTCGAGATCGACATCGTGACCGACCAGACCAGCGCGCACGACCCGCTGGCGTACCTGCCGGTGGGGGTTGAGCTGGCCGACGCCCGGGAGTACGCCACGGCGAAGCCGGCCGAGTTCACCGACCGGGCCCGGGCGTCGATGGCGAAGCACGTCGAGGCGATGGTCGGCTTCCTGGACGCCGGCGCCGAGGTCTTCGACTACGGCAACTCGATCCGGGGCGAGGCGCAGCTCGGCGGCTACCAGCGCGCGTTCGACTTCCCCGGCTTCGTGCCGGCGTACATCCGGCCGTTGTTCTGCGAGGGCAAGGGCCCGTTCCGGTGGGCGGCGCTCTCCGGCGACCCGGCCGACATCGCCGCCACCGACCGGGCGATCCTGGATCTGTTCCCGGAGAACGAGTCGCTGGCCCGGTGGATCCGGCTGGCCGGCGAGCGGGTCGCCTTCCAGGGCCTACCGGCCCGGATCTGCTGGCTCGGCTACGGCGAGCGGGACAAGGCGGGCGTACGGTTCAACGAGATGGTCGCCTCCGGTGAGCTCTCCGCCCCGGTGGTCATCGGTCGGGACCACCTGGACACCGGCAGTGTGGCCAGCCCATACCGGGAGACCGAGGGGATGGCCGACGGTTCCGACGCCATCGCCGACTGGCCGCTGCTCAACGCGCTGGTCAACACCGCCAGTGGCGCCTCCTGGGTGTCCATCCACCACGGCGGCGGGGTGGGCATCGGTCGGTCGATCCACGCCGGGCAGGTCTGCGTCGCCGACGGCACCCCGCTGGCCGGGCAGAAGATCGAGCGGGTGCTGACCAACGACCCGGCGATGGGCGTCATCCGGCACGTCGACGCCGGTTACGACTCCGCCCGCGAGGTCGCCGACCGCACCGGCGTCCGCGTCCCCATGACCGAGCAGTAAGGAAGGGCCCCTTGTTATCGGATTTTGTAGAGGAAGGGTCCCTTCCTTACCGGTTCCGGGCGCTGTGGGACGAGATCGCGCCGGTCGGGCGGGACGCCGTCAGCGGCGGCTACCTGCGCTACGCGCTGACCGATCCCGAGTTGGAGCTACGGGCTTGGTTCCGGTCGCAGGCCGAGCGACGGGGCATGCCGGTCACCGACGACGGGAACGGCAACCTGTTCGCCCACTGGGGTGACCCGCTGGCCGGTGACGCGGTGCTGACCGGCAGCCACTTCGACTCGGTGCCGCACGGCGGGGCGTACGACGGGCCGCTCGGCATCGTCAGCGCGTTCCTCGCCGTGGACGAGCTGCGGGCCGCCGGCGTCACCCCGCGTCGGCCGCTGGTGCTGGGCGCGTTCGTGGAGGAGGAGGGGGCGCGCTTCGGCGTACCGTGTCTGGGTTCTCGGCTGCTCACCGGCGCGTTGTCGGTCGAGCGCGCGGCCGGGCTGCGCGACGCGGCCGGGGTGAGCTTCGCCGAGGCGCTCGGTGAGCGGCCGGCGGGCGTCCGCGCGGACCTGCTGGGCCGGTTCGGCGCGTTCGTGGAGCTGCACGTCGAGCAGGGTCGCGCCCTGGTCGACACGGCCGCCCCGGTGGCGGTGGCCAGCGCGATCTGGCCGCACGGCCGGTGGCGCTTCGACGTCGTGGGCGAGGGCAACCACGCGGGTACGACCCGGATGGCCGACCGCCACGACCCGATGCTCACCTACGCGTTCACCGTGTTGGCGGCCAACAAGGAGGCCCGGCTGCGCGGCGCGCACGCCACCGTGGGTCGGGTCGCCGTCGAGCCGAACGCCACCAACGCCATTCCGTCGAAGGTGACCGGTTGGCTGGACGCCCGGGCCGCCGACCCGGAGACGCTCGCCGGACTGGTCGACGCGGTGCAGGGCAAGGTCGCCGAGCGGGCCCGCCGCGACGGTACGGCGGTGACGGTGACCGAGGAGTCCGCGACCCCGCTGGTCGCCTTCGACGGCGGGCTGGCCGACCGGCTCGCGACGCTGCTCGATGCGCCGGTGCTGCCCACCGGCGCGGGACACGACGCCGGCGTGCTCGCCGCACACCTGCCCACCGCGATGCTCTTCGTGCGGAACCCGACCGGGGTGTCGCACTCCCCCGCCGAGGCGGCCACCGACGCGGACTGCGCCGCCGGGGTACGGGCGCTGGCCCGGGTGCTGGAGGAGCTGACATGCCGATGACCCCGACCCGTTGGCTCGCCGAGTACGCCTGGCTGCCCGAGCACGCCGAACCCACACCCGACGTGCTCATCGAGGTCGACGAGGGCCGGATCACCGCGCTCACGCCGCTGGTGGGTGCCGGATCTCCGCCGGCCGGGGTCGAGGTGCTGGGCGACGCCACCCGGCTGCCCGGACTGACCCTGCCCGGGCTGGCCAACGTGCACTCGCACGCGTTCCACCGCGCCCTGCGGGGGCGTACCCACGGCGGCCGGGGCGACTTCTGGAGCTGGCGGGACCGGATGTACGGCGTCGCGGCCCGCCTCGACCCGGACACCTACCTCGCGCTGGCCCGGGCGGTCTACGCCGAGATGGCCCTCGCGGGGATCACCTGCGTCGGCGAGTTCCACTACCTGCACCACCGCCCCGACGGCGGCGCGTACGACGACCCGAACGCGATGAGCGCGGCGCTGGTCGAGGCCGCCGCGCACGCCGGAATCCGGCTCACCCTGCTGGACACCTGCTACCTCACCGCCGGAGTGGACGGCCGGGCGCTGGCCGGGCCGCAG
Source organism: Micromonospora vulcania (assembly GCF_042658605.1). Classification (NCBI taxonomy): domain Bacteria; kingdom Bacillati; phylum Actinomycetota; class Actinomycetes; order Micromonosporales; family Micromonosporaceae; genus Micromonospora; species Micromonospora vulcania. Next base: position 99,109 of record NZ_JBHSQS010000008.1, on the reverse strand, counting down.
CGGCGCTTCGGCGACGGCGACGCCACCCGGTGGGCCGAGCGGGCAACGGCGTTCCAGCCGACCGACGTGCACGCCCGGGTCGGTGCCGCGGTGCACTCGGTGCGTGCCGTCCCCGCTGACCAACTCGGCACGGTGGCCGACTGGGCGCGGGAGCGACGGGCACCGCTGCACGTGCACCTCTCCGAACAGCCCGCCGAGAACGACGAGTGCCGGGCCGTGCACGGCCGTACGCCGAGCGCGCTGCTCGCCGAGCACGGCGTGCTCGGGCCGGACACCACCGCCGTGCACGCCACCCATCCGACCAGCGGCGATCTGACACTGCTCGCCGACAGCCGGACCGGGGTGTGCCTCTGCCCGACCACCGAGCGGGACCTCGCCGACGGGATCGGTCCGGCCCGGCGGATGGCCGACGCGGGGATCCGGCTGAGTCTGGGCAGCGACAGTCACGCGGTGATCGACCTCTTCGAGGAGGCCCGGGCCATGGAGCTGGACGAACGGCTGCGTACCCGGCGACGTGGCCTCTTCGCCCCGGTCGAGTTGCTGACCGCCGCGACCGCCACCGGGCACGCCGCGCTGGGCTGGGCCGACGCCGGCCGGATCGCCGTCGGCGCCCGCGCCGACCTGGTGACGGTACGACTGGACAGCGCCCGCACCGCCGGGGTGCCTCCGGTGGGCGCGTTCTTCGCGGCCGGTGCGGCGGACGTGGACCAGGTGCTGGTGGACGGCCGGGTGGTGGTGGCGCAGGGCCGGCACCTGAGCGTGGACGTGCCGGCCGAACTGTCGGCCTCGATCGAGGCGGTGACCCCCGCATGAGCAGTCTGCTGGTCGACAACATCGGCGAGCTGGTCACCAACGGCGTCGCCGAGGGCCCGCTGGGCATCCGCCGGGACGCGGCCGTGCTGGTCGAGGAGGGCCGGGTGGCCTGGGTCGGGCCGGCGGCGTACGCGCCGGCCGCCGACCGACGGGTCGACGCCGGTGGGGCGGCCGTGCTGCCCGGTTTCGTGGACAGTCACGCACACCTGGTCTTCGCCGGTGACCGGGCCGCCGAGTTCGCCGCCCGGATGGCCGGTCAGCCGTACACCGGCGGCGGCATCCGGACCACCGTCGGCGCGACCCGCGCCGCCACCGACGACGAGCTCCGGACCACCGTGCGCCGGCTGCGCGGGGAGGCGCTGCGGCAGGGCACCACGACCATGGAGATCAAGAGTGGGTACGGGCTGACCGTCGCCGACGAGGCCCGCTCGCTGCGGATCGCCGCCGAGACCAGCACCGAGACCACCTTCCTCGGCGCGCACGTGGTGCCCGCCGAGTACGCCGACCGCCCCGACGACTACGTCGGGCTGGTCTGCGGGCCGATGCTGGCCGCCGCCGCGCCGTACGCGAAGTGGATCGACGTGTTCTGTGAGCGGGGCGCGTTCGACGTCGACCACGCGCGGGCGATCCTGGCCTGCGGGCAGGCCGCCGGGCTGGGCGTACGGGTGCACGCCAACCAGCTCGGCCCCGGCCCGGGTGTCCAGCTCGGGGTGGAGCTGGGCGCGGCCAGCGTCGACCACTGCACCCACCTGAGCGACGCCGACGTCGACGCGCTGGCCTCGACCAGGATGGACTGGCTGTCGGGGTCGGAGACGACCACCGTCGCCACCCTGCTGCCCGGCGCGGAGTTCTCCACCCGCTCGCCGTACCCGGACGCCCGGCGGCTGCTCGACGCCGGGGTCACCGTGGCGCTGGCGACCGACTGCAACCCGGGTTCGTCGTACACCTCGTCGATGCCGTTCTGCATCGCCCTCGCGGTCCGCGAGATGCGGATGACCCCGGCGGAGGCGTTGTGGGCGGCGACCGCCGGTGGCGCGCGGGCGCTGCGCCGCGACGACATCGGGGTGCTCACCCCCGGCGCCCGGGCCGACCTGGTCGTCCTGGACGCGCCCTCCTTCCTGCACCTGGCCTACCGGCCCGGTGTCCCACTGATCCGCCAGGTTCTGCTCAACGGAGTGCCGCAATGACGACCGTGACCATCCAGCCCACCGGAATCTCCGCCGACGACGTGCTCGCGGTGGCCCGCGGAACCGCCACCGTGGTCCTCGACCCGGCCACCCGGGACGCGATGGCGACCAGCCGCGCGATCGTGGACGGCATCGAGGCCGCCGGGCGACCCGTGTACGGCGTCTCGACCGGCTTCGGGGCGCTGGCGAACACCTTCGTCGCCCCGGAGCGGCGGGCCGAGCTTCAGCACGCGCTGATCCGCTCGCACGCCGCCGGGGTCGGCGCCCCGATGCCACGCGAGGTGGTCCGGGCGATGATGCTGCTGCGGGTCCGTTCCCTCGCGCTGGGCCGCTCCGGGGTCCGTCCGCTGGTCGCCGAGGCCCTGGTCGACCTGCTCAACCACGACATCACCCCGTGGGTGCCGGAGCACGGCTCGCTCGGTGCGTCCGGCGACCTGGCGCCGCTGGCGCACTGCGCGCTGGTGCTGCTCGGCGAGGGCTGGGTGCTCGGCCCGACCGGCGAGCGGCAGGACGCGGCCGACGTGCTGCACGCCGCCGGGCTCAAGCCGATCGAGCTGGCCGCCAAGGAGGGGCTGGCACTGATCAACGGCACCGACGGCATGCTCGGCATGCTGCTGCTGGCCATCCACGACGCGGCGCACCTGTTCGCGATGGCCGACGTGACCGCCGCGCTGGCCATCGAGGCGATGCTCGGCTCGGAGCGGCCGTTCCTTCCCGAGCTGCACGCGATCCGGCCGCACCCCGGCCAGGCGGCGTCGGCGGCGAACATCCACCGACTGCTGCAGGACTCCCGGGTGATGGATTCACACCGCGACGACCTGGCGCACGCCGTGCAGGACGCGTACTCGATGCGCTGCGCGCCGCAGGTGGCCGGCGCGGCCCGGGACACCCTGGACTTCGTCCGCACGGTCGCGGGCCGGGAGCTGGTGTCCGTGGTGGACAACCCGGTGGTGCTGCCGGACGGCCGGGTCGAGTCGACCGGTAACTTCCACGGCGCGCCGCTCGGCTTCGCCGCGGACTTCCTGGCCATCGCCGCCGCCGAGGTGGGCGCGATCGCCGAGCGGCGGGTGGACCGACTGCTGGACGTCACCCGGTCCCGGGAGCTGCCCGCGTTTCTCTCCCCCGACGCCGGGGTCAACTCCGGGCTGATGATCGCCCAGTACACGGCTGCCGGGATCGTCGCGGAGAACCGGCGGCTGGCCGCCCCGGCCTCGGTGGACTCGCTGCCCACCAGCGGTATGCAGGAGGACCACGTCTCGATGGGCTGGGCCGCGGCCAAGAAGCTGCGGACGGTGCTGGACAACCTGACCAGCCTGCTCGCGGTGGAGCTGCTGGCCGGCGTACGCGGGCTGCAGTTGCGCGCTCCGTTGGAGCCGTCGCCGGCGGGTCGGGCGGCGGTCGCCGCGCTGAGCGGGCCGGCCGGCGAGCCGGGCCCGGACGTGTTCCTCGCCCCGGTGCTGGAGGCGGCCCGCGCGGTGCTGGCCGGCCCCGAGCTGCGCGCCGCCATCGAACGGGAGGTCGGCCCGCTGGGCTGACCTCCGCTAGGCTGCCGTCCGCCGCGGGTCAGGCGGCGGGCGGCAGCACCGTTGTACCGGGTGCCTCGTGGTGCCGCACCCCGGGGAAGCGCGGGCTCAGCTCCGGGTGACCGTACGTCGGATCTCGGCCCAGGTGGGCAGTTCGGCGCCCGCCACGACATCGCGCTTGGCCCGCGTCCAGAACAGGGCGAGCAGGATCGCCTCGGACAACACCGTCGCCCACGCGGCGCCGGCCACGCCGAACAGTGGGATCGCGGTGGCCAGCGCCGCCAGGTAGGCGAGCGAGCCCAGCCCCTGATACCGCACCTTCTGCCGCACCAGACCACCGCTCATCAGCAGCGACTCGACGCTGGCCGAGCCGAAGCGCAGGGGGATCGCCAGCGCGAGGATGGCCATCACCGGTACGGACGGCCGGTACTCGGCACCGAAGATCAGCGGGATCGCGAAGCGGCCGGCGAGAGCGACCACGGCCCCGATCAGCAACCCGAGCCCGATCATCCCCACCGTGCCGGCGCGGTACGCCATGAGGACCGCGTTGCGGTTGGAGCGGGACCACCGGTGCAACTTCGCCAGGAAGTACTGCTGGTAGACGATGCGCGGCAGGAGATAGATCGCGGTCAACAGCGTCATGGGTACGGCCAGCACGGCGGCGGCCTCCGCGCTCAGGAACTCGGCGGAGGTGACGATGCCCAGCTGCATGCCGAGCTGATAGAAGAGGCTGCCGAGCAGGAACAACCAGGTGCCGGCGACGAGGTGGCGGGCCCGGGGTTGCCGGGTCGCGCGCCGGAGCACCGGTGCGTGGCCCTCCAGCGTCGCCCGCCCGTACCAGAACGGGGCGAGCACCACGACGCTCATGCCCACCGTGACGGCGGCCACCAGGGCGTAGCCCAGCGCCACCATGAGCGCCGACAGCCCGAGGAACCCGGTCAGCACCGCCACCAGGAGTCGGCCCACCTGCGGCGCGAGTTGCAGCGCCGAGAGCTGCCCGTACGCGCCCCGCAGTTGCAGGGCCGACCCGGACAGCGCCATGGCGACCAGGGACAGGATGACCGGGGCGAGCCCGATCCGCAGGTTGCCGGTGCCCGGGTCGTCCCGGTCGAGCAGACCCCAGCCGACGAGCGCGATGATCAGCAGGGCGGACGTGACGGCGACCAGCACGATGGACGGCCGTACCCACCGGAACGCCCGTGGGCCCTCCCGGCCGAACCGCTGGAGCCAGAACTCGGCGATACCGAAGATGGCGAGCGGCGCGGCCAGCGTGACCAGCGAGATGACCGACATGAAGGCACCGAAGTCGGCCTTGGGCAGACTACGGGCGAGCAGCACCTGGGTGACGAACGCGATGACGGTGACGCCGGCCTGGCTGACCCCCAGCATGCCCAGTTGACGAAGGCGGCGGCCCATGCCGCCCCCCGGTCGGGCGACCGGCGCCGTACCGTCCCGCACCTCGACCCCGGTCATCGTCGCGCTGCTCCGGCCGGCACGTGCGCTCGCAGGGTCTCCAGTTCGGTAGCCGTCCGGCTCATCCACGCCTGGCGCGCTGCCGCGATCCGCCCGGCCGCCGTGGGGTCCTCCTCGATGGCCGTCCGGACTCCGGCGACCAGGGAGTCGCGCTCGTTGGCGACGAGCGTGGCGAAGTTTCCGAACAGGGCCTCGGTGGTACGGGTACGGGACAGGACCAGCGGCCGACCCGCGCTCAGCGCCTCGCACGCGCCACTGGGCTGCGTGGCGTCCCGGTCGGTCAGCACGACGACCGCGCGTGCGGCGGCGACGGCCGCCTCGTAGTCGGGGAGGTCGAGGAAGCCCAACGTGGTGAAGTTGCGCAGCCGCTCGGCGCGCTCCCGCAGCGGCGGGGGCAGCCGGTGCAGGGGTGCGGTGGTCGCGAAGTTGACGTCCGGCATGGCCTCGATCGCGTCGATGAGGACGTCCATCGGCTCGTCCGGTGCGACGGTGGCCACCACGAACACCCAGCCGCGCGGCGCCGCCGGCGGGATCTCCCGTAGCGGGTCGTGCACGACGAGCGTACGCAGCCCTGGGAACGTCGCCTGGGCGATGGCGTCCGCCTCTTGGGTGTGGGTCAGGACCAACTGCGCCTTACGAAGGATCGACGCGGTGCTGGGAACCTTGCGCCACCACGACTGGAACTGCCCGTTGTGCGCATCGACGATATAGGGGACCCGACCGAGATAGGGCGCCAGCGCGGACAGGTGCGGCTGTGCCTGCGCGACCACGAACGGTGGCCGGAGCGAGCGGAGCAGTTTCAGGTCGTTCGACGTGTGCGTCAAATAGTCGAATGGCCGCAGAAACTTCGGCGTCGCCTTGGACGGTCGCCATGCCACCTCGGCACCCAACGCCTCGGCGAGCACGTCCGAACGACGTTGATAACGCTTCCACGAAATGAAGAGGGGGGAGCTCATTTGTCATCACCACCAGCATCCGTTGGCACGCCGGCCGGCGCACTCGCGAGGGGGAAGTACCGGACCAGCAGAATGAGCGAGAGGAAGAACATCCACATGAAGTACGAGTAGGAGGTCGGCTTCTGCGTGAGAGCGGAGACGATCACCAGGACGTACAGGACCGTCAGCATCCAGCGCGCCTCGACCGCGATCGCGCGCTTCGTCACCCGCCAGACGTTAATGAAGATCAACGTCATGAGAACGAGCCCGAGCAGGCCCCAGACCACGAAGACCCGCAACGGGTCGGCGTGCGTGTTCCACGGCTCGTAGGCCAGACCGATGAGCCAGACGTCGACCGGCGCGTCCTGCCACACGTCCGCCACCCGGAACCAGATCTGCCCGCGACCGTGCAGGAACTGGTCGTTGGTGGGGTTGAGCGAGCCGATCTGGGTGGCGAGAAAGACCGCTCGGTCGACCAGATAGGAGCCCCACCGGATCGCCGCCAGGATCACCGCGACGACGATGGCGCCGGCGCCCCAGACCGCGACGCGGAACGGCAGGTCGAAGATCTGCCGCATGATCTCCGGGAGTCTGCGCAGCTCGAACGCCACGATCACGAACGCCACGCACAGGATGGTGATCCGGTGGGTGCTGACGACCGCGGTGGCGGCCAGGAGCGCGACCGCGGCGTAGCGGACCAGCGGCTTGAGCCGTAGCCGGTCCCCGGCGGCGTAGAGGATGAACACCGCGAAGATCAGGAGTCGCCCCAGCGACGCCGGATGGAAGTAACCGCCGGACGCGCGCCCGACCTTGCCGCTCATCAGATTGAAGAAGTAGGTGTACGGAACGACGCCGACAACCTGCAGCCAGGCGATCACGGAGTGCACGACGGCCCCGAGCACCACGAGCAGCAGGACCCAGCGCATCAGATCGAGGGAGAACCAGTCCGGCTTGCTGAACATGACCGCCACCAACACGATCGGCGCGAAGCCGACGACGAGTTGGGCGGCCTGCGTGATGATCCCGCTCCGAGGTGCGACGTCCGGACCGAAGAGCGCGGCGACGTCGGCCGTGGCGAAGATCCGGATGAAGTCGTTCCGAGCGGACATGGCGAGCAGACCGACGAGGGAGAACAGGCCGAGGACCAGCAGCGCGATGATCGATGGCAGCAGATTCCTCGGAATCCGCCGCGCGGCCACCACGAGTGCGACAAAGGCGCCGGCCATGAAGAGGGAACCAATTACGGTCGCCACCATTCCGGCGTCCACGGTGTCGGCGGCGACCTTTTCTCCGAATATGTCGAAGAACGATTTCACGCCGATCGTCACCATGGCGAGTACGACCAGGATCTGCGCTACGGCCCAGGGAGAGCGCCCGAGTCGCCGGCCGCCGCCCACGGTCTCGGCCGCCGCCTTTCGCGGCATTATGTCCATTTTATGATCCTCTCCGCGCCATCCCTCGGGGCACTATACGCGAGGGCCATAACCGTTAGAGGTCGCCTCCATAGGCCGAGAACCACACGACGATGACGTCGACTGGGGGGCGATTTCACCGCTTTCGCTGGCTCGTCACAACGCGGCCCGCGCCGCGACGCGCTCGACGAGGTGGGCGCCCAGTGTGCGCGCGTAGGTCGCCGTGATGTGGTGGGCGTCGCGATAGACGATGACGTTCCCGATCACCAGTGGGCACCGGGTCTCGGTGCAGAACAGGTCGCTGAGGTCGACCACCTGAACCTTGCCGTCGGTGCGCCCGGCGGCGTCCTGGAGGGCGTCCCGGGTACCGAAGGCGGCCTGACGGTCGACGGCGCAGCGCATCGGATCCGCGTCGTCGACGAGACAGCTGAGATCCGTCGCGCCGAGCCCCGGGTTGTCCGCCACCACGACGATCCGGGTCCCCCGGTCCAGCACCGGCCGCCACGCCTCGACGTACTTGCGGATCTGCCCACCCGCGGAGCGCGTGTCGGCGCTCTCGTTCCGCCTCCCGCTGACGATGACGACGTCGTACTTCGGCCCGGTCGCGAGCCGCTCCGCCATCGCGTGCCGGCGGGCGTAACAGGTGTCGGACTGGTCCGCGGCCTCGACCTTGGCCCAGATGCAGCCACGGGCGACGTAGGTGTCGACCGCCCAGTTCCGGGCGTCGAGATGACCCTCGATCGCCGGGATGAGCATCGCCGCGTGCGAGTCCCCGACGAGCGCGACCTTGGCCGCGTCGGGCCGCTGAGACCCGAGGCGACACGTCGTGAGCTTCGCGCCCGGCTCCTGGTCGTAGCACCGGTACGCGGAGCCGGTGTCCTTGGTGAGCATGGCCAACTCGGGGAACATCGCCGTACCGAGGGCGCCCTCGGCGCAGTTCTGCGCCGCGATCCGGGCGCCGGCACCAAGGCACGGCGTACCGTCGGCCAGCAGTTGCTCCAGGCGCGAGTTGTTCGCCTGGTTGCTCTGTTCGAGCAGTTGGTTTCCGACGACGACGACCGACATGACCACCGCCATCGCCGTCGCGGCGGCCGCGTACTGCGGCCACAGCCGACGCCCCGGGGTGAACACGTGGAACCGCACCGGGTCCTCGACGAACCTCTTGGTCAGCGCGGCCAGCACCACCACGCCGGCGATGACGCCGACCTTCACCGGCCAGGTCATCGTGTCGCCGGTCGCCAACGCGAAGATCACGATCGGCGGCCAGTGCCAGAGGTAGACGGAGTACGACCAGTCGCCGAGCTTCTGCACCGGCGCCCACGCCATCGGCCCGGTGGCGGACCACCACGGGCCGGGAGCGCCGGCCCAGATGGCGGCGAGCGCGCCGAGGACCGGCAGCGCCGCCGCGTAGCCCGGGAAGGGCGTGTCGGCATGAAGGACGAACGCGGCCACCCCGATCAGGAGCAGACCCAGCCAGGAGACCACCGCCCGGGTACGGTCACCGGCCGACCGGCCCAGGTTCGGCAGTGTCGCGAGCATCGCGCCGGCCCCGAACTCCCAGGCCCGGGTCGGGGTGACGAAGTAGGCCGCGGCGGCGTTCGCCGACGTCTCGTAGACGGAGTACGCGAAGGAAGCCGCGACGACCACGGCGAGCGTGACCCGGATCGCGCCGATCGGGTCGGTCCGCCGGACCCGGCGGGCGACCAGGATCGCGAGCACGATCAGCAGGGGCCAGACCAGGTAGAACTGCTCCTCGGCCGAGAGCGACCAGTAGTGCTGCACCGGGGACCGGACGTTCTCCGCGGCGAGGTAGTCCACGGCGTCGTGCGCCAACTGCCAGTTCTCGACGTAGACGGTCGCCGCCGCGATCTCGCGGAGGATCTGCGGCCAGTAGAGCTGCGGCACCCAGATGAAGACCGCCGCCGCGGTGGCGACGAGTACGAGCAGAGAGGCCGGCAGCAGGCGCCGGATGCGGCGGGCCCAGAAGGCGCCGAGGCGGACCGAGCCGGTCCTCTGCACCTCCCGCACCAGGTGCGCGGTGATGAGGAAGCCACTGATCGCGAAGAAGACGTCCACGCCGACGTATCCGCCCGGGATCCGGTGCGGCCAGAAGTGGAACAGCAGCACCAGGAGCACGGCGAGCGCCCGCAGCGCCTGGATCTCCGGCCGGACGACTCCGGGAGACGCCTGCTTCGAATCGCTCACTGTTCCTCACCGCGGCGGTAGGGGTAAGGGTGGCGGACATCGGCCACACCGCCACGGGTGGTGGCGACGGCGAGGGTATACGGCCGTGGTGCCGTTCCTCTATCCGGGGATCGTGAAAGCGCGGCCCAGCTGCTCAGTTCGGATTTCCGGCGTGGGTCAGCGTCTCCCAGGCGAAGAAGTAGGCCGGCGGCCCCGCCGGACGGTCCGCCTCCACGACCTGCCTGGTGTTCGGCAGGTCGAGCCCCATCCTCGTCGTGTAGTGGTTGAAGGCGACCTCGGGCGAGGGCGCCAACCCGATCACGAGTCGACCACCGCACAGCCAGGGCGGCACCGACCTGCCCAGCTCGAATCCAGTGTGGAACTCCAACGCGCGGGTGAGCCGCTCGCGCGCCTCGGCGTACAGGTCCCGACCCTGGATCCAGGCGGTCTCGGCGACGTGCGCCGCCGCCGCGAGGCCCCAACCGGTGTGCAGAAAGTCGCGGCAGGTCTCCTGGGCGAGCCCGTCGACCAGCGGATGCTGCCCACCCCAGTATTCGGTGAGCTGCGAGCTGGTGAAGACGTCGCCGGGTGGCGCGTACGGCGTGGGGCCGTCGCCGCTCAGATAGACGTACGCCCGCAGCCGCAGCCGCCACTTCTCGATCGCTTTGAGGAAGGCAGGGCGGTCGTCGAGGAAGACCGAGATGCCGACCGCCGCATCCAGCATGATCAGCTCCCAGTTTCCCGCCCTGGTGCGCTCGGTGCCACCGAGCACCACCGGCAGGTAGACCGTCCGGAGCATGCGCTCGGTACGGGCCAACCAGTCGGGACTCCAACCGGTGTAGGTGTGCTTGACCAGCTCCGCCGCTCGCGCGAACGTCGCCCCGGCCCACCCCGCCTGTAGTGGCGCGTTGGAGTTGGTGTGCTTCTTGAGCACCCGCGCCCAGGCGTTCAGGATCTCGATGGACTTGTCCGCGTAACGACGGTCACGGGTGAAAGTCCACATCAGCGCGTGCGTGTACGCGGCCAGCGCGTCCTCGGCCTCCGCGGTGCATCCGCTGTCCGGCTGGGAGTAGAAGCCACAGTTCACCGTGGAGACCGGTCGGGGGCGCCAGGACAGCTCGGCGTACTGGCTGCGCTGCATGGCGAGCCAGGCCGATCGCCAGGGCTCCGCACCGGCCCTGACCTTGTCGCTCACGAAGTTCAACTGCTGGCTGCGCACCAGCACACCGGGGTGGACGAAACCGCTGCGGGCGTCGCGCGTATCGGTCAGCGGCGGAGCCGGCGGGATGGGGTTGACCAGCCACGCGCCGGTCGCCTCGCGCTCCGGCGCGTTGCCCGAGAAGGCCACGAGGGCACCGCTGACGGTCAGCAGCGCGAGACCCATCAGTCCCGCCAGCACGCCGCGCTTACCGGCCCACGCCATCGTGTCTCCCCGACAACCCGCCCGCCCGGATGCCCCGGATCCCCGCGATCAGTACATGCCATCGACCGATCGCCCGCCACCCGCGGATGGCGACCGGACAGATTACGGTCTTCAGCCCGTGACGGGCGGCAGCACCTTGGCCACCAGCTTGGCCAGCTCGCGCAACGCCTTGCCCCGGTGGCTGATGGCGTCCTTCTCCGCTGGCGTCAGCTCGGCGTTGGTCCGCTGCTGTCCGTCACCCAGGAAGATCGGGTCGTAGCCGAACCCACCGTCGCCGCGCGGCGCGCGCAGCAGCCGCCCGGCCTGCCGGCCGTCGACCAGATGCTCCTTGCCGCCGGGCAGCACCAGCGCCACCGTGCAGACGAACGAGGCCGCCCGCTGCTCGTCGGGCAGGTCGGCGATCTGGTCCAGCACCAACTGGAGGTTGGCCCGGTCGTCGCCGTGCTGGCCCGACCAGCGGGCGCTGAACACGCCCGGCATCCCGTTGAGCGCGTCGACCGCGATCCCGGAGTCGTCGGCGATGGTCGCCAGCCCGGTACGCCGGCAACCCTCCCGCGCCTTGATCAGCGCGTTCTCGCCGAAGGTCAGACCGGTCTCCGGCAGCTCCGGGTACGCCTCGACGTCGTCCAGCCCGAGCAGGGCGATCCGGTGCGCGCCGAGCGCGCCGTCCAGGATCCGCTGGAGCTCCACCAGCTTCTTGCGGTTGCGGGTGGCGAGCAGGACCTTGTTCATGCGAGTGCCTTCCGCTGGGCTTCCGCCAGCTCGGCGCAGCCCGCGACGGCCAGGTCGAGCAGGGTGTCGAGCTGATCCCGGGCGAACACGCCCGCCTCGCCGGTGCCCTGCACCTCGACGAAGTCGCCGGTGCCGGTGCACACCACGTTCATGTCCACCTCGGCGGCCACGTCCTCCTCGTAGCAGAGGTCGAGCCGCGCCTCACCGTCGATGATCCCGACGCTGACCGCCGCCACCGAGCGGTGCATCACCTTCTCCGGCTTCCCGGCCAGCGACTTGCGGGCCGCCAGCCAGTCCACCGCGTCGTGCAACGCCACGTACGCGCCGGTGATCGCGGCGGTCCGGGTGCCGCCATCGGCCTGCAGCACGTCGCAGTCGAGCACCACCGAGTTCTCGCCGAGCGCCTTGAGGTCGATGCAGGCGCGCAGGCTGCGGCCGATCAACCGGGAGATCTCGTGGGTCCGGCCACCGACCCGGCCCTTGACGCTCTCCCGGTCGGAGCGGGTGTTGGTGGCCCGGGGCAGCATCGCGTACTCGGCGGTCACCCAGCCGAGCCCGGAGCCCTTGCGCCAGCGCGGCACCCCCTCGGTGACGCTGGCCGTACACAGCACCCGGGTGCCGCCGAACTCGACGAGCACCGAGCCCTCCGGATGGGTGCTCCAGCCTCGGGTCAGGGTTACCGGTCGAAGGTGATCGGGCCCTCGCCCATCAGGTCGCGCCATGCCTGCACCCTATGCGGTCGGCCGATGCACGTCCCCCGCGGTGCCCGGACCGGACGACGCGTCGTACACCCGGAGGAATCCGGCGACCGACATCGGCCAGTCGAACTCCTCGGCCCGGGCCCGGGCGGCCCGCCGCCGCTCGACCTCGGGCCGGGCCGCGAGCTGCTTCACCGCCGCGGCCATCGACACCGCCGAGCCGTACGCCGCCAACCCGGCCGACCCGACCACCTCGGGCAACGCGCTGGCCGCGTTCACCACCACCGGGGTGCCCGACGCCAGCGCCTCCAACCCGGCCAGGCCGAAGGTCTCCACCGGGCCGGGCGCCAGCACCACGTCCGCGCTGGCCAGCAGCGCGGCCACCGCGCTGCGGTCGGGCAGGAAGCCGGTGAAGGTGACCGGCAGGCCGGCCGCGCGGCGGGCCAGCGACGCGCGCAGCGGGCCGTCCCCGGCCATCACCAGCACCGCCGGTACGCCCGCCCGGCGCAGCTCGGCCAGCGCTTCCACGGCCAGCTCCGGCCGCTTCTCCGGAGACAGCCGGGCACAGTGCACCAGCAACAGCTCGGTCGGGTCCGCGTACCGCTCGCGCAGCCCCGGGTCGGCCCGGTCCGGGTGGAAGGTGTCCAGGTCCACCCCGAGCGGCACCACGTCCACATTGGCCGCGCCGATCCGGTCGAACTCCTCGGCCGCCCACCTCGTGGTGCACACGATCCGGTCGTACGCCCGGCTGGTCGCCCGGTTGAGCCGGTCGGCCACCGGCCGGCGCAGCGCCTCCGGCACCCTCCACTGGCCGAGCAGTCCGGTCAGCGACTCGTGCGAGACCATCACCGACGGCACGCCGTGCGCCCGCGCCCACTTGCCGGTCCAGCGCAGCGACGACCGGTCAGAGACCTCCAACCGGTCCGGTGCCAGGTCGGCGAGCACCCGGGCCAACCGACGTCGACCCGCCAGCACCCGGTAGCCGCCGCTGCCGGGCAACTCCGGACCGGGCAGGGTGATCACCCGCCCCCAGGGGTGCCGCTCGTCGGCGGCCCGTCGGCCCGGTACCACCAGCACCGGATCGTGCCCGGCGGCCCGGTAGCCCTCGCCGAGGTGCCGCAGCGCGGTACGCAGTCCGCCCGACCGCGCGGTCACGAAGTTGGCGAGTCGTACGATCCGCAGCCCGCCGGCCGGCCCGGTCATGACGCGGCCGGCAGGTCGACGGCTGCTGCGGCGCGTACCGCGTGGTAGTGACCGATCAGCTCGTCGCCGACGGCGGCCCAGCTGCGCCGGCTGACCGCGGCCCGGGCGGCCAGCCCGTACGCCCGCCGCCGGTCGGCGTCGCCGGCCAGTTCGGCCACCGCGGCGGCCAGCGCGTCCCCGTCGTTCGGCGGCACCAGCAGCCCGGTCACCCCGGTGTCGACCAGGTCGACCGGTCCGCCACTGGCCGGAGCCACCACCGGCACCCCGGAGGCCAACGCCTCCTGGAGGGTCTGACCGAAGGTCTCGTGCGGTCCGGTGTGCACGAACAGGTCCAGGCTGGCGTAGAGCCGGGCCAGCTCCTCGCCGTGCTGCACGCCCAGGAAGGTCACCTCGGGCAGCGCGCGGGCCAGTTGGCGGCGGGCCGGGCCGTCGCCGGCCACCACCACCCGTACGCCAGCCAGCCGGGACGTCGCGGCCAGCAACTCCACCCGCTTCTCCGGGGCCAGCCGGCCGACGTAGCCGACCAGCAGCTCACCGCCGGGGGCGAGCCGGTGCCGCAGCTCGGCGCAGCGCTTCGCCGGGTCGAACCGGACGGCGTCCACGCCCCGGCCCCACAGCCAGATCCGCTGCACCCCGTTGGCGATCAGGTCGGCAGCAGCCCGGGTGGATGGGGCGAGTGTGCGCTGCGCCGAGTTGTGGATTTCCCGAAGCCGCCGCCAGGCCGCCGCCTCACCCCAGCTCACCCCGTACGCGCGGGCGTACGCCGCGACGTCGGTCTGGTAGACCGCCACCGTGGGCAGCCGGTGCCGGCTGGCCAGCGTGGCCGCCCGCGCACCGAGGATGAACGGACTGGCCAGGTGGACCACGTCGGGCGCGGCCGACAACAGCGCTCCGGCCAACCGGCTGCCGGTCGGCATACCCAGCCGGAAACCCTGGTAGCGGGGAAGCGGCACGCTGGGGATGCGCACCACCGGGTACGGCAGCCGGTCGATGCCCTGCCGGCCCGTGCCGGGTGGGGAGGGCGCGATGACGATCGGCTCGTGGCCCCGGGCGAGCAGGTGTTCCGCCGTCCGCACCACGGAGTGCGCGACGCCGTTCACGTCCGGCGGGAACGACTCGGTCACGATGGCGATCCGCATGCCCACACCGTGCGGGTGCCACGGGTGCTCCAGACGACCGGCCGCTGACCGGCTGGCGAACAGTACGGCACAAGACCGCTGGCCGTCCCGACCAACCGGGACGTGACGGGTCAGATGTCGTAGCTGGCGCCGGGCCGGACCACCTCGAGCGGCCCGGTGTACGCGCCGGCGGCCGACTCCAACGTGTGCGCCTCGCTGCCCCAGGCGGCCACCAGGTGGGTGAGCAGCAGCCGGCCCACCTCGGCCTTGGTCGCCGTCTCAGCGGCCTCCCGGCCGGTCAGGTGCAGATCCGGCGGGTTGTCGACGCCGTCGAGGTAGCTCGCCTCGCAGAGGAAGACATCGGCGTTCTGGGCCAGGCGCAGCAGTGCGTCACACGGCGCGGTGTCCGCCGAGTAGCACAACGAGCGGCCATCGTGCTCCAACCGCACGCCGTACGTCTCGACGGGGTGGTTGACCCGGTCGACGGTGACCGTGAACGGGCCGATCGGGAAGGTGCCCGGTTGGAGTGCGTAGAACTGGTAGACGTCCTCCACGGTGCCGTCGTCGCCGTACGCGGCGCTGAGCCGGTCCGGTGCGCCACCGGGCGCGTACACCGGCAGCGCCGGATAGGGGCCGTCCGGGGCGTAGCGGCGGACCACCACGTACGACACGGCGTCGAGGATGTGGTCGCAGTGCAGATGGGTCAGCAGGATCGCGTCCGGGGCGTGCAGCCCCGCGTACCGCTGGAGGCTGGACAACGACCCCGGGCCGAAGTCGACCAGGAGCCGGAAGCCGTCGGCCTCGACGAGATAGGCCGAGCAGGGGGACTCGGGGCCGGGGAAGCTGCCGGCACATCCCAGGACGGTCAGTCGCATCGAGTCGGCCCGCTGTCACTGTCAGTAGCATCCGAGCCGACGGTCGTCCGGGTCATGATCTCTACCGACGCGTACGCCACGCTGCGCAGCCTACGCTGGAGTACCCGGCGGCAAGAATCATCCGATGGAAGTTGTCACGAACGTGACACCCACTCACGGCGCGTCGGACCGTGTACGGGTCGTCGGCACGCGCCGACGACCCGTACACGAGCGGACCGGACCGGTCAGGCCCAGAGCTGACCCTCCAGGGCCTCCTCGGCGTCGGCCAAGGTGCCGCCGTACGCGCCGGTCGACAGGTATTTCCAACCGCCGTCGGCGACCACGAAGGCGACGTCGGCCCGGCGGCCGTCGCGGACCGCCTCGTGCGCCACCGCGAGCGCGGCGTGCAGGATCGCGCCCGTGGAGAAGCCCGCGAAGATGCCCTCCACCTCGACGAGCTGCCGGGTACGCAGTACCGCGTCCCGGGTGCCGACCGAGAAGCGGCGGGAGAGCACCGATGCGTCGTAGAGCTCGGGCACGTACCCTTCGTCGATGTTGCGCAGGCCGTAGACCAGCTCGCCGTAACGCGGCTCGGCGGCCACGATCTGGATGCCCTCGACCTTTTCCCGCAGGTAGCGCCCGGTGCCCATCAGGGTGCCGGTGGTGCCCAGCCCCGCCACGAAATGCGTGACGGTGGGCAGGTCGTGCAGCAGCTCCGGCCCGGTCGTCTCGTAGTGCGCCCGAGCGTTGGCCTCGTTGCCGTATTGATAGAGCATCACCCAGTCGGGATGCTCGGCGGCGATCTGCTTCGCGGTGGCGACGGCCTGGTTGGACCCGCCCGCCGCCGGCGAGAAGATGATCTCCGCTCCGTACATCCGCAGCAGCTGGACCCGCTCGGTGGAGACGTTCTCCGGCATCACGCAGACCAGCCGGTAGCCGCGCAGCTTGGCCACCATGGCCAGCGAGATGCCGGTGTTGCCGCTGGTCGGCTCCAGGATGGTGTCACCCGTCCGGAGTCGGCCGGCCTCCTCCGCCGCACGGACCATGAACAGCGCCGCCCGGTCCTTGATGCTGCCGGTCGGGTTCCGGTCCTCCAGCTTGGCCCAGAGTCGCACCGGCGGGGCACCGTCGGGCACTGTCGGAGACAGCCGGGGCAGGCCGACCAGCGGCGTGCCCCCGGACGAGTCGAGCAGGCTGTCGTACCGCGCCATGGCGGCCGCCCTCAGCGGGCGCTGATCGCCGCGGTGGCGGCGCTGTGCTGACTGATCGCCGCTGCCGCGGCGAAGCCGAACGCGCCGCCAGCCACGGCCGGTAGGACGGTGACGCTGTCACCGTCGGAGAGCTTGGCGTCCAGCGCGCCGAGGAAGCGGACGTCCTCGTCGTTGACGTAGACGTTGACGAAGCGGTGCAGCGTGCCGGTCTCGGTGACCAGCCGGCCCCGCAGCCCGGCGTGCCGGGAGTCCAGGTCGGCGAGCAGGTCGCTCAGGGTGTCGCCGGCGCCTTCGACGACCTTGGCGCCGCCGGTGTAGCTGCGCAGGATGGTGGGGATGCGAACCTCGATGGCCATGATGTCGTGCTCCTCGTTCGGGAATGCCTACGGTGACGGGACGAAACGGTTCGGATGCTGACGGGTCAGCGGCCGGAACACTCGTAGTCGACCGTCGCCGGGCTCTGCCCGAACATGTAGGACTGGACGGCGTGCGGGTCGACCCCGGCCTCCACGATCCGCACCGGCTCCTCGGCCACCACACCGTCGACGATCCGGAACGACCGGATCTCCTCGGAGTCGGGCTCACGGGTGGAGACGAGCAGGTAGTGCGCGCCCGGCTCGCCGGCGAAGGCGACGTCGGTGCGGGACGGGTACGCCTCGGTCGCGGTGTGCGAGTGGTAGATGACCACGGGCTCCTCGTCCCGATCGTCCATCTCCCGCCACACCCGCAGGTGCTCCATCGAGTCGAACTCGTAGAAGGTCATCGACCGGGCAGCGTTGTCCATCGGGATGTGCCGGGTCGGGGTGTCGCTGCCGACGGGACCGGCGACCACGCCGCACGCCTCGTCTGGGTGGTCCCGGCGCGCGTGGGCGACGATCGCGTCGATGATCGACCGGTCGATGCTCAGCACGTGCACCAGCCTAACGCCTGCCTGGCGTGGGCCAGAAGTGGTGCCGGTCACCGCTAGTCGATCAAGGCGTTGAGCAGCGACTCCTGTAGATAGCCGAGATACGCGTAGACCGACAGCTGAAACACCCGGCTGGAGGCCGGGTCCTCGGCCACCGCGTCGTCCAGCTCCTCGCCGAGGTCCGTGCCGTCCTTGATCTCCAGCCGGACGCCCATCGCCAGCCGGGCGTCGTTCAGCGCCCGCAGCCACGCCTCGGCGGCCTCGGCGTCCAGCCGCACCTCGCCGCCTGCCTCGTCGGGCAGCGCGGCCAGGATCGCGCCGGCCTGATCGATCTTCGAGGTCTTCAGGTCGCCCTCGGTGTAGCGGCGGAACTCGGCGCTGCCCGCCGCGTCCTCCGGGTAGACCGCCGGGAAGAGTCGACCGACGACCGGGTCGGTGTGGTCGAAGCCGTCGGTGAGCAGGCCGACCACCTCGGAGGCGACCTTTCGCAGCACCCGCGCCTCGTCGACGGCGAAGGTGGCGACGTAGCGGCCGGCCTGGCGGTGGAACATGCTCACGAGCGGTCCACCGTCGCCCACAGCCCGTACGCGTGCAGCTGCGACGCGTCGTGCTCCATGCGCTCCCGGGCGCCTGTGGAGACCACGGCCCGGCCCTTGTGGTGCACGTCCAGCATGAGCTGCTCGGCCCTCTCCCGGCTGTAGCCGAAAAGCTTCTGGAAGACCCAGGTCACGTATGCCATCAGGTTGACCGGGTCGTCCCACACGATGGTCACCCATTGCCGGTCCGACGCCGGCACCTCGTCAGTGTCCGGCGTCTCGACCGGTGCAACCTGCGGAGCCGCCATGCCCCCCATCGTGCCACCGGATTCCCGGAACTGAGGAACCGGAACGCCGGCCGGCCGAGGATCGGCCACCCCGGGCGCCCCCGAGGGCCCCCGGACCTCGCCGGACACCCGGCGCGACCGGGAGCCGGGCCGTCCGGCAGCGGCGCCGTCAGGCGAGCAGGATGCCGTGGTCGACTGCATCGGAGAGCACCACGCCCAGCGAGAGGCGGATCACCTCGAACCGTCGGGAGATCTCCCGGGACAGGCTCAGCTCGACTTCCCGCAGCGCCCGCTGGGACCAGGCCCGGGCCGCGTTGTGGTCCTCGTTGCCCGGGGTACGCCACCGCTGCCAGCAACCGCCGGAGAGTGCCACCGCGACCGGAGGCAGCACCTCGTCGCGGGAGGCCGTCGGATAACCGGAGAGCGCGTCCAACGCCTCCGCGCCGGCCAACTCGGCCACCCCGGCCGTGCTGGTGATCAGCAGCACCCGGTCCAGGTCGCGGCCTCCCCGGTGCTCGGTCAGGCCGAACTCCACGGCGGTGGCGATCCTGCGGCGTACGCCCTCGGCCACCGGCGAGCCGAGCACCTGGGCCGCGGCGTCGGCCACGATGCCCCGCACCGCGTGGTCGCACTGCGCGGTGGCCAACAGTGACAGCGCTGCCATCTCCCGGTCCAGCAGGTCCGGAAGACCGGTGCAGCCGACCCCGAAGACGATCTCCTGGACCGCCCGCAGGTGGGTGTTCGCCAACTCCAGGGCGAGGTGCTGACGGATCCGCTGAGCGCAGGTGCGGGTCTGCCGGTCGAGCCGCTCGGACCAGTCCCCCGGGTCGGCGACCACGGGCACCCGGTCGTGCTGGCCCGGCAACACCGGCGGATCGGCGCTCCCCCGCTGCAACACCTCGCCCGCGGCCCAGTTCACCAGCGCTCGACGCAGGTCGGCCGCGGAGTCGGCGTCGTCGACCGGGAACCACCGCGCGCCGGCCAGCGCCGGCACGGCGGCCAACAGCACCGCCCGGTGCGCTTCCACGGTGACCGTGACCGGATCCACCTGCCCCTGCGAGACGGACGCCCCCGCGTCCTCCGTCGCCGCCGGGCCGTCCGCCACCGGGCCGTCCGCCACCGGTGCCCAGCCCGCCGCACCGGGGGTCACCGCGAAGACGACCTGCACCGGGGCCGGTGCGACCTCGGCGAGCAGGTTCAACTCCGCGGCGGTGAACGCCTGGTCGGCCGCGATCACGAAGAGCAGCGCGCCGGCCCGGCCGACCGAGTCGAGCAGCACCCGGCTCCCGGCCATGCCGAGCGCGCCGGTGTCCGGTGTGTCGATCAGGTTGAAGTGCCGCAGCAGCGGCTCGGGCACGCTCAGCTCGACCCGCCGGGGTGGACGTGCCAGCGCCGGGCCGGCGGCGTCCCGGTCGGCGCCGTAGGAATGTGGTCTGCGGTAGCCCGGCACGAACGCGGCCCGGGTGGGCACCTTGGCGTGTCGCACCACGAGCCAACTGCCCGCCGGCACGGTGAGCATGACCGGGTCGAGCCCGAGCAGGGTGGCGAGCACGCCGCGCCGCTCGGCGCCGGCCGGGCCGACGGCGACCACGCCGAGCGGTTCGTCCGGAGCGGGGCCGGTCACGCCGACCTGGGTGGGCAGCGGGCCGCAACGTGGCAGGTCAGTAGGGCCGGCCATGTCGTCCGGCGCGTCGACCGAGGGGAGAGGACCCTGCTTCATCAGGCAGCCTCCCAGGGCAGGCGACCGGGGTGGCCGGTCGCGTGGAAAATCCGGTGAAGGTACCCGGATTCCGGAAGAGTACGGGCGCGCGAGGGACCTGGCGGAACTCTTCAGATACTCACGGGTAATCGCGAGATTACTCAACTTCGGTGCGTGACGGTGCGCGCGCCGACGTATTTCGATGGATATGCTGCCCCGATGAGTCGATGGAAGTTCGTCGGCCGTACGGACGAGCTCAACCGCCTGCTGGCGGCGGTGACCGGCGAGGCCGGTCGAGGGCTCTTCTTCACCGGCAGCGCTGGCATCGGCAAGAGCCGGCTGCTGCGCGAGTGTGTTTCCACCCTGCCCACCGACCGCTACGCGATCTGGTCCATCGCGGCCAGCGCCACCACCGCCGCGCTGCCGTTCGGCGGGCTGGTGCAGGTGCTGCCCGCCGAGCAGCCCCAGGGCCTCTCCCCCGCCGGCATCCTGCGCTGGGCGCTGGACGTACTGCACCAGCAGGCGGCCGGCCGACGGATCGTGTTCGCCATCGACGACGCGCACCTGCTCGACCCGCCCTCGGCGGCGCTCGTGCACCTCGTCGCCCGGGACGAGAACGCCACCGTGATCGGCACGCTGCGCGACGGCGAGCAGATCCCGCTGCCGATCCGGGCACTCTGGACCGACGACCTGGTCGAGCACGTCGAGCTGTCGCCGATGCAACCGGCCGAGACCGCCGGCCTCCTGGTAGCGATCCTCGGTGGCCCGGTCGACGCCGGCTCCTCCGATCGACTCGGCCGGCTCTCCGCCGGCAACCCGCTGCTGCTTCGCGAGCTGGTGCACGCGGCGAACGGCAGCGAGGAGCTGAAGCGCACGTACGGGATCTGGAAGTGGACCGGGCGCCTCGAGCTGGCGCCCAACCTGACCGACCTGATCGACACCCGGGTCGGGCAGCTCACCGACGGCGTCCGCCTGGTCGGCGAGCTGGTCGCGTTCGGCGAGCCCCTCGGCCTGCACCTGCTCAACCAGGCCGCCAACTCGACCGACGTGGAGATCGCCGAGGAACGCGGGCTGATCAGCGTGGTGCAGCACGACCGGCGGACCAACGTCCGGCTGGCCCACCCGCTCTACGGCGAGGTGTTGCGCCGCCGCTGCCCGGTCAGCCGTACCCGCCGACTCCAGGCCCACCTCGCCGAACTGCTGGAGCAGGTCGGCAAGCGCCGCCGCGACGACCTGCTGCGGGTGGCCGTGTGGCGACTCGACTCGGGCACCGCCCAGGACGGCGCGCTGCTGCTGGACGCCGCGGTGCAGGCGTTCACCCGATACGACGTACCGCTGGCGACCCGGCTGGCCCGCGCGGCGTTGAACGCCGACGGCGGCTCGGACGCGGCGGAGCTGCTGGCCACCATCCTGATGTTCGCCGACCGCCCGGAGGAGGCGATCGGCGTACTCGACGCGGTGCCCCCGGAACCCGGCGACGACCGGCGGCTCTGCCGGTGGCTCACCGTGCGCGGCATGGTCAGCTACTGGGGGCTGAGCCGGGAGTCCACGGTGGAGGAGATCGCGGCCCGGGTCGAGCAGCTCAGCGACTCCGCCGACCGCGCCCGGGTGCAGGCCTTCGAGGCGGTCATGCGCCTGCACCGACTGGACACGACCACCGCCGTGCGGCTCAGCCAGGGCGTTCTGGACCGGCCGGCGGCCAGCGTCGCCGCCCGCGAGCTGGCCCGCTGCACGATCGCCTACCTCCAGGCCGCACAGGGCCAGCTGGGCCTCAGCGGTACGGCGATCAACCAGGTGCACTCCGCCGTGGCGAGCTGGCGTACCGACATGCCGTACCTGCAACTGGCCCTGGAGCTGGCCCGGGGCACCCGACTCATGCTCACCGGCGACCTGGCCGGGATCGACGCGATCGTGGCCGACGAGTTCGCCGACCTCGCGGGCGCCGGTGACTTCCGGCTCGGCACCGGCTACCTGGCGATTCTCCAGGCGTACGCCGCACGGCTGCGCGGGCAGAGCGACGCGGCGATGCGTACCTCGTTGGGCGCCTGTGCGGTGCTGGCCACCAGCCGGGTCTACGCCGGTCTGGCGCAGGCCGGGCGGGCGCAGGCGGCGGCGCTGCGCGGCGACGCGACGCAGGCGGCCGAGGCCATGGCCGAGGCGGACCGCACCCACGCACCGGGCATGGCGGTGCTCTACCCGTGGCTGGAGCAGGCCCGCGGTGCGGTCCTCGCCGCGTCGGGCGACCTGCCGGGCGCGGTCAAGCAGCTCAGCGACCTGGCGGACCGGCTCCGCGCGGACGGCTTCGCCGGGCATGAGGTGCACGTCCTGCACGACCTGGTCCGGCTGGACCAGGCCGGCGCGCCGGTCGGTCCCACCTGCTCCGACGGCGGGCGGCGCACGGTCGCGCAGCGGCTCGCCGAGCTGTCCGAGCGGGTCGACGGGGTGCTCCCGCCGCTGCTGGCCCGGCACGCCCGGGCCGCCGCGACCGACTCCGCCACGGGCCTGCTCGCGGCCGCCGACGACTACGCCGCGCTGGACCTGACGGTGTACGCGGCCGAGGCCACCGCCCAGGCGCTGCAACGACTGCGCCGGCAGGACCCGTCGACGGCAGCCGCGGCCCGGGAGCGCCTGGCCGGGCTGCTCGGCCGCTGCGACCTGATCCGCACGCCGGCGCTGAACGCCGGGGCGCCGGTGCTGACCGAGCGAGAGTGGCAGGTGGCCCGACTCGCCGCGCACGGCGCGTCCAGCCGGGCCATCGCCGAGCGACTCTTCCTCTCCGCGCGCACCGTCGAGAACCACCTCCAGCGGATCTACACCAAGCTCGGTGTCACCGGCCGGGCCGAGCTGTGGGCCGCGTTGCGGTCGATCCCGGGGCACGAAGGCGGCGACGCGGGCTGAACCTTAGGCTGGGGCGGTGAGCACCCTGGGCCCCGCGCTGCTGACCGACCACTACGAGCTGACCATGGTCAGCGCCGCGCTGAAGGACGGCACCGCCGACCGTCGCTGCGTCTTCGAGGTGTTCAGCCGTCGGCTGCCGACCGGCCGCCGGTACGGCGTGGTCGCCGGCACGGCCCGATTGATCGAGCTGATCCGCGACTTCCGCTTCGATTCGGCGGAGGTCGACTTCCTACGTCGGACCGGGGTGGTCGACGAGGCGGCGGCGGCGTGGCTCGCCGACTACCGCTTCACCGGCGACGTCGACGGGTACGCCGAGGGTGAGCTGTTCTTCCCCAACTCGCCGATCCTCACCGTCTCCGGCGGCTTCGCCGAGTGCGTGGTGCTGGAGACGCTGGCGCTCTCCGTGCTCAACCACGACTGCGCGGTGGCTGCCGCCGCGGCCCGGATGGTGACCGCGGCGCGGGGCCGGACGCTGATCGAGATGGGATCACGTCGGGCACACGAGGAGTCCGCGGTGGCCGCGGCGCGGGCGGCGTACCTGGCCGGGTTCCGGTTCACCTCCAACCTCGCCGCCGGAGCGCGCTACGGCATCCCCACGGCGGGTACGGCGGCGCACGCGTTCACCCTGCTGCACGACGACGAGCGGGCCGCGTTCGCGTCGCAGGTGGCCACGCTGGGCAAGGACACCACGCTGCTGGTCGACACGTACGACATCAGCCAGGGCATCCGCAACGCGATCGCGGTGGCCGGGCCGGAGCTGCGGGCCGTACGGATCGACTCGGGCGATCTGGCGGTGATCGCCCAGCAGTCCCGGGAGTTGCTGGACTCGCTGGGCGCCACCGAGACCAAGATCATTGTTTCCGGTGACCTGGACGAGTACTCGATCGCCGCGCTGGCCGCCGAGCCGGTGGACATGTACGGCGCCGGAACGGCCGTGGTCACCGGCTCCGGAGCGCCCACCGCCGGGCTGGTCTACAAGCTCGTCGAGGTCGAGGGGCGGCCGGTGGTGAAGCGCTCCGAGCACAAGGCGACCATCGGCGGCCGGAAGGTCGCGGTCCGCCGGCACAAGCCGACCGGCACCGCCACCGAGGAGATCATCGTTCCGCAGGGCGTACCGGACCGGCAGCCCAACGACCGAATGCTTCAGCGGTCGTACGTGGTCGACGGCGACCCGGTCGCCCTGCCCACCCTCGACGAGTCGCGTGAGCACCTGCGCGAGTGCCTGATCTCCATTCCGTGGGAGGGCCTGAAGCTCTCCGCCGGCGACCCGGCCGTGCCGGTCACCGTCGTACCCGCCGACTGAGCCCGCCGGGGCCCGTACCGCGGGTCCGTCCGTGACAAGGGGAGGAGCGCCCGATGACCAACGCGCTGATCATCGTGGACGTGCAGAACGACTTCTGCGAGGGCGGCTCGCTGGCCGTCGGAGGCGGTGCCGACGTGGCCACCGGCATCTCCCGGCTGCTCGCCGCCGAGCCGGAGCGGTGGGCGCACGTGGTCGCCACCAAGGACTACCACGTCGACCCGGGCGCGCACTTCGGCGATCCGCCGGACTTCGTGGAGTCCTGGCCCCGGCACTGTGTCGTCGGCACCAGCGGCTCCGAGTTCCACCCCCACCTGGACACCGAACGGGTCGAGGCGATCTTCCACAAGGGTGAGCACGCGGCGGCGTACTCCGGCTTCGAGGGGCACGCGGACGACGGCGAGTGCCTGGCCGACTGGCTGCGTCGGCACGACGTCGACCGGGTCGACGTCGTCGGCATCGCCACCGACCACTGCATCCGGGCGACCGCGCTGGACGCCGCGCGGGAGGGCTTCGCCACCACCGTGCTGCTGGAGCTGACCGCCGCGGTCGCTCCGGCGACCACCGACGTGGCACTGCGGGCGATGGACGGCGCCGGGGTGACGCTGCACGGCGAGCCTGTGATCAGGACCGCATGAGGCGGTAATTGGTTGGCCATCGGTCCGCCGCCGGTCGAGGATGTCGCCGGAGGTACGGACCCAGATGAACATGAAGCCTTACCGGATGGCGCTCGCGCTACCCGGCCTGCGGTCGCTGCTGCTGGTCGCCGTCCTCGCCCGCATCCCGCTCACCGCGACCGGGGTGACGCTGACCTTCCACGTGTTGCTCGACCTCGACGGGAGCTACGGGGCCGCCGGCCTGGTCGGCGCGGCCAGCACGGTGGGTTCCGCGATCGGCGGCCCGCTGATCGGCCGGCTGGTGGACCGGGGTGGCCTGCGCCCGGTCCTGATGTTCACCGGAATCGCCGAGGCGGTGTTCTGGGTCACCGCGCCCTCGCTGCCGTACCCGCTGCTGCTCCCGGCCGCCTTCGTGGCCGGGGCGCTCGCCCTGCCCATCTTCTCGGTGGTCCGCCAGTCGATCGCCGCGCTGGTCCCGGAGTCCCAACGCCGACCGGCGTACGCGCTGGACTCGATGTCGGTCGAGCTGTCGTTCATGATCGGCCCGGCGCTGGCGGTGGCGCTGGCCACCGCGATCTCCGCCCGGACCACCATGTACCTGGTCGGCGCCGGCATCGTCGGCGCCGGGGTTGCCCTGTGGCTGCTCAACCCGCCGATCCGTGCCGCCGAGGAGTCCGCCGGCCCACGTCGTAAGGTGCCCCGCCGGGAATGGCTGACTCCCCGAATGCTCGCCGTGCTGGCCGTGAGCGCCGCCGCCACCCTGGTGCTCGGCGGCACCGACGTGGCGGTGGTCGCCGTGCTCCGGGCCAGCGGCGAGGTCGGTTGGACCGGCGTCGTGCTGGCCATGTGGGCGGTCGCCTCCCTGCTCGGTGGCTTCGCCTACGGCGCCGTGCACCGCCCGCTGTCCCCGCTGATGCTGACCGCGGCCCTCGGCCTCTGCACCATTCCGGTCGGCCTGGGCGGCGCACACTGGTGGCTGCTCAGCCTGGCGCTGGTCCCGGCGGGGGCGCTCTGCGCACCGACCCTCGCGGCCACCGCCGACGCGGTCAGCCGGCTGGCACCAGCCGAGGTACGCGGTGAGGCGATGGGCCTGCACGGCTCGGCCGTCACCGTCGGCATCGCGGTCGGAGCGCCGCTCGCCGGCGCGGTGATCGACGCCCGTGCACCGCTGTGGGGCTTCGTGGTGACCGGTGCGCTCGGCGCACTGGTCACCCTGGTGGTGCTCCCGATCGAGCTGCGCCGCCGCCGGACTGCCGCGGCGGCCGAATCGGCACGCACCGACGCCGACCTCGCCCCCGCCGCCCACTGACCTGTCCGAGCCCCCTGCCCTGCCTGCCCTGCCCTGCCTGCCCTGCCCTGCCCGCCCTGTCTGCCCTGCCTGCCCTGCCCTGCCCTGCCCTGCCTGCCCTGCCCTGCCCCGCGCCGCACTGCCCCGCGCCGCACTGCCCCGCGCCGCACTGCCCCGCGCCGCACTGCCGCGCCCCGCCCCGCCCCGCCCCGCGAATGTTGCCCGCAACCTCGCCCCGGCACGAACGGCCCGCCACCCCGCCGGGTCGGCATGTCCAGGAAGAGCGGTATACCTGTGAGTCATATTTATGCCTCACAGGTATACCGCTCAAGAGGACGGGTGCCCTCCGCCGGCCAAACGAGCCAGGCCAGGCAGGCGAGTTGAGCCGGGTCGGGCTCCAGCCTCGGACCCGGCCGTTGGGCGGTCAACGACTCCAAGTCGCTGATGTCGGGGTGTCCAGGCCGCCGGGACACCCCGGCATCGCTGACCTCGTGCGATCAGGCGCGCACCCCGCATCCCGCGCCGCGCACCTGGCGTCGGGCACCTGGCACCGGGCACCGGGCACCGGCCACCGGGCACCGGGCACCGGGCACCGGCCACCGGGCACCCCGGAGACGGCGACGGCGACGGGCGCCGCTCCCGGTGATCCCAGGGGCGGCGCCCGTCGTACGGCTGTGGAGCTGGGCGTCAGTGCCGATCGATGTCGCTGGCGACGTCCTCGCGGTAGCTGGCACCGCCGTCCGCCTCGCTGGTGAGCAGCTTGGCGCCACCCTCCGGCGGGCCGGCCAGGCTCTGGCCGCCCGCGGCCAGCTCCGGGAACTTCGCGTCGAACGCCGGCCGCTCGGAGCGGATCCGCGGCATCCGGTCGAAGTTGCGCAGCGGCGGCGGGCTGCTGGTCGCCCACTCCAGCGAGTTGCCGTGGCCCCAGGGGTCGTTGACCTCGACGACCGGGCCGGTCTTGTACGACTTCCAGCAGTTGTAGATGAACGGCAGCGTGGAGATACCGGTGATGAACGCGCCGATCGTGGAGATCGTGTTCAGCGTGGTGAAGCCGTCACCGGGCAGGTAGTCGGCGTACCGGCGGGGCATGCCCTCGTTACCGAGCCAGTGCTGCACCAGGAAGGTGGTGTGGAACCCGATCATGGTGAGCCAGAAGTGCACCTTGCCCAGGCGCTCGTCGAGCATCCGGCCGAACATCTTGGGGAACCAGAAGTAGATGCCGGCGAAGACCGCGAACACGATGGTGCCGAAGAGCACGTAGTGGAAGTGCGCCACCACGAAGTACGAGTCGGACACGTGGAAGTCGATCGGCGGGCTGGCCAGCAGCACACCGGTGAGACCACCGAAGAGGAAGGTGACCAGGAAGCCGACCGCCCAGAGCATGGGCGTCTCGAAGCTGATCTGGCCCCGCCACATGGTGCCGATCCAGTTGAAGAACTTCATGCCGGTGGGCACGGCGATCAGGTAGCTCAGGAAGCTGAAGAACGGCAGCAGCACCTGGCCGGTGGCGAACATGTGGTGCGCCCAGACGCTCATGGAGAGCGCGGCGATCGCGACGGTCGCGGCGACCAGACCCTTGTAACCGAAGATCGGCTTGCGGGAGAAGACCGGGATGACCTCGCTGATGATGCCGAAGAACGGCAGCGCGACGATATAGACCTCGGGGTGCCCGAAGAACCAGAACAGGTGCTGCCAGAGCATCGGCCCACCGGTCGCCGGGTCGTACACGTGCGCGCCGACGATGCGGTCGGCGGCGAGTGCGAACAGCGCGGCGGCCAACAGCGGGAAGACCAGGATCACCAGCAGGCTGGTGACCAGGATGTTCCACGTGAAGATCGGCATCCGGAACATGGTCATACCGGGCGCGCGCAGCGTCAGCACCGTGGTGATCATGTTCACGGCGCCGAGGATGGTGCCCAGGCCGGAGATGGCCAGACCCATGATCCACATGTTGGCGCCGACGCCGGGCGAGTGCTCGACGCTGCTCAGCGGCGCGTACGCGAACCAGCCGAAGTCAGCGGCACCACCCGGGGTGATGAACCCGGCGGTCGCCATCGTGCCGCCGAACAGGTACAGCCAGTAGGCGAAGCTGTTCAGCCGCGGGAAGGAGACGTCGGGCGCGCCGATCTGGATCGGCACGATGTAGTTCGCGAAGGCGAACACGATCGGCGTCGCGAAGAACAGCAGCATGATCGTGCCGTGCATGGTGAAGAGCTGGTTGTACTGCTCGGGCGACAGGAACTGCAGCCCTGGCCGGGCCAGCTCGGCCCGCATGATCAGGGCCATCAGGCCACCGATCATGAAGAACGCGAACGCGGTGACCATGTACATGATCCCGATCTGCTTCGCGTCCGTGGTACGCAGCAGCCGCGCGATGGCCGACCCCTTGACCGGCTCCCGGACCGGCCAGGGCCGGGTCACGACCGGCTTGGGTGCGACGGTGGTCACGAGTGGCCTCCGGTTCTCGGTTGTCCCGCTCGGCACACGCTGGTTATCGGCGGGCCGTCATCCGCAAGGAGGATAGTCCCCGGCAGGTCGCAGCGCCGCGTGGGGTGGCGGGACGCGATCTACAGCGGGCCGACCAGCAGCCGGTAGTGCTCCCCGAAGATCCGGCCGCCGCGTCCGCGCAGCAGCGGGTCGCGCAGCGCCGGCGGCACGTCCCGGGTCCGGTTGCGGTCGCGGGTCCGGTCCCGCACCCATCGGGTACGCGGCCGGCGGCGACTCTCGTACGCCACCAGGGCCGCCTCCACGCTGCCGGCGGCCTTCAACGACTCGGCCAGCACCACGGCGTCCTCCAGCGCCATCGCCGCGCCCTGGGACAGCGTCGGCGCGGTGGCGTGCGCGGCGTCACCGACCAGCAGCACCCGCCCCCGGGACCAGCGACCCAACTCCACCTCGTCGGTGATCCCGACGTGCACCTGGTCGAGCATCGCCAGCACCTCGGGCACCGGGCCGCGGTAGTCGGCGAACAGCTCGCGCAGCCGGGCCAGTGGGTCGGCGGGCTCCTCGGTGCCGGCCTCGTCCGCGTAGATGTGCAGCCGACCCGCGCCGATCGGCACCATCAGGAACCCGGAGCGCTGGCCGAGCAGGGCGGTCCACTCGGTGAGCGGCGGACCGTCGCGCAGCACGGCCCGGTAGACCACCTGCCCGACCGGGCGGGGCGGCCCACCGAGCGAGGCCAGCGCGCGGACCGAGGAGCGCGGCCCGTCGGCACCGACGACCAGGTCGTACTCGGTGCTGGTGCCGTCGGTGAAGGTGACGCCGACACCACCCGGCAGCAGCTCCAGGGTGCGGACCTCGGCGCCGTGTCGGACGGCGCCGCCGGCCCCGGTGAGCAGTACGCGGTGCAACTCCGCCCGGGGCAGCGCCCGGCATTCGCCGACGTCCGCCCAGAGGGTGTCGAGGTCGACCTCGCAGAGCGGTGCCCCGGCGGCGTCGAAGAACCGCTGCCGGCGGATCACCTGCCCGAGCGGGCGGACCGGGTCGTGCAGGTCCAGCCGGCGCAGTGCGCGGGCGGCGTTGCCCGGCAGGTAGAGGCCGGTCTCGGTGGACTCCCCCGGTGGCAGCTTGTCCGTGACGTCCGGCCGGAAGCCCACCAGGCGCAGCGCCCGAGCCACCGCCAGACCGGCGATGCCCGCGCCGACGACGAGGATGCGCAGCGGGGAGCCACCCATGGTGGTGTACGCCTCCGGAGGGGGATTTCGGTACGCGTTGGAGGCAAGACACTACTCGGCGCAATTGGCGCACACCAGGGCCGATCGGCCCGCGCCGGCCCTCTCCTCGGCGGCCCGCGCCGCTTAGCTGGACGTCCACTGACGACCGTCCGGCGGTGCCGTGGCAATCGTCACATTTCACCAGTTTGACACGTACGGTTGCGCACGAGTTTCAAAGATGTAAATGTGTCGTTGAGCGTGGGAGCGCTCCCGCACCTGCCCCGACCCGTTTCGGCGCCACCCGCGCCCCAGTCAAGGAGCGTCATGAAACGTCCACTTCGGGCACTGGCCACCGCCGGCCTGTTGCTCAGCGGCTCGCTCGTCGCCGTGGCCCTCGGCGGCAGCGCCTCGGCCGACACCCAGATCTGCGAGCAGTACGGCTCGACCGTCATCCAGAGCAGGTACGTGGTGCAGAACAACCGCTGGGGCACCAGCGCCCAGCAGTGCATCAACGTCACCGGCACGGGCTTCGAGATCACCACCCAGAACGGCAGCAACCCCACCAACGGCGCACCGACGGCGTACCCCTCGGTGTTCTTCGGTTGTCACTACACCAACTGCTCCCCCGGCACGAACCTGCCGATCCAGGTGAGCCAGATCAGCAGCGCCACCAGCAGCATCAGCTACCGGTACGTCAGCGGCGCGACCTACAACGCCTCGTACGACATCTGGCTCGACCCGACACCCCGGCGGGACGGGGTGAACCAGATGGAGATCATGATCTGGCTCAACCGGCAGGGCTCGATCCAGCCCATCGGTTCGCCGGTCGGCACGACCACCCTGGCCGGCCGGACGTGGGAGGTCTGGCGGGGCAGCAACGGTGCCAACAACGTCATCTCCTACGTCGCGCCGTCGCCGATCCCCAGCCTGAACTTCAGCGTGCTGGACTTCATCGCCGACGTACGCAGCCGCGGCGCGATCACCAACTCCTGGTACCTGACCAGCATCCAGGCCGGCTTCGAGCCCTGGCAGGGGGGCGCGGGCCTGGCGGTGACCTCCTTCTCGGCCTCGGTCAACGGCGGCGGCACCCCGCCCCCGACCGACCCGCCGCCGACCACCCCGCCGCCGAGCGGCACCGGGTGCGCGGTGAAGTACACGCCCAACTCGTGGAACAACGGCTTCACCGCCGACGTCCAGGTCACCAACACCGGGACCAGCACGGTCAACGGGTGGACGCTGACCTACAGCCTGCCGAGCGGGCAGCAGGTCACCAGCGCGTGGAACGCCACGGTGAGCCAGAGCGGGTCGGCCGTGACCGCGCGGAACCTGGGCTGGAACGGCACGCTCGCCCCGGGCGGCACGGCCAGCTTCGGCTATCAGGGCACGCTGAGCGGGGCCTACTCGTCACCGACCAGCTTCGCGCTCAACGGGGTCTCCTGCGCAAGGGCCTGAGGCAGGTCGTTCGACCGTCGCAGGGGTGCCGCCACCTCGGCGGCCCCCTGCGCGGGCGTCCCAGCGGCGGCCCGCGCCCGTCCCCAGTCGGGCGCGGGCCGGCGTTGTCAGACCCGGGTGAGCCGGACGGCGTCGGCGATGACCAGGCCGGTGCCGTTGCTCCAGCGGCTGACCGCCACCCGGTTGGCGTCCCCGGCCGGCAGCGTGAACGTGCCGAGGACCCGCCACTGGCCACCGGTGGCCCGCTGGTCGACGATGACCGTCTGGTTGCCGGTGCTGGTGGCGACGATGTACGGGGCGGCGCTGTTGTAGCCGGAGTTCGCCGGCCACCAGGCATCGACCCGGTAGTTGCCGGTGGCCGGCACGTTGAACCTGTACCAGGCCGGGTCGCTGGCCGCGACCGGGTCCGCGTACCGGTAGTCGGCGCCGTACCGCTGCCCGGAGTACGACGACACGCCCCAGTTGGCGCTCGCGGTGAACCGGCCGGCGGTGGCGTTGTCCACGATGGAGGACCAGGCGGTGCCCCCGCCGGCCATCTTCGCCGCCACGTCGGCCCGCATCACGTTCAGGTCGATGAACGAGGGGTCGATCTTGCCGCTGGTGCTGGTCTCCCGGTGCCCTCGGGCATAGCTGCTGTCCCTGCCCAGCCGGGTGAGCACGGCGGCGGTGGCGGCGATCGAGGCGTTGTACTGCGCAGCGGTCATCTCCTGGTTGACGCCGTTGTAGTCGATCTCCCACCCGATCATCAGGGTGTTGCCGTCACCGGCGGGGATCGGTCCGCTTCCGCCGCTGGCTCCGGCGTGGTTGCACCGGCCGGCCGAGATGACGTGGAAGACGCCGTTGTAGTCGACGAGCGCCTGGCAGAGCGGGCCGGCCAGATCCGGCCGGCCGTTGATGCAGATGCCGAGCGCCGGGTGCGGATTGCTGGCGCTGGAGGTCGAGGCGGTGTGGTGCCAGAGCACCCCGATCGGGTCGAAGGAGCCCGGCCGCATCCGGTTGAGCCAGTCTCCTTCGACGACGACCTGGACCCCGGCCGCGCGCAGCACGTCCACCAGCCAGGGAATGGTGGCCATCAGGACTCCCCGAGCAGGTCGGCGAGGCACTCGACCTTCGGCGCGGCGCTCGCCGGCGCGGGCCGGACGGCGACGGTCAGCGCGGCGGCGACCAGGGCGGGGATGCCGAGCAAACCCCGGCGGCGTAGACGGATGGATCGTGACGTGGCCATGGCGCTCCTCCAGCGGGCGGCGTCGGCTCGATCGGATCGACGATCGTGATGCCCGGGACGGTATACCGTCATGAGCGTCGATGTCGATAGCCTTCACAGCCGATGCGCGAGCTGAAGGAATTTGGCAGATTCGACGGGTCAGACCTCGCCGAGCGCGTCGATGTCGCGCATCTCCTCCGCCGTCAGCGAGAACTGGAAGACGTCGAAGTTGGCGCTGATCCGCTCCGGGGTCACCGACTTGGGGATCACCACGATCTCGTGGTCGATGTGCCAGCGCAGCACCACCTGGGCCGGCGAGACGCCGTGCGCGCTGGCGATCCTGGTCAACACCGGGTCGCTGAGGTCGCTGGCCTTGAACGGGCTGTAGCCCTCCAGCACCACGCCCCGGTCCCGGTGCTCGGCGTGCCGCTGGCGGTCGTACAGCGCCGGGCTCCACCGGATCTGGTTGACCGCCGGGTTCTCCTCGGTCGACTGGATCAGCTCGTCGATCTGCGCGGTGCTGTAGTTGCTGACCCCGATCGCCCGGGTGAGGTTCTCGTCCCGGGCGGCCAACAACTCCCGCCACAGCGGGATGCTGTCGCCCGGGGAGGACGGCGGCCAGTGGATCAGCCAGAGGTCCACCTGGTCGACGCCGAGCGCCTCCAGGCTGGCCTGGAGCGTCTCCTGTTCCCGACCCACCCGGTCCGCCGGGAGCTTGGTGGTGATGAAGACGTCCTCCCGGCGCAGCCCGCTCTCCATGAGCGCCCGGCCGACCTCCCGCTCGTTGCCGTAGACGGTGGCGGTGTCGAGGTGCCGGTAGCCGGTGTCGAGCGCGGCCAGCACGGCGTCGTAACCGGCCTGGCCGGTGGCCTGCCAGGTGCCGAAGCCGAGCAGGGGCATCCGCACGTCGCCCGGGAGCAGGACGGTGGGCTGGTCGGTGAGGTCCATGAGGACCGTTCTACCCCGCCGCGCGCCCGGTCATTGAGTGAACCCGGACACTCGTGCGTCGTACGCGCAACGCCGGGAACTGCTCGGATGGGCTGGTGTTGTCCGGATTGCACTGGCAGACTCCGCCGTGGTTCCCCGGTGCCGGCGACGAGGCCCTTCGTACCGGGCGTGAGCAGCGGCTGAGCGTCGAATGTTCGGACGGCGAGGAGCGACGTGTACCTGACCCATCTGGAATGCCCGCGCTGCGGCCGGGAGTACGCCGCCGACCAGTTGCAGAACCTCTGCGAGTGCGGCTCCCCGGTGCTGGCCCGCTACGACCTGCCCGCCGTGGCGAACGCGGTCACCCCGGAGCGTTTTGGGCTGCGTCCGGCCGACCTGTGGCGCTACCGGGAGCTGCTGCCGGTGGCCGACCCGCGGCACGTCACCACGCTCGGCGAGGGCTGGACGCCGCTGCTGCACGCCCCGGCCTACGGCGCGGAGATCGGCATCGCCGACCTGATGGTCAAGGACGAGGGGTTGATCCCGACCGGCTCGTTCAAGGCGCGCGGCGCGGCCGTCGGCGTGAGCCGGGCCCGCGAGCTGGGCGTCAAGCGGATCGCCATGCCCACCAACGGCAACGCCGGTTCGGCCTGGGCGACGTACGCGGCGCGGGCCGGGATGGGCGCCACCATCGTGATGCCGCTGGACGCGCCGAGCATCTGCCGCCGCGAGTGCGTGGCCGCCGGTGCCGACCTGCGCCTGGTCGACGGGCTGATCAGCGACGCCGGCCGGCGGGTGGCCGAGCTGGTCGCGGAGTCGTCCGGCACGATCTTCGACGCCGGCACGCTGCGCGAGCCCTACCGGCTCGAGGGCAAGAAGACGATGGGGTACGAGATCGTCGAGCAGCTCGGCTGGCAGACGCCCGACGTGATCATCTATCCGACCGGCGGTGGGGTCGGCCTGATCGGCATCCACAAGGCGATGCACGAGCTGCGCGAGCTGGGCTGGATCGGCGACAAGCTGCCCCGGCTGGTCGCGGTGCAGTCGACCGGCTGCGCACCGATCGTGCGGGCCTTCGCCGCCGGAGAGGACCGTGCCCGCCCATGGGTCGACGCGCACACCGTGGCGTTCGGCATCACCGTGCCCTCGCCGCTCGGTGACGAACTGGTCCTGACCGCGCTGCGGGAGTCCGCCGGCACCGCCGTCGCCGTCGACGACGCGGACATCCTGACCGACCTGCGGGACTTCGCCACCCGGGAGGGGCTGCTGCTGTGCCCGGAGGGGGCGGCCTGCCTGACCGCCGCCCGGCAACTGCGCGCCGGAGGTTGGATCCGGGCCGGTGAGCGGGTGGTGGTGCTCAACACCGGCGCCGGCCTGAAATACCCGGACACGGTCGACGTCTCCGGCGTACCCGTCCTGGCCTGAGACCACGCCGGACGCTCAGAAGCTGTCCGGTTCGGTCAGCCGCCAGGCCGCGTTGATCAGGCCGATGTGCGACAGCGCCTGCGGGGTGTTGCCGAGCTGCGCCCCGGTGGTCAGGTCGATCTGCTCACTGAACAGGCCCACGTCGTTGGCGTTGCCCACCACGCGCTCGAACAGCTCCTGCGCCCGCCGCTGCTCACCGGTCATCACCAGGCACTCCACCAGCCAGAACGAGCACAGCAGGAAGCCGGCCGGGTCGGTCGTCCAGCGCCGCAGCAGCCCGCTCTCGGTGCCCAACTCCCGCTCCACCATCGCGATCGTCGAGCGCATCCGGGGGTCGGTGGCCGGCAGGAAGTGCGCCACCGGCAGGAAGAGGGCCGACGCGTCCAGCTCGGGCGAGCCGAACGCGCCGGTGAACGCCCCGATCCGTTCGTTCCACCCCTCGCGGAGCACCACCTCGCGGATCTCGTCGCGGACCCGCGCCCAGCGACGCGGGTCGGCCTGCGTACCGAGCCGGTCGGCGAGCCGTACCGCCCGGTCCATCGTCACCCAGCAGAGCACCTTGGAGGACAGGTAGTGCCGTTCGGTGTCCCGGGTCTCCCACATGCCCCGGTCCGGCAGGTGCCACGTCGAGGCCACCTGCTCGGTGAGCCCGAGCACCATCTCGCGCAGCTCCGTGTCGAACGTCGCGCCCAGATAGTCGCGCAGCCGATAGACCGCCGAGATCACCTCCCCCGGCACGTCGAGCTGCCGCTGCCGCCAGGCGTCGTTGCCGATCCGGACCGGCCGGCTGTCGGCGTAGCCGCGCAGGTGTGTGCAGTGGTGCTCGCTGAGGTCGCGCTCGCCCTCCAGCCCGAACAGCACCGGCACCGGGTCGTCGCCGATCCGCCCGATCGAACGGGCCACCCAGGCGAACAGCCGGGATGCCTCGGTCGGGCAGGCCGCCACCCAGAGCGCGCGCATGGTCATCGAGAAGTCGCGCAGCCAGGAGTAGCGGTAGTCGTAGTTGCGGTCGCCACCGATCCGCTCCGGCAACGACGTGGTCAGCGCGGCGGCGACCGCGCCGCTGCGGGCGTACGTCAGGCCGGTCAGCACAGTCGTGCTGTGCCGGACCAGCTCGGGGTACCGACCGGAGTACCCGTGCGTCTCCCGGTACGCCTCCCACGCCTGTGTCGTCTCGGCGAGCGCGACCACCGGCTCCAGCCGTGCCGGCGGGTCGCCGTACGTCTCGCCGAACGCCACGTCCATCCCGAGCACCTGGCCGGCGGAGACCTCGAACTCGTGGGTCACCCGGTCCCGGCCGGCCCGCAGCGGCAGGTCCGCGGCGCGCAGCACCAGCACCGCCGGGCCGGCCCGGGCCACCACTCCGCCGCCCGGCTGTTCGTGCAGGTACGGAGTGAGCAGGCCGTACTCCGGTCGGGGTACGAAGTCCAGCGCCATCCGGACCCGCCCGGACAACCCCTCGACCACCCGGATCAGCACGGCGGGTGAGTTCACGCCCAGCTCGTGGGCGCGGGCACCCGTCTCCGCCGCGAGCGCGTCGGTGACCGCCACGCTGCCCTGCGGCGTGTGGTGCACCGTACGCAGCACCAGGGTGTCCGGCCGGTACGCGCGCTCCACCCGGTGCCCCGGTCCGCCAACGCCGACCGGGGCCACCTGGAAGTGCCCGGCGGCCGGGTCGAGGAGCCGTCCGAACACCGATGCGCCGTCGAACCGGTGCGGACACCACCAGTCGATCGAGCCGTCCCGCCCGACCAGAGCACCCGAGCGAGAGTCCGAGAGAAACCCGTAATCGGAGATCGCCGGCTGCTGCTGCACCCGCCGCGGTTACCCGGATCGGCCCGGATCAGACCGTCGCCGCTCCCGTCACGAGGTGGGCGGCTCGTCCTTGCCGGCCTCCTCCGCCGCGTCGGCCTCCTCCTTGGTCCGGTGCACCGCCTTGTCGGCGTGCTCCGGCGGGCCGTACACGGTGTAGAGCACCAGCGGGTTCGGGCCGGTGTTGACGAAGTTGTGCTTCGTGCCGGACGGCACGACGACCAGGTCGCCCGCGACGACCTTGCGCTTGTTGCCGGCGACCCGGGCCTCGCCGGTGCCGCTCACGAAGGTCAGGATCTGGTCGACCTCGTGCACCTCCTGGCCGATCTCGCCGTCCGGCGGGATGGTCATGATGACCAGCTGGGTGTGCTCCCCGGTCCACAGCACCCGCCGGAAGTCCGGGCTCTCTTCGGCAACGGTCGCGATCGTGAAATGCTCCATTGCTCGCTCATACCCCGTTCGGCCGCGCGCCACGCCGGGACTCGCGAATGGTGGAATTCCCCACGCTCACCAGGTTTGGATCCACACCAGCCGGGGATCGTCAAAGCTGACCGGCGGATACGGCCGGTCGAGCCAGGTCCCCGCTGGCGTACCGCCGAACGGCTGCGGTGGTGGGAGACGGCCGAGCGCGGCGACGTTCCGACCACGGTCGAAGCGGCGCCGCGCGCTCGTGTGCGTACCCGTTTGCGACTCAGGCGTCGCGGTGCAGCCAGGCCAGCAGATCCGGCGGTGCGAGCGCCGCCACCCGGTCCTGGTAGCGAGCCAGGCCGGCGGCGTCCAGCAGGTCCCGCCCCTGGCCCGAGCCGCCCCGACGGAAGAACGCCTGGCGGTCGAGCAGCACGCCGAGCCGGTCCGGAGCGAGCTGGTCGGCGCGCTCCTTCATCCGGCCGAACGTGGCCGCCTCCACCAGTTCGGGCCAGCGCTCGGTGGGCACCTCGATACCCCACCGGTCGGCGAGCCGGCGCATCTGCCCGCCCAGGTCGGCCCGCAGGTCGTCGTAGTGCACCAGCTCGACGTTCGGTTCGTGCCGCCGGGCCCAGGCGTCGCCGAGGTGCCACAGCACCCCCGGCAGCGAGTCCAGCTCGGCGCGCGGATCCACCTCGTGGTCGACCCAGCTCGGCAGCCACTGCTCCAGCGGCTGCCGCGCTCGCGGCGGACCCGCCGGGACGGGCTGGCCGGCGAGTTCACGGAGGCGGTCCCGGTTGAGGTTGCCGGCCTGGTGATAGAGGGAGACCGCCATGTCCAGCGGGTGCCGGGCCACCACCACGTAGTGCACCCGGGGGTCGAGCGGCACACCGTCGAGCGGGGTGTGCGTCTTGATGAAGCGGCGATGCGGCTGGGCGGCAAGCCGGCGGTACACCTCGTCCCGTGGCTCGACCAGCCAGTCCAGCCACGGCGACAGCTCGGTCAGCGGCGCCGGCAGCGCCGGCGTGCCCAGCACGAGCAGCGCGCAGATCATCTGCATCCAGGTGGTGCCGCTCTTGGACCGGGTGCTGATCACGATGTCGCCGGCGCGGAACGGAAAACCGGCCCAGCGGGCGCTGTCCTCGTCGTCGGAGCGGTAGCGGTGGGTCGGCGAGGGCATCGGGCGATCGTAGTGATCAGGCCGATGGTCGGCAGCCGATTTTCGCGCCGCCCTACTCCTTCTCGGTGAAGCCGAACTGGACGATGCCCTCGTCGTCGACGGTGGCGTCCACCGAGGCGTCGCCGAGCAGCGCGGCAGCGTCCTCGTCGAGGAAGATCCGGGCGCCCTGGTTGTCGACCACGCGGTCGCCCTGCACCGGCTCGGGGACCAGTTCCACGGTGAGTGAGCCGGCCTGCGCGTCGGCGGCGATCCGCACCCCACCGTCCTCGGCGACGTCCTGCTGGGTGGCGAGGTCACGGATGACGAGCACGGCGTTGTCGGTCATGGTGAGCATTGGCGGAACTCCTCGTGGATTCTCGGCTCGCGCTCGGTTACCGCACAGACCGGACAGTCGGTCCGCGTACGAGCACACGCGGGAGGCGACAGGAGAGGCGAACGGTCGTCGCCGTCGCATCGGGGCAGCTGGCAGGCCCCGTCACCACCCACGTTGCCCGCTGCCCGGCGATCCGTCAAATAGAGCCGGATCAGTCGAGAGCGGCGGCCGGCACGAGAAGCGCACGGATCTCGGTGACCGCCGTGCGGCCGGCCCGGTTGGCACCGATCGTGCTCGCCGAGGGGCCGTACCCGATCAGGTGGATCCGCTCGTCGGCGGCGACGCGGGTGCCGTCCATCGTGATACCGCCACCCGGACCGCGCAGCCCCAGCGGGGCGAGGTGGTCGAGTGCGGCCCGGAAGCCCGTGCACCAGAGGATCACGTCCGCCGGCACGAACCGCCCGTCCGCCCAGGCCACCCCGTCGGGCGTGATCCGGTCGAAGACGGGTAGCCGGTTGAGCAGTCCACGCTCGCGTAGCTCGCGCACCTCCGGGGTGAGGACCAGCCCGGTCACGCCCACCACGCTGCCCGGCGGGCGTCCGGCGCGTACGGCCTCGTCCACCCGGGCCACCGCGGCCCGGCCCAGCTCGGGGCCGAACTCCTCCTGGAAGCGCGGCTCCCGACGGGTCACCCAGGTGGTGGCGGCCGCGACGGTGGACACCTCGGCGAGCAACTGCACGGCCGACGTGCCGCCGCCGACCACCACCACCCGCCGGCCGGCGAACTCCTGCGGCCCGCGGTAGTCGGCGGTGTGCAACTGCCGGCCCCGGAAGGACGACCGGCCCGGGTAGTGCGGCCAGAACGGCCTGGTCCACGTACCGGTCGCGTTGATCAGGGCGCGGGCGGTCCACCGGTCGTGGTCGGTGTGTACGTCCAGGCGGCCGTCCGGGCGGGAGCGCACCGCGCGGACCCGTACCGGCCGCCGGATCGGCAGGTCGAACGTCCGCTCGTACGTGGCGAAGTAGGCGCTGACCTGCTCGGCTGCCGGCCGCTGTGCATCGGCGGGCGGGAAGGGCAGCCCCGGGAGGTCGTGGATACCGTGCACCCGGTCCAGCCGCAGCGTGGGCCAGCGGTGCTGCCACGCCCCACCAGGCCCGTCGTCGCCGTCGAGGATGACGAAGCCGGTACCCGGGGCGAAACCGGTGCGGCGTAGGTGATAGCCGGCGCTCAGGCCGGCCTGGCCGGCTCCGATCACCACGACGTCGGCGGAGTGGGGGTGCACACCGGGTGCAACGTCGGGAGTGTCGCGGCTCTGCCCTCTGCCGACCGTCGCCCCGCTCACAGCTCGCATTTCCGCAGCGTGCGGCCGGGATCGTCCGTACGGTGAGAATCATGGAAGATGCCCGTCGTGCCGCAGCCGAGTTCCTCGGCACCCTGCTGTTGGTCTTCTTCGGTGTGGGCGCCGCCGTCGCGGCGCGGGTCCAGGGCGGCGTGGTGGTCGTCGCGCTTGCCTTCGGATTCGTCCTGCTCGCCCTGGTCTACACGATCGGCCCGCTCTCCGGCAGCCACGTCAACCCGGCGGTGACGCTCGGTGTGCTGCTCTCCGGAAAGATCTCGGTGATCGGCGCGGTGGCCTACTGGATCGCACAGTTCGCCGGCGCGACCGTGGCCAGCTTCCTGCTCTGGGCGCTGACCCGCTGGGGTGACGTGGCGGACCAGACCGGGGCGCTGGGCGCGAACGGGTACGGCGCACACATCAACCGGGGCGGCGCTGCCGTACTGGAGATCGTCCTGACCTTCCTCTTCGTGCTGGTCGTCCTCGTGGTGACCAGCCGCAGCGAGAATCCGGGCATCGCCGGAGTGGCGATCGGGCTGGCCCTCGCCGTGACCCAGCTGGTCGGAGTGACGCTGGACGGCGCGGCCGTCAACCCGGCCCGCGCGTTCGGCCCGGCCGTCTTCGAGGGCGGAACGGCGCTGCGCCAGCTCTGGGTGTTCATCGTCTTTCCGCTGCTCGGCGGGGCGCTGGCCGCTCTGGTGGCACCGCTGATTATGGGAGCGCAGCGGCACTACTGGGGCGGGCACGACAAGTCGGTCGGTCGCCCGACGTAACACGAACGGCAATAAGCTTCGTCCGAGGTCCTTCTCTGGCGAATACCTTCGTGGCAGCATCAGCCCATGCATCGTCGTCACTTCCCGCGGGCCCTCGCGCTGCTCGCGCTGGTCGCCACCGCGGCCACCGCCGCCGCGCCCGGCGCCACCGCCGAGTCGCCCACCCCCGCGACGACCCGACTGCACGCCACCATCGACACGATCCTCGCCGACACCCGGCTGGCCGGTGCGCAGACCTCGGTGGTCGTGGTCGACACCGGCACGGGTGAGACCCTGTACGACCGCAACGGGGACCGCAGGCTTGTCCCGGCCTCCAACACCAAGTTGCTGACCTCGACCGCAGCCCTGGAACTGCTCGGCCCGGGGCACCGGTTCAGCACCGACGTGCGGACCACCGGCAAGCGCCGCGCCGGGCTGCTCTCCGGCAACCTCTACCTGCGCGGCGGTGGCGATCCGACCATGCTCGCGGCCGACTACGACGCGCTCGCCGCGCAGGTCGCGGCCAACGGCATCCGGGTGGTCACCGGCAACCTGGTGGCCGACGACACCCGCTACGACCACACCCGGCTCGGCCCGGACTGGACCTGGGACGACGAGCCCTACTACTACGCCGCCGAGGTCTCGGCGCTGACCGTCGCGCCGGACACCGACTACGACGCGGGCACCGTGATCGTGCACGCCGCCCCGGCCGACCGTGCCGGTGCCCCGCCGGTGGTCAGCACCACCCCGGCCACCGGGTACGTCCGAATCGACAACCGTGCCGAGACGGTCGCCGAGGGCGAGACCTCGATCTCGATCGAGCGGGAGCACGGCAGCAACACCGTCGTGGTGACCGGGCAGATCGCGGTCGGCGACGAGCAGGCCAGCGACTGGGTGACCGTCTGGGAGCCCACCGGCTACGCGGCCGACGTGTTCCGGGCGGCGCTGCGCCGGCACGGCGTACGCGTGCTCGGCCGGACCGTGAGCGGCGAGGCCACCCCGGAGGCGGCCGAGCCGGTGGCCCGGCACGACTCGATGAACCTCGGTGCGCTCATGACGCCATTCCTCAAGCTCAGCAACAACGGCCACGCCGAGGTGTTGACCAAGGAGATCGGCCGGGTGCTCTCCGGCTCGGGCACCTGGTCCGCCGGGCTGACCGCGATCAGCGAGTACGTCGCCGACACCGGGATGGACACCGGCATTCTGCGCCAGCGCGACGGGTCCGGGCTGTCCCGACGCAATCTCGTCCCGGCCGGCGAGTTCGTCGACCTGCTGGCCGCCGTGCGGGCCGAACCCTGGTTCGCCACCTGGTACGCGGCGCTACCGATCGCCGGGCAGCCCGAACGGTTCGTCGGCGGCACACTGCGCAGCCGGATGGCCGGCACCCCGGCGGCGGGCAACGTGCACGCCAAGACCGGCAGTCTGACCGGCGTCTCCGGCCTCTCCGGCTACGTGACCACCGCCGACGGCCGGCAGTTGGCGTTCTCGATCCTGCTGAACAACTACCTGACCGCGTCGGTCAAGCCGCTGGAGGATCAGATCGCCGTGGCGCTGGCCGCGTACCGCGAAGATGGCGCGACCACGGCGCGGGTGGCGCCGCCGACGGTGCCCGACACCCCGCGGACCCCGGAGGGCGTGGAGTGTTCCTGGGTCAAGCCGATCACCTGCTGATCGTGCGCCCCGCCACCGGTTCAGGCCGGGCGGTTCGGCGGGGGTACCACGGCGGTCGGGTCGCCGCGCTCGATGAGCGCGGCGATCTCGGCGGCCCGCAGTCCACGCAGCGCCAGCACCCGGGTGCCCCAGCGGTGGAGTCGACACGGGTGCGGGCTGGCGTCGTTGCGGCAGACCACGCCGCCGGACCACCGCCGGGGTGCGTGCACGACCACCGCCCGCACCGCGAACTGGGCGTCCTCGCCCGTCACGTACGGCGGCAGGGGGATGTCGCGGAGCACCTCGCCGGGCGTTTCACCGACGCCGGACGGAGCGACGGTACGGACGCGGTGGGCGGTACTGCTGCTCATCTGAGCTGCCTCCACACTGGAAGGTCGGACGGGGACAGCAGAAAGTTA
The DNA here is from genome assembly GCF_042658605.1 of Micromonospora vulcania. Classification (NCBI taxonomy): domain Bacteria; kingdom Bacillati; phylum Actinomycetota; class Actinomycetes; order Micromonosporales; family Micromonosporaceae; genus Micromonospora; species Micromonospora vulcania. The sequence continues at coordinate 56,283 of NZ_JBHSQS010000008.1, read as the reverse complement.
CGGCGTCCTCGACCGTACGCGACGGACAAACTGTCCCGACCCTCAGCCGATAGCTGGTCAGCGCACCGCCACGGCCTGGAGGCCGACGTTGCCGCAGTGCCGGGTGAAGGCCTTCTCGACCGTCCAGCTCAGCAGCAGCCGGGCGCCCTTGGGCACCAGGAACCGCACGGTGACCTGGGCACTCTGGCTGGTGTACGGGTCTTCCAGCCGCAACGTGCTGGTCGACCCGCCGGTGGACAACCGCGCGTCCAGCCGGCCACGGGCCATCCAGGTCCCGACGTAGAGCTGCACCGTGCGCAGTTCGCCGCTGCCGGCGACCTCGAGAGTGAACCCGTTGCGGGCGCCACAGGTGTAGACCCCGGTGGAGGTGCCGCGCACCGACCGCTCCGACGTGCCGTCGCGCCAGCTGAAGACCTCCTGGTTGCCGTCCCAGCCGACCCGGGCGCCGGAGCCGCCACCATCGACGATCTCCCCGGAACCGGACCGCTTGCGGACCGTCGACGTGCCGTGCAGCCCCCAGTGCATCCAGTCCCGGGTGCCCGCGGCCGTCAGGTCCACCTCGGCGGGCACCTCGCCGCGGCTCAGCGACAGCGTCGGCGCGGTCGATGCCGGCGGTGGCACGGCCGGCGAACTGGCCGACGGGGTCGGCTCGGGTGAGGGGGTGCGCTGCCGGGGTCGCAGGCCGGGCAGCGCCGGACCGGCATCCCCGGTACGCCCCTCGGCGCCGGGAGGCCCACTGGGCCGGGCGGCCCCGGCGGGTATCCCGGGAACCCGGGCCTGGTCGTCGCCGGGCTCCGAACCGGACCGTGTGCCGAAGTACGAGACGAGCGCCACCAGGCAGACGAGCACGGCGAGCCCCTCCACCGCCCAGCGTCGACGCCGCCGGGAACGGGCGATCCGCCGCAGTGCGCTACGGGTCTGCCCGGCGGTCACGGCGCGCAGCCGGTGCGTCGCCGGCGCGTCGGGCGGCCCATCCCCGGCCCGCGAATCCGTCCGCGTGCGGTCTTCGTCCGCCACCGACCCCTCCAACTTCGCCGCCCGGCCGCCATCGGCCATCGCGGATCACACAATCCACTGTGGGCCGTCTCACGTGTGCACCGGCGTGGTCGACACGCTAGATCCGGACGGGTGGGCGTGTCCAGCCGCCACCGGACCGTATCGGACGACCGGGACCGCTCCGACGGAGACATCGACCGCTCCTGGACGCCTCTCGGGTCAACCGATCTGGAAGCCGAGCGCCTGTGCGATGACCAGAGCCTGCTGGGCGTCGACGATCGCGCCGGCCCGCTCCACGACCGTCGGGTCGAGCGCGGTCAGGTCGCTGCCGCGCAGGTCGGCCCCGCCGAACCGGACGCCGGTCAGCTGCGCGCCGGAGAGGTCGACGCCGGTCACCGTGGCGTCGGTCAGGTTGGCGCGGGTCAGGTCGACCTCGCGCATCCGTACGTCGGTCAGCCGGACGCCGCGCAGATCCGCGCCGGGCAGCGCGACGAAGGACCAGTCGCCGCCGGCCACCGCCAGCGGACGCAGGTCGCACTGGGCGAAGACGCTGCCGACCAGCTTGCAGCCGGTGAACTCGGCCTCGAAGAAATTGCACCGCTTGAAGGTGCAGCGGGTGAAGGCGGAGTCGACGTGCCGCGAGGAGTTGAACAGCACGTTGCCGAACGTGCAGCCGGTGAACACCGCGCCGCGGCTCACCGCCTCGGTCAGGTCCACGTGGAAGAACTCGCAGTTCACGAAGTGCCGGTCGGTGAGCTCCTCGCCGTACCAGTCGTCGTGGCGAAAGGTCACGTCCTCGGTCAACTCCGGCATCCGGTCAGGCTAGTACCGACCACACGTCGCGGGCGCGACCGGTGGGTCACCGCCCCTTCCGGTACGGGCGTACTGGCGAGTACCTTCGGCGGCGTGAGCGTGGCGCGGAGCAAGGACCCGGATCAGATCGGCTTCGACCCGGCGCGGCTGGCGCGGATCGACGAGCACTTCGGCGCGTACGTCGACGACGGTCGGCTGGCCGGCTGGCAGGTGGTGGTCACCCGCCGTGGCGAGGTGGCGCACTCCTCGACGTACGGGCTGCGCGACCGGGAGTCGGGTGCTCCGGTCGAGGCCGACACGCTCTGGCGGATCTACTCGATGACCAAGCCGGTCACCTCGGTCGCGGCGATGATGCTGTGGGAGGAGGGCCGGTTCGAGCTGACCGACGAGATCAGCCACTGGCTGCCGGAGTTCGCCGACCTGCGGGTCTACTCCAAGGGGTCGACGCTCAAGCCGTACACCGTGCCGGCCGTTGAGCCGATCCGGGTCTGGCACCTGCTCACCCACACCGCCGGCCTGACGTACGGCTTCATGCAGACCTCGGTGGTCGACGGGCTCTACCGGGCGGCCGGCTACGACCTCCTCCCACCGGCGGACGTCGACCTGGCCAGCGCCTGCGCGGCCTTCGGCGAGCTGCCGCTGCTGTTCCAGCCCGGCACCGCCTGGGGCTACTCGGTCGCCACCGACGTGCTCGGCCGGCTGGTCGAGGTGGTCTCCGGGCAGAGCCTCGACGCGTTCTTCGCCGACCGGATCTTCGACCCGCTGGGGATGACCGACACCCGGTGGTGGGTCGAGGGCGCCGAGGCCGAGCGGATGGCCGCGCTCTACGTACCCGACCCGCGCAGCGGCCAGGCCGTCCGCTACGACCAACTCGGCGCGCACGCGTACCGCAAGCCCGTGCTGCACTCCGGCGGCGGCGGCCTGATCTCCAGCGCCGCCGACTACCACCGCTTCACCCAGCTCCTGCTGCGCGGCGGCGAGTTGGACGGCGTCCGCCTGCTCGGGTCGCGCACGGTGCGGTTCATGACCCGCAACCACCTGCCCGGGGGTCAGGACCTGGGCACCCTGTCCACCGGCGGCTTCGCCGAGACCACCCTGGACGGGGTCGGCTTCGGTCTCGGCTTCGCGGTGGTCGACGACCCGATCCCCAGCCGGGTGCCGAGCAGCGTCGGTGAGTACTACTGGGGTGGGGTCGCCAGCACCGCGTTCTGGGTGGACCCGGCCGAGGAGATCACCGCGCTGTTCTTCACCCAGCTGATGCCGTCGAGCACCTACCCGATCCGCGCCCAGCTCCGCCAGCTCGTCTACTCGGCCCTGGTCGACTGACGGGTGCCGGGTCCGCCGGTCAGTCGGCGAGGCGGGCGGGGAAACCGCCGGTGGCGATCGGCCCCCAGTCGTCGATGGTGACCCGGATCAGCGACTTGCCCTGGCGCACCATCGCGGCCCGGTAGTCGTCCCAGTCCGGGTGCTCGCCGGAGATGCTGCGGAAGTATTCGACCAGCGGTTCCAGCGCCTCGGGCAGGTCCAGCACCTCGGCGGTGCCGTCGAGCTGCACCCAGGCCCCGTTCCAGTCGTCGGAGAGCACGCACGCCGAGACGCGCGGGTCGCGGCGGATGTTGGCCACCTTGGCCCGCTCGGGATAGGTGGAGACGACCAGCCGCCCCTGCCCGTCCACGCCGGCGGAGACCGGGGAGGACTGCGGGCGGCCGTCGGCCCGGGTGGTCATCAGCACGACGCGGTGCCGGGGCCGGATGAAGTCGAGCAGGGCGTCCCGGTCGACCCGGGTGTTCCTCGCGATGCTGCGTGCCATCACTCGTTCCTACCAGGGCGGTGGTGCGGCCACGGCGGCGGGTCAGTGCGGTGGAACGATGGCGCGGTGGACCGCCTGGGTGGGCACCCGGGGTCGACCGGCCGGGCGCCAGGCCCGCCCGTTGGCGTAGATCACCCGAAAGCCGAGGTACGAGGCGAGCGGTGCCCAGTGCGCCGAACCCATCCGCAGTTCGGCGGCATTGTGCCGCTGGCCGTTGGCCAATACGTCGAGCAGTACGGTTTCGAAGGCCGCCGATTCCACCCAATCGACCTCGCGGGTAAAACCGCAGATCAGGGCCGCTCCGGTGACCTCCAGGAAGTCGCGCAGCACCGCGTCCGAGGCACGCAGCACCGAGCAACTGCCGAAATAGAGCCGGCGCCCCTCGCAGCGGCCGGCCATCAGGTCGGCGACCTCGCTCAACTCCACGGACTGCCAGTCGGTGAGGCAGAGCCGGCTCGGCTCGCCGTGCATGGCGAAGAAGCCGACCCGGTGGTCGGCGTACTGCTTGAGCAGCCAGCGGTCCAGGAAGTAGAAGAGCTCGTCACGGGTGGCCGCGTCCTTGTGGATGAAGCGGATCTTGCCGAGCCGCTCCAGCAGCTCCAGGGTGGGCAGCACGGAACCCCGCTCATTGAGGTCACGGTGCCACTGACCCTCGACACAGAAGACGCCACCGCGTGCCACCTGCACCTCCGCCCGTCCGCCCGCCCGAGGCTGACGTTACCGGCCGCCGGTGACCGGGGAACATCACCCTTGGTGTGGCCGATTGCGACGTTCGGTGGGGTTGACCCATCTCGGCGTGATCCGGAGTAAATGGCTGTTTCGCAAATCAGCCGAATTCCCAGGCAAGACCCAGGAACGACCGATCGCGAAGACATTTCTCGTTAATTGCCGCCAACCGCACCGATGAGTGCGAGGGTGGGAATCACGGGACGTCCCGGTCGATGTCCTGGAGGCCACCCATTCGCTCTCCTATCGGGAGGACTTTCGTGCGCGTAAACACCTTGAAGCGAGTTGCCGTCGCATTCGCCCTGGCGCTGCCCGGGGCAGCGATCGCCTCGGTGGTCGCCGCGCCAGCGGCGCACGCGGACGGCTGCTACACCTGGACCCGCAACCTGTACCAGGGACGCTCGGGCGACGACGTCCGCCAGTTGCAGATCCGGGTCGCCGGTTGGGCCGGCTACCGGGACATCGTGGAGAACGACGGCCGCTACGGCCCGAAGACCGCCGCGGCGGTCCGGCGCTTCCAGCAGGCGTACGGGCTGCGCGTCGACGGGGTCGCCGGCCCGCAGACCTACGCCAAGCTCTACCAGCTCCAGGACAACGACTGCACGCCCGCGCACTTCAGCTACACGGAGCTGGACAACGGGTGCGGTGGGAGCGGGTGGAACGGCGGCCCGCTGTCGGCGAACCAGACCCGGCAGAACGCGCTGCGCACCATGTGGAAGCTGGAGGCGCTCCGCAAGAGCCTCGGCGACAAGCCCCTCGACGTGTCCGGCGGATTCCGCAGCCGGGCCTGCAACAACCAGGTCGGCGGCGCGTCCGACAGCCAGCACCTGTACGGCAACGCCGCCGACGTCACCTCGCGGACGTCCTCGCTGTGCCAGGTCGCCCGCGATGCCCGCGACAACGGCTTCAGCGGAATCTACGGGCCCGGTTACCCCGATCACGACGACCACGTGCACGTCGACTCCCGTCGGGAGAACAGCAGCGATCGCAGCTCGAACACGACCAGCTGGTCCGCACCTGACTGCGGGGTCGGCAGCTGAGCCGACCGGACAGCACGACGCCGGCCCGGCGCGGATGGGGAATCTCCGCGTCGGATCGGCGCGTGCGGCGCCGCTCAGCTCGCCCGGGGCCAGCGCGGCGCGGTGACGGGGGGAGTCACCGGCCGGCCGGGAGCGGTGGGCCGTACGCCGGGCGGAGTGACCCGCGCGGCCTGGTGCCGGGCCGGCAGGCCACCGGTACGCGCGGCCTGCGCCGGATAGCCGGCGGGGCGCGCGGGCGACGGCCCGGTCGCGGTGAACGGGAAGGGTACGTGCACGAACGGATTGCCGTGCCGGATCAACGCCTCGATCTGTCGTTCGTTGAGCCCGTGTGTCTCCAGCACCCGCCGTCCCCAGCGGTGCAGGCGGCACGGGTAGGAGGCCCCGTCGTTGCGGCACAGCGGCCCGGTGGGCCACTCCTCGGCGGTGTGCACGACCACCGCCCGGACCGCGAGCCGGACGTCCTCGGGGGTCAGCGGTGCCGGCATTGGCACCTCACCCAGTACCTGATCGATGGGATCCGTCGACTGCTCACCAACTCGCACGGCAGGCCTCCCGCAGCTCGGCAGCGATACGGCGGACCCGCCGTACCGACATCCTCGGGCATTGGTACGGCTGACATCGGACGAAAGTTCAATCCCGGTACGCGGTAAGAAGATCCTCCGGTGACACCACTCGTACCCCGTCGACAGCGGCAGCTCCGCTGCGAGAGACGGCCAGAACTGGCACTGTCTCGTCGGCACCCGGCAACTGGGAGCGGTGCAGGAGCAGTCGGCCCAGATCATGCGCGTCGAAGGGCCGCTTCTCCTGCCACTTGATCGACCCGACGAAAGTGATGCGGCGGGCCACCGGCCCACGATCAGCGCCAACCACGTCGATCTCCGGGTCGTTGGTCCGGGTCCAGTAGCCGCCGATGACTGCCGCCTCCGCCGGCAGATGACCGGCGGGCAGCCGGCGCAGCGCCTCCCGGACGACGGGTTCGATCACCCGCCCTCGCCAGGACGCCCACGAACCGACGATTCGGCCCAGAGTCAGATCGCCCCGGCCCCGCTCGATCTCGGACAGGTGGGGTGCCAGGAACGACAGCCAGAAGCGCAGATACGGATCGGCCACCGCGTACCGGGTCTCCCGGGACGGCTTCGTGGACAGCGGAACCGTGTCCTCCACCGCCCGCTTCTGGATCAGCAGGCGCAGGGCCCGGCTCAGCGACGCCTGCGGAAGGTCCCCGGCGGCACGGGCGATCAGCGAATAGGTCCGCTCTCCGGAGCCGATCGCCCGCAGCACCAGACCCGCCTGGGACTGGGGCGGGAACTCGGCCGCCAGTGCCCGTTCACCGCTGACCAGCAGGGCCGAGGTCGGGTCCCGGACGGCGTCGGCCAGATACTCGTGCACCGATGCGCCGGTTGGCCACTCGTCGAGGATCAACGGCAGGCCGCCGGACACCAGGTAGGCGTCGAACGCGTCGGCGGCGGACAGATCGAGCATGTCGCGGACGTCGGCCGGGCTCAGCGCAGGGATGACCATCTCGGTGGCTCGCTGGTGGAACGGCCGGCCGTAGTCGTTCAGAGCCTCCATCATCGCCAGATCCGAGCCGACACAGATCAACAGGACCGGACGCCGGGACAGTTCCCGGTCGAAGATCTTCTGCAGCGTTCCCTCGAAGCCCGGATCGCTCGCGATGAGGTACGGCATCTCGTCCAGGACGACGACACTCGGCCGATCGGTCGGCAACGCGGTGGCGAGCAGGGTGAGCGCCGCGTCCCAGGTCCGTGGTTGCTGTTCCCGCAGCAGTTGTGCCCCCGGCAGCGTGGAGCTGGTCGCCGCCTCGACGAACAGCGCGAGATCGGCCGCCACGGTTGGCTGTGCCGAGGCGGTGAAGAAGAGGTACGGGACCTCCGCTCGCTCGACGAACTCCTCGACGAGCCGGGACTTGCCGACCCGGCGCCGGCCGCGCATGAGGAGAGCCCGACCGGGCCGACCCGCCCGCCCACCGCGTTTCACCCTGGCGAGCATGGCGTTCAGCAGGGCCAGCTCACGGTCCCGCCCCACGAAGCCGTCCACACCATCACCCCTGATGCTTCCAAATTTGGAACCCTCATCGTTGAGTGTATCAACGGCACCGCTCCGGTGCGGCTGGCGAGCCGGCGGAGCTCGGCTCAGACCAGGCCGGCGTCGTGCACCAGCAGGGCCACCTGGACCCGGTTGTTGAGGTCGAGCCGGGTGAGCAGCCGGGAGACGTACGCCTTCACGGTCGCCACGCTCATGAACAACTCCCCCGCGATCTCCGCGTTGGTCTGGCCCCGGCCCAGCGCGACCGCCACCTGTCGCTCCCGCTCGCTGAGCCCGGTGAGCAGCCGCAGTGCCCGCTCCCGGCGCGGGTCCGGGCCGATCGGGGCCGGAGCGGCGGCGGTCACGTGGGCGATCAGCGTACGGGTCACCGTCGGGGAGAGCGTCGCCTCGCCGGCCGCCACCCGGCGTACCGCGTGCACGATGTCGGCCGGCGGGGTGTCCTTGAGCAGGAAACCGGCCGCACCGGCACGGAGCGCCCGCAGCACCTGCTCGTCGGCGTCGAAGGTGGTCAGCACCAGCACCTCGGGCGGGTGCGGCTGGGCACGCAGCGCCTCGGTGGCGGCCAGCCCGTCGACCCGGGGCATCCGGATGTCCATCAGCACCACGTCCGGGGCGTACGCGGCGACCGCCGCCGGCACCTCACCGCCGTCGGCGGCCTCGCCCACCACGGTCAGGTCCGGCAGGCCGCCGAGGATCATCGAGAGCCCCGCGCGCACCAGAGCGTCGTCGTCCACGATCAGTACCCGCACCGGCGGCGAGCCGGCTGCGCTGGACGGCCCGCTCACGCCGGCCACGGGAGCCAGGCGGCGAGCCGGAAGTCGCCCGCGTCGTCCCGGCCGTACGCGAGTCGGCCACCAGCCAGGGTGACCCGCTCGGTGATGCCGACCAGCCCGGTGCCGGCACCCGGCAGCCCGCCTCCGGCGGGGGTGCCCACCGGCCACCGGTTGCGGATCGCCACGGTCAGCCCGGTGCCCGGCCCGCCGGCCACGTCCACGGTGACCGCCGCGCCGGACGCGTGCTTACGGGCGTTGGTCAGGCCCTCCTGCACGATCCGGTACGCGGCCCGGCCCAGCCCCGCCGGCACGTCCCCCGGCGCGACGACGGTGTCGGTGACGTTCACCCGCACCCCGGCCGCCCGCGACTCGGCGATCAGGGCGGGCAGGTCGCCGAGCGTCGGCTGCGGGGGTTCCGGAGCATCGCCGTCGCCCTCGGCCCGGAGCACCCCGATCACCTCGCGCAGGTCCTGCAGGGCGGCGTGTGCGCTGCCCCGGATCACCCCGGCGGCCCGGGCCACCTCGTCCGACGGGGCGTCCGGACGGAACTCCAGCGCGCCGGCGTGCAGGCTGAGCAGCGAGATCCGGTGGGCCAGCACGTCATGCATCTCCCGGGCGATCCGGGTGCGCTCAAGGTGGCGGGCCTGGGCGACACGCAACTGCTGCTCCGCCTCGGCCCGCTCGGCCCGCTCGCGCAGCGACACGATCAACTGCCGGCGGGCCCGGACGAACATGCCCCAGGCCAGCACGGCGAGGGTGATCACCACACCCCACGCCACGGTGGCCCAGTACGGCCAGTTCGGGTCCGGGCGGGTCCAACTGAAGACCAGGTTGGTGACCAGTCCAGCGCCGGTCACCGCGATCGCGACGGCGGTGCGCCGGTGCACCACCACGGTGAAGTAGAGGATCAACAACGGGACGGCCGCGGCCATCGAGAACAGGTTCAGCGGCAGGGTGGCCACCGCCAGCCCGAGCGGCCACCGTCGGCGCAGCCAGAGCAGCCCGCAGCAGACCAGCCCGAGCAGCGCATCCGCGCCCACCATCCAGTCGTGCGGCAGCGGAATCGCCGCTTCCGGGGCGGGCGACAGGGCGTCCGCGGTGGCGAAGAGCACCCAGAGCAGGGAGATCAGGAACGCCAGGACGTCGACCGCCCAGTCCCGGGTGGTGCGGCGGTGCCGCCGGGTCGCCTCCGGAATGACCGCGTCGGCCAGCGCCCCGGGCAGCAGCCAGGGGTGTTCCGGCACGGCGAGGCTGGTCATCTCGCAATGCTAGGCAGCCGGACGCCGCCGCGACCAGCTACCAAAGTCGAGACCCGGGAATCGACCAAGGTCGGCTCGCCGCCGACCGGTGGCCGCAGCGGATGGCCGGGCGGCGCGGGCAGGCTCGACCACATGATCACCGTGGAGAACCTCACCAAGCGATACGGGCCACACCCGGCCGTGGACGACGTGTCGTTCCACTGCGCGCCCGGCACCGTCACCGGCTTCCTCGGCCCGAACGGCGCCGGCAAGTCCACCACCATGCGGATGATCTGCGGACTCACCGCGCCGACCGCCGGCCGTGCCACCGTCTCCGGGCGGCCGTACCGGGAGCTGCCCAACCCGGGGCGGGAGGTCGGGGTACTGCTGGACGCCTCCGCCCAGCACGCCGGGCGGACCGGCCGCGAGGCGTTGACGCTGTCCGCGTACACCATGGGTTTGGATCGCCGGGAGGTCGCCGCGAAGCTCGACCTGGTCGGGTTGAACGCCGTGGCCGCCAAGCGGCGGGTACGGGCGTACTCGTTGGGTATGCGCCAGCGGCTCGGGCTGGCGCAGGCGCTGCTCGGCGACCCACGGGTGCTGATCCTCGACGAGCCGGCGAACGGCCTGGACCCGGAGGGGATCTTCTGGATGCGTGGCCTGCTGCGTGACTTCGCCGACCGGGGCGGCACCGTGCTGCTCTCCTCCCACCTGCTGCGCGAGGTGGAGGCGGTCGCGGACCGGCTGGTGGTGATCGGGGGCGGCCGGATCGTGGCCCAGGGCGACAAGGCCGAGTTGCTCGCCGGTGGCGGCACGCTGGTCCGGGCGCGTGACAACGCTGCGCTGCGCCGGGCGCTGGACGCGGCCGACCTGACCGCCACCGACGCCACCGACGGCCTGCTCGTGCAGGCCGACGCCGAGATCGTCGGCCAGGCCGCCGCCGATGCCGGCGTCGCGTTGGCCGAGCTGCGCCCCGCCGGCAGCGGTGGCCTGGAACAGCTCTTCCTCACCCTTACCGCCGGCGAGTCCACCAAGGAGGCCGTCCGATGACCACCACCACCGCGCCCGCCGCCGGCGCCGTCGAGCACCGGCAGCCCTCCCCGGTACGCCGCCCGTCGCTGGCCCGGCTCACCGTCGTGGAGTTGCGCAAGCTCGTCGACACGCGGGCCGGACGCTGGCTGCTGATCACCATCGGCCTGATCGCCGCGGTGGTCGCTACCCTCCAGTTGATCTACGCGGAGGACGCCGACCAGACGTTCGCCAACTTCTTCGTCCCCTCGCTGCTGCCGGTGGGGGTGCTGCTGCCGGTGCTCGGCATCCTCTCGATCACCAGCGAGTGGTCCCAGCGCACCGCCCTCAGCACGTACGCCCTGGTGCCCCGCCGGGAACGGGTGGTGGCGGCGAAGCTGATCGCGGTGATGCTGACCGCGCTCGCCTCGGTGCTGGCCAGCCTCATCGTGGCCGCCGCCGGGACGGCGCTGGCGTCCGCCACCGGCGGCGCGGGCACCTGGCATTTCGAGGCGTCGCTGATCTTCAACGCGGTGATCCTCCAGGTCACCAGCGTGTTGATGGGTGCCGCGTTCGGCCTGTTGCTGCTCAACCCGCCGCTGGCCATCGTCGGCTATCTGCTGCTGCCCACCATCTGGGGCGTGCTGGGCGAGATGGTCCGGCCACTGCACGGCCCGGCCGGCTGGCTGGACACCAGCAAGACGATGGAACCGCTGTTCAGCAGCGACACCATCACCGGCGAGCAGTGGGGCCGGATGGTCGTGTCCCTGCTGGCCTGGATGGTCCTCCCGCTGGCCGCCGGCCTGCTCCGGACGCTGCGTCGGGAGGTGTCCTGACCGTGGACGCCGCCGGCTACCGCCCGCACACCCGGGTCAGTGGTGGCCCGGTCGACCTGGTGGTCCTGTGGGGTGGCTTCCCGCTGCTCGGCGCCGGTGCCGGTTGGCTGGTCGCGACGGCGACGAGCTGGCTCGCCGGGCTGCCCTGGGTGCCCTTCTCGAACCTGATCGAGTGGCTGGACGGTCTGCCGGAGCCACAGGCCACCGCCGGGACGATCGCGGTGGGCGTACTGGCCGGCCTGGTCGTCGCCGGGATCGGCACCGCCGAACGGCTGGTCGTCACGGTCGACGCGACGCAGGTCCGGCTGCGCCGCGAGGGCAAGGACCAGAACGTCGACCGGATACCGACACGGGTGGTGTTCGTCGACCACGGTCACCTCGTACTGCTCGACTCCGACGGTGCCGAACTGGCCCGGGAGAAGTCGGATCTGCCGGCCGCCGAACTGGCGGCGGCGTTCCGCACGCACGGCTGGCCCTGGGCGGACGAGGACCCGCACCGATCCGCGTACCGGCTCTGGGTGCCCGACCTTCCCGGGCTGCCGGCCGGGGCGGACGCCCTGCTGCGGGTCCGCGAGCGGGCGATCCGGCGGAACCGCGGCGAGGACGCCCGGGAGCTACGCCGAGAGCTGGGCCGGATCGGGGTGGTGCTGCGCGACGAGGGCAAACGGCAGTACTGGCGGCTGAACGGGCGGGCGGTCACCCCGGGGCCGGAGGAGTCGACTTCGGCCGAGCGGTGGCCGGACGGGCGGTAGCGTCACTCCCAGGAGACCCTGGGAGCGCGATGACTGAGCGGCAGCCGTACCGGGTGGTGGCCCGACACCCCGGCTTCGAGCTGCGCCGGTACCCGGCCCACCTGGTGGCCGAGGTACACGTACAGGCGTCGTTCACCCGCGCGCCGATCGAGGCGTTCCGGCCACTCGCCGCGTACATCGGGGGCTCCAACCGGGCCCGGCACCCGGTCGGAGCCACCACGACGGCGACACGGGAGGCCACCGGCGCGGAGAAGATCGCGATGACCGCGCCGGTGCTCCAGATCGAGGGCGAGCGCCCCGGCGCGTACCTGATCCAGTTCGTCATGCCGACCAGCTGCACGGCCACCACGCTGCCCGAGCCGACGGACCCACGGGTACGCATCCGCGAGATACCAGCCCAGCTCGCGGCGGCAATGCGCTTCTCCGGCCGCTGGACCGAGAAGGCGTTCGGTGAACGAGCCACCATGCTCGGCCGCGCCGTAACCGCCGCCGGCCTACAACCCACCGGCGCAATCCGCTACGCCCGCTACAACCCCCCATGGAAGCCCTGGTTCCTCCGCCGCAACGAGGTAGTCCTCCCGGTAGTGGAGTAACCCCACGCCACTCCCTCCCCGCGCCCCGCCCGCACCCGCCGCGCCCTGCGCGCTGCGCGCGCCCTTCCCGCGTCGATCTAGGGAATATCGTCGTCAGTTGATCTCCAACCACGACGATATTCCCTAGATCGACGGGCGGGGGGCGACGCGCGGGCGGCGCGGCGCGGGGCGCGGGGCGGGCGCGGGGCGGGCGTGGGGTGGCTTGCTAGTGGGCGGGGCGGTGGCGTAGCGACCGCCACGTTGGCAGCACGCTCGCCGTGACCGCGAGCAGCAGGCAGAGGCCCACGACGCCACCGACCACGGGCCACGGCACGATCAGGTCCACCGGGGCGCCGACCTGCTCGGCGAGGCCCGCGCGGATGCTCAGCAGGCCGACGAACGCGACGGCACCGCCGAGTACCGCGCCGATCAGCACCACCAGGGCGGATTCGGCCGTGACCAGCCAGACGACCTGTCGCCGGGTCGCCCCGGCCAGCCGGATCAGTCGCAGGTCGGCGGCCCGGCCGGTGGCGGCGAGCAGCAGCGTGTTGGCAACCGCGATGGCCCCGTAACCGGCCGACACTCCGATCAGCAGCAGCGTGCACAGCCAGACGAGGCGGTCCTCGGCGTGGTCCGCCTCGGCCGCCCAGGCCGAGACGTCGATGACCCGCGCCCCGACCGGCGGGGCGACCCGGTCCCGGACGTACACGGCGGAGGTCAACGCCGACGGATCGTGCGCCCGCACGACGGCCCGGGGCAGGAGCAGGTCACCGGGGAGCGAGTCGTTGGTGACCACGGCGACCACGCGCAGCGGTACAAGCTCCCCGTCGGCGAAGACCACCGGGTACGGCTGCGCCGGCAGCCCGGTCCCGGACACCGCCGAGGCGGTGAGCACCACCGTGTTGGCATCGCGCAGGTCGTCGAGCGAGCCGGTGACGACGGTGAGCACCCGGTTCGCCGCAGCGAACGCCGCCGGGTCGACACCGAGGGCGATCAGCGGCCGTACCGCTGCCGTGCCGGGATCGGTGCCGAACACCGTGGTCGGCAGGAGGGCGGCACCGGGCGCCGCTTCGACGGCCCGATCGGTCAGGCCGGGTGCCCCATCGGGTACGACCACCCAGCCGGCGTTCACGTTGTCCGCTCGACCCACCGCGTACGCCTCCGTGGTGGTGCGCACCATCCCGGACACCAGCACCGCGAAGGCGACCGTCAGCAGGACCGGTGCGGCCGTCGACGCGGTCCGCCGGGTGGCGGTCGACGCCCCGGCCCGGACCAGCAGCCCGACCGCGCCGCCGCGCCCCCGAACCGGTGGACGCAGCAGGCGCACCACCGGCCCGACGACCACCGGTGCGAGCACGGTGGCACCGGCGACCAGGGCCATCACGGCGTAGAGGGCGTACGTGGCGCCGTCCCGGGCGTCGTCGGAGGTCGCGGTGGCGACGCTCAGAGCGGTCCCGGCGGCGACGAGGAGCACCCCGGTGCCGAGGCGTAGCCGTCCGATCGGTCGCTGCTCCACCGCCGCCGCACGCAACGCCTCCAGGGGCCGGACCCGTGCCGCCTGCCGCGATGCCGACCAGACGGCCAGTAGCGCGATCACCGGCCCGGCGGCGAGCGAGACCGCGACCGGCCAGCCGGCGTAGCGGACCCGGAAGGTCGCCGGCTCGAAGCCGACGTCGACCAGCAGTCGGCCCAGCAGCGGGGCGAGCGCCGCGCCAACCAGCAGTCCGGCGAGTCCGGCTGCGGCGCCGACGGCGAGCGCCTGCGCGTACACCATCCGGCGCACCTGGCGAGGGGTCGCGCCCACGGCGCGCAGGAGGCCCAACTCGCGCCGGCGCTGCGCCACGGTGAACGCGAACGTCGAGGCAACCACGAAGATCGTCACGAAGCCGGCGAGGGCAGCCGTTGCGGTGAGCACCTGCATGCCGATCCAGCGGGTACGGGCGTCGACCCGGGGCTCCAGCGCGCCGCGATCGTCGCCGGTGAGCACCCGCCCGTCTCCGCCGACGACGCCGCGGGCCGCTGCGGCGACTCGCTCAGGATCGGCGTCCGGCGCGAGGAGCAGACCGATGGCCCGGACGCCGGGCGCGAGCGCGGCGGCGACCTCGTCCGCGACGTGCACACCCGGGGCGTCGACCAGGCCGGTGACCGTGTACGACTCCGGACCGGCGGCGGTCAGCAGAGTGACCGACGCACCCGGGGACAGCCCGAGCGCGCGGTCGACGACCACCTCACCGACGCGCCGCGGCGGCCCGCCGGCCGTCAGCCGCAGGCCGCCCAGCCGGGCGCTGGACCAGCCGTGCCCCTGGTGGGCGTCCTCTCGCTGGCCGTCGGCGGCCCAGGGCCGGCCGTCGATGAGTGGCTGGGCGTAGAAGGTCCGGTCCGGCACCGCTGCGGCGATGCCGGGCAGGGCGGCCAGCCGGCCGGCGAACTGCGTCGCCACGATGCTGGACCAGGGCCGGGTCGGCTGGAACGAGTCCGACGCGCCCACCTCGGGGCTCTGCACCACGACCGCCGCCTGCGCGAGCCGATCCGGCACCTGCGGGCGGCCGGAGGCGAGCAGGAGTGTCGCCGCCGCGAGCAGCGCGACCCCGACGGCGACCGCCACGAACGCGCCCGCGTACCGCCGCGCGGTCAGCACGACCGCTCCGCGGGCTGCGGCGATCCACCGGCCGGGGCCAGCCCCGGCTCGGCGACAAGAGCGGCGACGGCGGCGGTGATGCCGCCGGTCAATTCGTCCGCGAGACGGCCGTCGGCGAGCAGCAGGACCCGATCGGCGTACGCCGCGGCGGTGGGATCGTGGGTGACCATCACGACCGTCTGCCCGTGGTCGTCGACGAGCGTCCGCAGCAACCGGAGGACCTGCCGGGACGTGCCGCTGTCCAGCGCGCCGGTCGGCTCGTCGGCGAAGACCACCGCCGGCCTGGTGATCAGCGCCCGAGCCAGGGCGACCCGTTGCTGCTCGCCGCCGGAGAGTTCGCTCGGCCGGTGCCGGGCCCGCCCGGCCAGGCCGACGGCGGCCAGTGCGGCGGTGACCTCGCGTGCCGGCGGGCGACGGCCGGCGAGACGCAGCGGCAGCTCGACGTTCTGCGCCGCGGTCAGAGTGGACACCAGGTTGAACGCCTGGAACACGAAGCCGATCCGGTCCCGCCGCAGCCGGGTCAGGTCGTCCTCCCCCAGCTCGTCGAGCCGGGTGCCGTCGACGGTGACGGTCCCCTCGGTCGGGCGGTCCAGGCCTGCCGCGCAGTGCAGCAGTGTCGACTTCCCGGAGCCCGAGGGGCCCATCACCGCCGTGAACGTACCGCTCCCGAAGCTGGTGGTGACGCCGTCGAGCGCGGTCACCCGTCGGCTCCCCGTGCCGTACACCGCGCGAAGCCCGGTCAAAATCACCGTCTGTGTGGTCATGACCGTCACCGTGCCGGTTGCGGGGGTTACCGCGCGTCGGACCGGAGCCGGCACTTCGTGGTCGTCCTCCGGGCCGAACCGACGGCCCTCGAACGCTGGCCGGTCATCCTCGGGGATGACGCCCCACAGGTGGACGCGGCCATCAGGGCCGACCGATACCGTTTGTCGGGTGACCGCTCTCCTGTTGACCCGGCGGCTACGACCAGTGGATCTGTACGTCCTGGACGCCGTGCTGGCCGTGGTGGTCGGCGGGATGCTCTGCGCGTACGCGGCACTGGAGTCACCCCTGCACGGGGGCGTACGCGAACCGGTCTGGGTGTCCGTGCTCGTCGGTCTGGCCATCGGGCTCCCGCTGGCCCTGCGGCGACGGTGGCCGACCACGGTCGCCATCGTGATCAGTTGCATCACCAGCGCGACACTGGTCACCGGGGTGATCCCCAACTTCGCTGCCGCCGCGCCGGCCTTCGCCATCGGGCTCTCCTTTTACACGGTGGCCGTGTCGACGCCCGCGCGTCGGTCGGTGGTCTGCGCCGCCGGTTGTCTCACGCTGGTCAGCGTCGGGCTGGTGCTGACGGCCGGCGATCTGTGGTCGCGGACCGGCGCGGTCGGCTACGGGGCCGTCATGATCGCGCCCGCCTGGCTGATCGGCTGGCTGATCCGGGAGCGACGTGCGCTCGCCGCCCGGCAGGGTGAGCATCTGATCCGTCAGGCCGCCACCGAGGAACGGCTGCGGGTGGCCCGCGAGCTGCACGACGTGGTGGCACACACGTTGAGCCTCATCGTCGTGAAGGCGGCCGTCGCCAACCACGTCGCCGAGGCCGACCCGCGCGAGGCCGGTGCCGCGTTGCGGGTCATCGAGGAGACCGGTCGTACGGCACTGACCGACATCCGTCGGGTGCTCGGCGTGCTGCGCGAGGACGCCGCGTACGCGCCGGCACCCGGACTGGACGAACTGCCCGGGCTCGCCGAGCGGGCGGCCATCGGCGGCGTCGACGTCCAGCTCGACGTCCGACGGGAGGAACCGGTCGGCCCGGTGCCGGAGTCGGTGGGCATGGCGGCGTACCGGATCGTGCAGGAGGCGGTGACCAACGTCGTGAAGCACGCGGCGCCGGCCGCCTGTTGGGCGACGGTGACCGTGACGCCCGGCGAGGTACGGGTGGAGGTGACCGACGACGGCCGGCGCGGTGTGCTGGCCCTCGGGGAGGGGCACGGGCTGACCGGTATGCGGGAGCGGGTGGCGTTGCACGGCGGGGAGTTCCGCGCGGGCCCGCGCGACGGCGGTGGGTTCGCCGTGACGGCCCGACTGCCCTACCAGGTGATCGCGTGATCCGGGTACTCATCGCCGACGACCAGGCGCTGCTGCGCGGCAGCTTCCGCCTGCTGGTCGACCTGACCCCGGACTGCACCACCATCGGCGAGGCGGGCACCGGTGTGGAGGCCATCGCGCTGACCGCCCGGCACCAACCGGACGTGGTGCTGATGGACGTACGGATGCCGGAGATGGACGGCATCGAGGCGACCCGACGGATCTGCGCCGACCCGGCGACGGCGGGCACCCGGGTACTCATTCTGACCACGTTCGACCTCGACGAGTACGTCTACGGTGCGCTCCGCGCCGGAGCCAGCGGATTCCTGCTCAAGGACACCCCGCCAGCGGAGCTGCTGGCCGGCATACGGGTGGTGGCCGCCGGAGATGGACTGCTGGCACCGACGGTGACCCGCCGGCTGATCGACGAGTTCGCCCGGCGACCGGAGCCGACCCGGCCGCTGCCGCGACGGCTGGACGGGGTGACCGATCGGGAACGGGAGGTGCTCGCGCTGATCGCCCGGGGATTGTCCAATGCGGAGCTGGCTGCGCACCTCAGTGTCAGTCTGGCCACGGTCAAGACGCACGTCGGGCGGCTGCTGACCAAGCTGGCGGTCCGCGACCGGGCACAACTCGTGATCGTCGCCTACGAGACAGGACTAGCCGGCACAGCACCACCCCAACCAAACGCTCGAGGCACAGCGCCGCCCCAACCTGACGCTCGAGGCGCAGCGCCGCCCCGACCTGACGCTCCCGGCACCCGCGCCGCCCCGACCAAACACTCGATCTAGGGAAAATCGTCGCCAATTGATCTCCAACCACGACGATAATCCCTAGATCGGCGGGGCAGGGCGGGGCAGGGCGGGGCGGGGCTCGGCGGGGCAGGGCTCGGCGGGGCTCGGCGGGGCAGGGCGGGGCGAGGCGGGGCAGGGCGGGGCGAGGCGGGGCGGGGCAGAGCGGGGCGGGGCGAGGCGGAGAGGGAGGGGACTGTATGGGGCGGTATGTTGCTTTGTTGCGTGGGGTTAACGTGGGGAAGGTCCGGCTTGCGATGGCGGATCTGCGGCGGGTGGTTGGCGACCTGGGGCACGAGGACGTCAAGACGTACCTGCAGAGCGGGAACGTCGTGTTCGGCAGCAGCGTGCGGGACGCCGAGAAGCTGGCCTCCGGGATCGAGAAGGCGCTCACCGACGAACTCAAACTGACCGTGCCGGTGCTGGTGCGCAGTGCTCGGGAGTTGGCGGCGGTGGCCGGTGGCAACCCGTACGCCGAGCGGGAGGATGACCCGACGAGGCTGCTGGTGGGGTTCCTGCGTACCGCGCCGACGAAAACGGCGGTGGCCGGGCTGAGCGTGCCGGGCGGCGAGAACGTGGCGTTCACGGTCTCCGGGCGGGAGCTCTACCTGCACTACCCCGAGGGCGGCTACGGGCGGACGAAGTTCACCAACGCGTACGTGGAGAAAAAGCTCGACGTGGTGGGCACCACCCGCAACTGGAAGTCGGTGCGTAGCCTCGCGGAGCTGGCCGCCGCCTGAGCCGACAGCGGCCGGCCCGCCAGTGCCGGTCAGAAGTGGTACGCGGTGCCGTACTCGGGCACCAGCACCCGGCTGCGCGGCGAGATCCGGCGTACCTCGGCGATCATGTTGTCCAGCCGGATGCGGTCGTTCGGGGCGACCGTCGGCGGGTTCTCCAACGTGGTCTCGAAGTTGTCCCAGTGCACCGGCACGACGACCTTCGGGTAGTCCAGGCCCTTGAGCAGCCGGGGCAGGTAGTCGCCGGTGGTGGTGGCGCTCTGCAGGGCCACCATGGCCACGTCGGGCGCCAGGCCGGTGAGGTTCCGCTGTGCGACGTCACTGGCCCCGGTGAAGTAGACCGACGGGCCGCCGTCGATCCGCAGCAGGTAGCCCAGCGTGTCGCCCTCCGGCAGGTCGGCGATGGTCGCCGGCAGCGCCGGCTTGGTCACCCGCACCCCGGGAAAGGCCAGGGAGTACGAGGGGTTGCGGCTGTGCAGCGAGCCGACCACCTCGACGGAGTGGTCGCCGAAGTCCAGCACCTCGCCACCCTTGACCGGGCTGAGCTGCGTCGACGGCACCCCGTAGGCCAACCCCAGGTGGTACGCGGTCAGCGTGCCGAACACCCGCGCCCCGGTGCGCCCGGCGATGTACGGCACGTCCATGAAGTGGTCCCAGTGCGTGTGCGTGACCAGCACCGTCATGGCCCGGTCGACGTGCGCGTCGATCACGTCGGGGCGGACGGTCAACGGGGTGGCCGGGTTGAACGGTCCGGTGAACAACCCGGTGTCGATCCGGCTCAGGAACGGGTCGACCAGCACCGTCCGGTCGCCGATGTCGACTCGCCAGCCGGCCGTACCCCACCAGCGGAAACTCACGGCGCCGCTACGGCGGGTGGTCGGCGCGGCGGCCGCGGCGTTGGTCGACGGCGCGGCCTGGGCCGGGGCGGCGGAGGTGGCGGCGAGGCCACCGGCCGAGACCAGGGCGGTGGTGGCGGCGGCGTCGCGCAGGAAGCGACGGCGGTCGAGACTGGGCATGCGGATGTGCTCCCCGTGGTCGGGCGAAAGGACGGTACGAGCCAACCAGCGCCCGACGGCCCGAGTCCAAGATCCAACGCCGCCGGCTCCGATTAGCCCGCGCATATCGGGCCAGGTCAGCGGTGGTGTGTCCGCGGCTCGGGCGGCGGAAATCAGTCGCCGCGCAGGGCCTCGACGGCCGTCCGGGCGGCGTGCCCCAGCGCCAGGTCCACGTCGATCCGGCGTGGGGCGAGCCGGTCGGCCCGGCCGAAGACGGCGATGGCGTACCGGCCGCCGTCGGGATACTCGGCGACCCCCGCCTCCAGGTGCAGCCCGGGCAGCGTGCCGGTCTTGCCGGCCACCCGCACGCCGGGCGGGAAGCCGGCGGCCAGCCGGGTCCAGAAGATCTGCCGGGCCATCCAGGTGCGGACCATCGCGCAGGCCTCGGCCGGGCCGGCCTCGTCCCGCCAGATCAGGGCGAGCAGCCGGGTGATCTCCCGGGCGGTGCTCGAGGTGGTGCGCGACGGGTCGAACACCCGCATGGCCCAGACCCGCTCCGCCGGCAGCGTGGGAAAGATCCGAGCAAATTCGGCTTCGGTACGCGCACCCACGTCGTCGAGCATCGCCTCGACGAGGTCCCGGGGGCCGCCACGGATCTGGGTACGGGTCAACCCCAGCTCGACCGCGAGCATCGGCAGCAGGTCCGGGCCGACCCGGCGCAGCAGCAGGTCGGCGGCGGTGTTGTCGCTGACCGACATGGCGAAGTACGCCAGGTCACGCAACGACACCTCGGCGTCGTCGGTGCAGCCGGCCAGCCCCCACCCGCCAAGCCGGTCGTCGGCGGTGACCAGGATCCGCTCGGTCGGGTCCAGCTGGCCGGCGACGACCTGCCGGGCGAACTCCAGCACCAGCAGGATCTTGAAGATCGAAGCGATCACCACCTGCTCGTCGGCCCGCACGTCGACCTCCCGGACACCGCCGCCCGAGCTGCCGACGTCCAGGTCGACGGCGTCCAGGTCGACCACGTGCAGGCTGGCGGTCAACCCGACGCCGGCGAAGATCTCCTCGATGCGCTCCCCCACGTCCACACCGGCACGGTATCCAGCGCTGCCGTCCCGGCGTTGGCGTAGGGTCCGGCCGTGGACCTGCTCCGACACCTGCGGCACTTCGTGGTGGTCGCGCACGAGCTGCACTTCGGGCGGGCCGCGGAGCTGCTCGGGATGGCCCAGCCGCCGCTGAGTCAGTCGATCCAGCGGCTGGAGCGGGAGCTGACGGTCGAGCTGTTCGACCGGTCCCGCCGTCAGGTGGCGCTCACCACCGGCGGTGAGCTGCTGCTCGGTGAGGCCGAGGAGTTGCTGGCCGGCGAGGGTCGGCTGCGCAATCTGATGGGGCAGGTCCGGGTGGGCGCGCTGGGCGTACTGCGGGCCGGGGTGCCGCCGGAGACCCCCGCGGTGACGCTGCGGGCACTGCTGGATGCGCTCACCGACCGGGCACCCGGGCTGGACGTGGAGCTGCACGAGCTGACCAGCGGCGAGCAGGTGCGGATGCTCACCGAGCGGAGCCTGGACGTGGGGCTGGTGCACCACCCGGTGGCGACGGAGGGGCTGCGCTTCGGCGCCCCGGTCGACGTACCCCTGGGGGTTCTGCTGCCGCGCACCTCGCCGCTGGCGCGCGGCCGGGAGGTGGGGCTCGCGGCGCTGGCCGGTCTGGATCTGGTGGCCGCGCCCCGGGCCACCGCGCCGGGCTGGCACGACCACCTGTTGGCGGTGTGCGGGCGGCACGGCTACCGGCCGGCGCGGGTCCGGCCGGCGCGCAACCCGGAGTTCCTCTTCGGCCTGGTGCTGGCGGGCGGCGCGGTGGCCGTGGAGCCGGCGACGGTGGCCCGTCGGGAGCCCCGGATCGCCTGGCGGCCGATCGTCGACACGCCGTTGGCCAAGCGCACCTCGGCGGCCTGGCCGGACCGGTCGGCGCATCCGGCCGCACCGATGTTCGGGCAGCTCGCCGCCGAGGTGCTGGCCGGTGTCGAGCCCGCGCTGGCCGGTACGCCGTCGACGCTGGCCGAGCGGCCCTGGCCGGTGCTGTTCGACACGACCGGGTGATCGGATCGGCGTTGCGTTCGTCACCCCGGATCGGGCGGTGTTTCGACCGTTCGCTCGGGTATGGATGACATTGGCAGACGAAGACGCGCGAAGGAGCCGCAGTGGGTAACACGATTCCCGACATCAGCCTGAACGACGGCACCACGATTCCGCAGCTCGGCTTCGGGGTGTTCCAGATCGAGCCGAAGGACACCGCCAAGGCGGTGACCACGGCGTTCGAGGCCGGCTACCGGCACATCGACACCGCCGAGATGTACGGCAACGAGGCCGAGGTGGGCGAGGCCGTGCGGGTGTCCGGCCTCGACCGGGGCTCGGTCTACGTGACCAGCAAGTTGAGCAACGCCTTCCACCGCCCGGACGACGCCCGCAGGGCGTTCGACTCGACGCTGTCCGCGTTGAAGATGGACTACATCGACCTGTTCCTGATCCACTGGCCGCTGCCGACCCTGTACGACGGTGACTTCGTCTCCACCTGGAAGGTGTTCGAGGAGTTCCAGCGGGACGGCCGGGCCCGTTCGATCGGCGTGTCGAACTTCCAGGTGGCGCACCTGGAGCGGCTGGCCGCCGAGGCGGACGTGGTGCCGGCGGTGAACCAGATCGAGGCGCACCCGTACTTCACCAACGACGAGGCACGCGCCTACGGTCGCGCGCACAACATCCTCACCGAGGCGTGGTCGCCGATCGCGCAGGGCAAGGTGCTGACCGACCCGACGGTGACCGACATCGCCGAGCAGCTCGGCCGGACGCCGGCGCAGGTGGTGCTCCGCTGGCACGTGCAGCGCGGCGACATCATCTTCCCGAAGTCGACCACCCCGAAGCGGATCGAGGAGAACACCCGAATCTTCGACTTCCAGCTGGACGACGCGGCCATGGAGCGGCTCACCGGCCTGGACAAGGGCGAGGCCGGTCGGCAGGGGCCGAACCCCGACACGTTCGACTACCTCCCGAGCTGACCCGAGCCCGCCGTCCGGCGGGTCAGGTCCCCGTGAGCGCTATACCTCAGAGTCATATTTATGCCTCTGAGGTATAGCGCTCATTCGCGTCAACGGCCGGGCGCAGCGCTTGACCTCGAGTGCGCTCCAGCCGGCAGGGTGGCCTGCGGGCGCCCCACCGGTAGGGGCGCACGAGAGGAGATCCCATGCGGTACCGCACGATCGGCACCGACCCGGCGACCCGGCGCGAGGTCAGCGTGCTCAGCCTCGGCGCGATGCTCTTCGGCAGCGCCACCGACGAGGCCACCTCGTACGCGATCCTCGACCGGTACGTCGAGGCCGGCGGCACCTTCATCGACACCTCGGACAACTACGCCTTCTGGGTAAACGGCGGTCAGGGCGGGCAGAGCGAGGAACTGCTCGGCCGGTGGCGGCGCAGCCGGGGCGTCGGGGCGGAGATCGTCATCGCCACCAAGCTGGGCGCCCGCCCACTGGCCCCGGGGACCAGCTACCTGGACAACCCCGAGGGTCTGTCGGCGAAGGTGATCCGTGAGTCGGCCGAGCGCAGCCGGGAGCGGCTCGGTGTGGAGCGACTGGACCTGCTCTACGCGCACATCGAGGACCGCACGGTGCCGCTGGCGGAGACCGTGGCGGGCTTCGCCGAACTGGTCGCCGAGGGGACGGTTGGCCTGCTGGGGGCGAGCAACCACCGGGCCTGGCGGGTGGAGCGGGCCCGCGCGCTGGCCGCCGCGGCTGGCCTGCCGGGGTACGAGGTGCTCCAGTACCACCGCAGCTACCTGCCGAACCGCACCGACCTGGCCAGCGAACTGGACCCGGACGGTGAGCCCGGCGGTGTCGGTGGCGACCTGCTCAGCTATCTGCGTGCCGAGCCCGAGCTGACCTTGGTCGCGTACTCGCCGCTGCTCAAGGGCTCCTTCACCCGGGCGGACAAGCCGCTCAGCCCGGCGTACGACCTGCCGAGCGCACCACGTCGGCTGGCCGCACTGCGCGAGGTGGCCGGCCAGACCGACGCGACGGTCAACCAGGTGGTGCTCGCCTGGCTGCTGGGCGGCGAGCTGCCGTCGATCCCGCTGGTGGGCGCGTCCTCGGTGGCTCAACTCGACGAGAGCCTGGCCGCCGTGGACCTGGAGTTGACCGACGAGCAGCGGCAGCGCCTCGACACCACCTGGTGACCGTGCGACCCTCGGGCCGCCCCGCCGTCAGCCCTCGGCCGGCGGGGCGGTCAGGTCGAACTGCCAGTCGTTGACGCGCATCATCCGGCCCGGTGGGTATTCGAAGCCGGTCTCGCCCAGCAGCGTGAAGCCGACCTTGCGGCAGACCGCGTTCGAGGCGGGATTGTCGACCGAGGGGTAGGCGTGCGCGTAGCGGTGGGTCCGCCGGGCGCGCGCCACGTCGATCGCCGCACGCACCGCGCCGCTGGCCAGCCCCTGCCCCCGGTACGCGGGCAGCACCGCCCAGCCCAGCTCGTACACCGACTGCTCGCGCCACTCGCGGGCCCAGTAGCCGACGCTGCCCACCCGCGCGCCGTCCGGCAGCACCAGGGCGAACATGCAGCCCTGCCCGGTGTCCGCGAAATGCACATATTTGTCGTGCCGGGCGAGCACCTGCTCGTCGGTCTCCGGGCCGCCGGTGTGCTGCCGGGTCTCCGGCGTGTTGAGCTGCCGCAGCAGGTCGAGGTCGTCCTCGTGCCACGGCTCGATGCGTACCTGTGCCATCCCGTCCCCTGTTCGTCGGCCCCAGTCAAGCCGATGGCACCGACATTTCGCCGCCGGATCGGCGGCCCGCTAGATCGGATCTAGCGGGCCCGCGGCCACCTCCTCGCGCCTACCGGGTGAAGACCGGCCGGCCGGAAGGGGGAACGATGTCACCGCTCAGGATCGCCGTGATCATCGGCAGCACCCGGGAGGGTCGGGCCGGTGACCGGGTCGCCCGCTGGTTCGTCGACCAGGCCGAGCGGCACGACGACCTGGCGGTGACGGTCGTTGACCTCACCGAGTACGAGTTCCCGGCCAGTTATCCCGCCGAACCGACCGCGTCCATCAAGGCGTTCGTCCGGGAGGTGGGCCAGGCGGACGCGTTCGTCGTGGTCACCCCCGAGTACAACCACAGCTTCCCGGCGGCGTTGAAACAGGCGATCGACTACGCGTACGACGAGTGGCAGGCCAAGCCGGTCGGCTTCGTGTCGTACGGCTGCCGGTCCACCGGCCTGCACGCGGTCGACCAACTGCGCACGGTGTTCACCGCGCTGCACGCGATGACGGTGCGCGACCACGTCGGGATCGACCTGCTCGGCGGCGAGCCGACACCGCTGTGCACCGACGAGCTGCGCCGGGACACCCGCGTCCTGCTCGACCAGCTCCGCTGGTGGGGGCTGGCGCTGCGCGACGGTCGCGCCGCCCGGCCCTACGTCTCCTGAACACGATTGAGAGAGGTCAAGAATCATGAGTAGACGCACCACCGGCCTGGCCATCGAGGCCGAGGGGCTGACCCGCTCGTTCGGGGAGACCCGCGCGCTGGCCGGCATCGACCTGCAGGTGCCCGCCGGCACCGTCTACGGCCTGCTCGGCCCCAACGGGGCTGGCAAGACCACGGCGGTCCGGGTGCTCGCCACGCTGCTGCGGCCGGACGGCGGCACGGCCCGGGTCTTCGGGCACGACGTGGTCACCGAGGCCGACAAGGTCCGCGCCCGGGTCAGCCTCACCGGCCAGTACGCCTCGGTCGACGAGGACCTGACCGGTACGGAGAATCTGGTGCTCCTCGCCCGACTGCTCGGCCTGCGCAAAGCGGCCGCCCGGGAGCGCGCGGCGGCCCTGCTCGCCGCGTTCGGCCTGACCGAGGCGAGCGACCGGCAGGTGAAGAAGTACTCGGGCGGGATGCGGCGGCGCATCGACATCGCCGCGAGCATCCTGAACACGCCCGACCTGCTCTTCCTGGACGAGCCGACGACGGGCCTCGACCCGCGCAGCCGCAACCAGGTGTGGGAGATCATCCGGGCGGTGGTGTCACACGGCACGACGGTGCTGCTGACCACTCAGTATCTGGACGAGGCCGACCAGCTCGCCGGGCGGATCGCGGTCGTCGACAACGGCCGGGTGATCGCGGAGGGCACCCCGGGCGAGCTGAAGTCGTCGGTCGGCTCCGGCACCGTGCACCTGCGACTGCGCGACCCCGGGCAGCGGTCCGAGGCCGAGCAGGTGCTCCGCAAGGCGCTGGACGTGCCGATCCAGCTCGACGCCGATCCGGTGGCATTGACCGCCCGGGTCGGCGAGGCCGGCAGCGACCTCGACGCGAGCGCGCAGGCCGCCCGCGCGCTCGGCGACCTGGCCCGCGCCGGCATCGTCGTCGACGACTTCTCCCTCGGTCAGCCCAGCCTGGACGAGGTCTTCCTGGCCCTGACCGATCACCCCGCAGTGCCGGCCGACGAGCGGGACGAGCAGCTGGAGGCAGCCCGATGAGCAGCGCCACCACCACCACGACCGAACGGGCGCCGTCCGTCTACGTCCCGTCCGCCCAGGCACTGGCGACCGTGCTCGCGCCCGGTGCCCGACCGCCCCGACCGAGCGCGTTGGGCGCGTCGCTCACCTTCGGCTGGCGGGCCCTGCTGAAGATCAAGCACGTGCCGGAGCAGCTCTTCGACGTGACCGCGTTCCCGATCATCATGGTGCTGATGTTCACGTACCTGTTCGGCGGCGCCCTCGCCGACAGTCCCCGTGACTACCTGCAGTTCTTCCTGCCCGGCATCATGGTGACCAGCGTCGTGATGATCACCATGTACACGGGTATCGGCCTCAACACCGACATCGAGAAGGGCATCTTCGACCGCTTCCGGACGCTGCCCGTGTGGCGGCCGGCCGCCCTGGTCGGCATGATCTTCGGTGACGTGCTGCGGTACATCCTCGCCGCCCTGGTGATCCTGGGTGTCGGGCTGGCGCTCGGGTTCCGACCCGACGGCGGGGTGGCCGGGGTGGCCGCCGGAATCGGGCTGCTGGTGGTCTTCTCGTTCGCGTTCTCCTGGGTCTGGACCTTCTTCGGGTTGATCCTGCGCAGCGAGAAGTCGGTGATGGGGGTCAGCATGATGGTGCTGTTCCCGCTGACCTTCCTGAGCAACGTCTTCGTCGAGCCGAGCACGATGCCCGGCTGGCTCCAGGCCTTCGTGAACGTCAACCCGGTGACGCAGCTGGTGGCCGCGGTACGCGCGGTGATGTCCGGCGGGTCGGACCCGTCCAGCACCATGTGGCTGCTGGTGTGGAGCATCGGGTTCGTGGTCGTCTTCGGCACGCTGACCATGTACCGGTACAACCGCCGCTGATCCCGCCCGACGCGGACGCCGCCACCGACGTGGCGGCGTCCGCGCGACCGGCCGAGGTGGGCTCAGAGCCGCCAGGGCAACGGCTCGGGCGGCAGGTAACGGCAGGTGCTGCCGGTCGAGACGGACTCGCGGAGGTGGCGCGCGAGCGCGGGCTGCCGGTCGTCGAGCTTGCGCAATGTGTCGCGGATCCGGGCGGTCACCGTCTTGCGGGCACGCTCGGCCTCGTCGCCCAGCCGACGACTCCGCCCGGCCAGGCCCGCCGCGGCCCGTAGCTCGTCGAGTAGCGCGCCGCGCTCGGCGTCCAGCGCCGCGACCTTCCGATCGTCGTCGCGCGCGGCGGCCCGGTCGATCTCCTCGTCGAGGCGTGCCAGGTGTCGTCGGTAGCGGGCCTTCGCCTCGTCGTCGAGGACCGGGTCGCCACCCATCCGGCGGGCGGCGACCAGCTCCGGGCCGGCGGCCGGATCGAGCAACTCCACCGCAGGCACGTCGGTGCCCGGCCGGCTCAGCAGCAGGTGCAGGTCGTGCAGCCCCTTGGCATCGGGCAGGTGCACCACCGCACCGGCGTAGGTGAGTTGCCAGACCGGCCCGTCGCGCCTGAACTCGTACCCCTGGATCGGCTCGGCGGCCGGCATCACCTGGCGTGGCGCATCGGCCTGGCCCGGCTCGACGGGCTGGCCTCCCACCTGGCCTGCGCCGGCGGCCTGGGCCGAACCGGCGGCCCGGCCGGCCCCAGCGGCCCGGCCTGCGCTGCCGGCCCGGCCTCCGCTGCCGGCCTGGCCTGCGTCGGCAACCTGGCCGGCGTCGGCGGGAGTTGAGGCGGCCAGCCGGTCGAGGACCTGTGTCATGCCGAGGGCGGTGGCCTCGCGGGTGGTGGCAGCGCGGAGGTCGGCCAGCGTCGCGGCGTCGCCCGGGTGACCCCGACCGGCCAGGGCGTTCGCCAGCCCGGCACGGGCGATGACGGCCCAGGGCCGGGACCCCATCCGCTCGGCCGAGTCGCGGGCCGCCGCGAAGCCGGCGATGGCGTCGTCCCAGTGCTCCTGCGCGGCGTCCAGCACCGCCAACCAGTGGTCGACGGGGCCGCTGATGTCGCAGCCGAAGAGCCCGACCGTCCACTGCCCACGGTGCGGGGCCAACGCCGCCCGCGCGTCGGCGCAGCGTTGCGGGTCGCGGGAGGCCGCCGCGGCCTGCGCGCGCAACCGCAGCCAGAGCGGCGACACCGGACGGGGGTACGTGACGCCGGCGGCCTCGATGCCGGCGGTCAGCCGGACGGCCGTCTCGTCGTCGCCGCGCTCGGCCGCGGTGATCGCCCGCAGCAACTCCCGGTAGGGATAGTCGGTCGGGGCCAGCGCGTCCAACAGGGTGTCGATCTCGGCGAACCGGCCCTGCAACAGCAGCCGGGACCAGCGCAGGTGATGACCCATGAACGCGAACTCGGCGTGGCCCGGGTCGGCGATGTCGGTGAGCACGACGAACAGCTCGTCGGCCTCGGCGAAGTCACCCCGGAACGCCGCGAGGATGCCCCCGTCGACCGCCGCCGCCATCCGGGGTCGGGCGAGGTCGCCCTGTCGACCCAGGGTGACGAAGGCGCTCGCCTCCTCGGCGTAACGGGGGTCGCCCAGCTCCAGCAGGGCCACCCAGCGCAGCGAGGTCGACCACAGCTCGGTCTCCCGGTCGCCGGAACGGCGGGCCACGTCCCGGATCTCGGCGGTGAGCGCCGCGCGGGCGGCTGCCGTGCCCAGCCCCCAGGTGGTGTCGTGGCGGGCCCAGAGGCTGAAGGTGAGCGCCTCGTCGTCCCGGCCACTGCGGGCGATCGACTCGGTGGCGGTGATCAGGTCGGTGGCCAGGGTGCCGACCGACGCGCTGCCGTCCGGCTCACCGATCAGCCGCCGGTACGCCTCCCGCACCAGCTCGGCCGCCTCGACCGAGCGCCGGGTCTCCACCTGGCGGGAGCGGTGCACGGTGAGCGCGACGCGGGCCAGCAGCACCGGGTCGTCGAGCGTACGGGCCAGGGTCGCGGCCTCGGCGAGCAGAAGCCCGACCTCCTCCCGACCGGCGTGGTGGTAGCGCACCTCGCCGTATTCGATGAGGATCCGTACCCGCTGCGCCTGGTCCTCGACGACCTCCAGCGCCCGGCGGAAGTGCACGCCCGCCTCGTCGATCGCCATTCGGGAGAACGCGTCCCGCCCGGCCGCGACCAGCAGCTCGGCGCCCCGGGCCCGGTCCAGGGCGGTGCCGGCCAACCAGGCGTGCCGGGCCAGGTCGGCCGGGATGAGCCGGTCGGTGAGCTCGTCCGGATCGACCGCCCGGACGACCGCCGCGTGCCGGGCCCGACGGTCCTCGTCGGTGAGCCCGTCGTAGAGCGTCTCCCGGACCAGGTCGTGGGCGAACGCGAACCGGCCGCCGCCACGCGCGACGACCAGCCGGGCGGTCACGGCCCGGTCGAGCAGCCGGTCGACCTGTGCCGCCGGGGCCGCCGCGCAGGCCGCCAGGACCTGGCGGTGGAACTCACGGCCCAGCACGGCGGCGACGGTGAGCGCCTCGACCACCGGTGCGGGCAGTTGGGCCAGGCGACGCCGCACCGCCTCCCGTACGCCGGGTGCGATCGTGCCCGTCGCGCCGTCGGCTCGCCACAGCCGGGCGGTCTGCTCGACGAAGAACGGGTTGCCGCCGGTACGCAAATGCACCTCGTCGGCCAGCTCGGCGTCCGGCTCCTGCCCGGCGGTCCGCGTCATCAGCGCGGCCACCTCGTCCCGGCTCAGGCCGGTGAGGGTGACCGTGGTCGCCTTGGCCACCAACGGCATCAGCAGGGGACGCAGCGGGTGCTCGCCCGACTCGACCTCGGCGTCACGGTAGGTGCCGATCAGCAGCAGCCGTTCGAACCAGGTGTGCTGGGCGGCGAACCCGAGCAGCCGCAGCGAAGCCGGATCGGCCCAGTGCAGGTCGTCGAGGATGACCACCACCGGCCGGTGTTGGGAGACCGCGACGAGGGCGGCGGTCACCGCGTCGTAGAGGGCGAACGCCTCCTGCTCGGCGTTGTCCTGGCCACTGTCGGCGGCCGTCCAGCCGTCGGTGCGGCCGGATGGCTCGCCGTCGGTGCCGGCCTCGCCGAGCAACGCCGCGAGGGCCGGCTCGGCGGCCTGCCGCGCCACCGCCCAGTCGTCGGCGGAGCGCCGCAGGCCGCGCAGCACCTGCACCCAGGGCCAGTAGCCCGGGGCGCTGTCGGAATCCCAGCAGGCGGCGCCGAGCACCAGCGCTCCGCGTCGCCGAGCCTCCCGCGCCGCCGCCGTGACCAGCGTCGTCTTGCCGATGCCCGGCTCGCCGGTGACCAGGACGAGGCCGCCGTGGCTGGTGGCGGCCCGGTCCAGCTCAGCGCGCAGCAGACCGGCCGGGTGATCCCGCCCGATGATGGCGTCGCCGAGCCGCGCGTCCATGGTTTCCAGACGGTACTGGAAGCGTCCGACACGAGCGGCGATTGTCCTGACGACAGCCAGGTCTGGGTGCGGGCTGCCCTTTGCGGCTGATGTCGTCGCCGACTCAACCCCACCGTTCCCTAAACTTCCCTATCGATCTAACATAGGGAACGATGACGAAGGAAATGTACTCGGTCGAGCAGGTTGCTGACCGGCTCGGGCTGCACGTGCGTACGGTGCGTGGCTACATCCGCTCCGGCCGACTGCGGGCGGTACGGATCGGCAAGCAGTACCGGATCGCGGCCGGCGACCTCGACGCGCTCACCGGGCAGACCCGGGCCGCCACCGCCACCGGGCCGGCGGAGGTGTCGAGCATCGTGCAGATCGACGGTGTCGACCGGGTCGCCGCCGACCGGCTCGGCACGCTCGTGCTGGCCAGCGCCAACAACGGCCACGACCCGGCCCATCCGCTGCGGGTGCAGACCGTGCACGACGAGGAACGGCACCGCATGAAGATCGTCATTTTGGGTGCTCCCGCGGCCACGGCCGAACTGCTGCACCTGCTCGACGCCGTACTCAACGCCGACAACGGCCTGTTCGACCGGGAGGTCCACGATGCCTGACGAGATCCAGCAGCGCGCCGGGGTGCCGGTGCTGGTCTGCGACCCGGCCGGGCCGTTGGTGGCCACCGAGCGGGACGCGTTGGACCTGATCGGCGCGGCCTTCGCTGGCGCCGAGGTGGTGGCCGTGCCGGTCGACCGGCTCGACGAACGATTCTTCGCGCTGGGCACCCGCTTCGCCGGCGACGTGATGCAGAAGTTCGTCAACTACCGGCTGCGGCTGGTCGTCGTCGGCGACATCTCGACGCAGGTCGCGGGCAGCTCGGCGCTGCGCGCCCTGGTGCACGAGTCGAACCGGGCCGAGCACATCTGGTTCGTGCCCGACCTCGACGCCCTCGACGACCGCCTGCGCGCCGCGTCGTAGTCACCTAACCGTCGCCGGCGACCGCCATCTCCACCGCGTCCGGTTCGATGTCCCTGACCTGGGCCTGCTCGGCCGCCCAGCGCAGATAGGCCAGCCACTCCTCGGACGACCACCCGTTCGGGCGAAGGACACCAGCGTCGGCGGGAAGATGGCTGGCCACGACACGGTCGAGAATCAGTGGCTGCACGCCGCACACCCCTCGTCGGTAGCCCACGAAGTAGAGGACCTTCGTGAACAGGCCCGGCCCCAACCAGGGCAGGCGAGCGTGGTTGGGGTCGCGGAAGCGCTGGTAGGCCGTGCGCAGCGAAGCCTCATCGGGCGCGGCCGCCGTCAGCTCTTCCAGGGCGTACGCCAGACGTTTGCCGTCCGGATCGGCGTCGAGTGACTTGGTGGTGCGCCACGGCCCGTACCCGATGGGGCCGTAACCCCAGACGAGCACGGCGGTCAGCAGTTGCCGCGCGCTCGCGGAACCGGCCCGGTAGGCGTCGGCCACCGCGAAGACGTCGCGCCGCCAGATCTCGCCGCCCGCCGGAAGGTTGTCGGGCCACGCGTCCGATGGCAGCCCCGCCCGCCACCGGTCCACGTTCACGCTGACCGCCTGCTCCCCCGGCATCTGCATCGTCGCCTCCTCGGATCGCGGAACAGCCCTGGGCCCGCGCGAATCTCCGTCGTCCGCACGCTACGGCCGGGCACGTCCCGCGCACTTCCTGAGAACGGCATATCGGGGTATCGAGCCGTGCAGCCGCCCCGCGAGTGCGGGACGGCTGCACCGGATGGGTTACCGCTGTTTACGCCGTGGCACAGATGGCGTACGACGTGTCGGACCAGTTGCCGGCGAACGCGTCCTCCTCGTACGCGCCCGCGGCGATGGTCGTCGGGGCGGTGGCGGGGCCGCCGTTGGGGCGGAAGTCGTCCACGATGCCCTCGCCGGTCACCCCGTTCAGCTCGTAGCCGCCGCCGGTCAGCACCTTCCCGACCGGGCAGTTCGCGACGACACTGCGGAAGTCGAGGGAGTTGTTGGCGCCCACCGTGGACGCCCGCACCAGGCCCGGCAGCGGGTTGGCGCAGATCGCGTACGCGGTCACCGACCAGCTCAGGGCAGTGGCGTCCGACTCGTACGCGCCGACGTTGACGGAGGTGGGTGCCGTGGCGACACCACCGTTGGGGCGGAAGTCGTCCACGACGCCTTCACCGGTCACGCCGTTCAGCTCGTAGCCCGTGCCGGTCAGCACCTTGCCGACCGGACACGTCGCCGTGGTGCTGTGGAAGTCGGCCGAGTCGGAGACGCTGACCGTCGAGACCCGTACCAGACCGGCCAGCGGGTTGGCGCAGATCGCGTACGCGGTGACGGACCAGTTGCCGGCGAACGGCTCGGTCTCGTACGCGCCCACGGTGACCGCCGTCGGCGCGGTGGCCGGACCGCCGTTGGGGCGCAGGTCGTCGACGATGCCCTCGCCGGTCACCCCGTTGAGCTCGAAGCCGGTGCCGGTCAGCACCTTGCCGACGGGACAGGTCGCCGTGGCGCTGTGGAAGTCGGCGGAGTTGTTGACGCTGGTCACGGAGATCCGTACCAGGCCGGGGACGGCTGCGGACGCCGGACTCGCCGGGACGAGCACCGCGGCGACCACGGCGAGGCCGAGCGCGAGTACGGCGCCGCCAAACCGTCGGAACTGCTTCTGATGACCCATGGTGTTTCTCCCGTCTGGGGCCTCGGCGGCGGCGCGCGTGGGCTGCGTGGCTCCAGAGGAACCGCCGCCGCCGAGGCCGGTCGTGATGACCGGTTCACCGTAGGTAGTGGCCTGACCAGGCATTATCCGCAACTTGACTACGTCGCGTAACGGACCTGTTCGGCTTTGCTCACGATAGATAGCCTGACGTCGAATCGTCGTCCGGCTTGGGAGGCCCGTCTTGACGATGGAATCGGCCGGTCCAGCTACCACCGTCGAGGCGTCGGAGTTCGTGCTCGGGGTGGCCCGACAGGTGAGCGGGCGACTGGCCCCGGAGGAGTCGGGTTTCTTCGACGAGGTCGCCGCCGCGTGGCGGGCGGGGCTGGAGCAGGGCCGCGCGCCGGGTGGCGGGGTGGGCTTCGGCATCGAGGAGGCACTGGTCACCGCGATCGTCATCGAGGTCGTGGCGGCGTCGGTCCGGGAGGTCCTCGGTCTCGGGGCCGGTGCCGCCAAATCGTGGTGGCGACGTGTGCTGAGCCGCCGTACCCGATCGGGCCGGGAGTTGGCCGGCACGGCGCTGCCGGCGGTCGACGGCCGGATCGTCGTGTCGGCGGCCCAGGTGACCCGGCTGCGCGACGTGTCGCGGCGGCACGCGACGGCCCTCGGCCTCGACGAGTCGGCCGCGGACCTCCTCGCCGATGCCCTCGTCGGTGCCATCCACCTGCCGGAGACCTCGTCGCATGACGGCCGCCCCTGACCAACGGCCGCAGCCACTGCTTCGGCCGCAGCCGCTGCTCTGGCTGTACGGCCTGATCGTCGTCTCGCTGACCAGCGTCGGCGTGACGATCGGCATCGTGTTCTTCCGTGCTCCCCTCTCCCGGGCCCTGACGGACAACATCACCGAGGCGCGGTGCGGCGCGTTGTATCGAGGATCGATCAACGCGGTGAACGACTGCATGGCCGAGCAGTTCAAGCTTCGGGGGGTGGCGGTCGCGGGCGGCGCGCTCCTCCTGCTCGCGGCGACACTCGCCCTGGCCGTCGTGGTCCCGTGGTGGGACCTGCGCCGCCTACGCCGGTTCGGCCGACTCGAATCGCCGGCCGCGCAGCAGCGGTTCGCCGAGCTGTGCCAGCGGCACGGTCTGTCCGGGCGGCGCGTCCCTCGGCTGTGGGTGGCCGGGCCGGCGGTGCGACACGCGTTCACCACGGCGGTGCCGGGCCGGCGGCCGACCATCGTGATCCCGGCCCGTCTGGCCCTCGACCTCGGCGACAAGTTCGACGCCGTCGTCACGCACGAGATCGCGCACGTGCTGGCCCGTGATGTCAGCTGGGTCTCCGCGGTACGGGGACCGACCTGGCTGTTCGTTCCCCTGTTCGCCCTGGCGGGCGCACCCCGCATCCGCTGGGCCGGGCTACCGCCATCGATGATCAGGCCGCTGCTCGGGTTCGCCCTGCTGGCCGTCGCCGTGGTGGTGCTCGCGGCCGCGCTGCTGCGGCTGCGCGAGTTCGAGGCCGACCATTACGCCGCCGCCGCGGGTGCGGAAACCGGGCTGGTGGCGCTGTTCTCGCGGGCAGCGCCGCCGCGACCCACGCAGCCCCTGCCCTGGGCCCGCCGGGTGCTGGCCCGGCACCCGGACCCGGCGAATCGGGCCCGCTCGCTGGGGCAGGCCCCGCGCGCCTGGGAGGGCGGGTTCATTCAGGCGCTCGCGGTGGCCTTCGCGGCCATCACCGCCATGTCCACCGTCTCTGTGCTGTCCTTGCTCTTCGACTCGGCGTTGTACGGCTGGAGTGGCACCGCTGTTCCAGCGCTGACGGGTGCCGCCGTGCTCGCCCTCCTGTTTCCGTCGCTGGCACGTCGAGCGCGCGCCCGACTTGACGATCCACGGTGGTGGCGACCAATCGCGGGCACCGGTGCGGGAATCGTGCTCGGGGCACCGCTCATGCCGGTCGTGTTCGCGTCGAACCTGCTCCCCTACCCTCTGGTGTGGCCGGGTAGCTTCGCCCGTGTCGCGCTCGCCGTGGCTCTGCTGGCGCTGGTCGCCGCCAGCGTGGTCGCGCTGGCCGTCAGCGTCGCGGAACTGGCGGCCCGGACCGACCGACCCGTCGTCACCCGCCTCGCGCTCGGCGCGGCCGGGCTGGCCGCTGCCGCCGGCCTGTGGCCCATCGGAGGAGTGGCCGCGCTACTGCACGTTCCGGACGGCCTCCGGCTGTTCCTCACCTACGGGCTGACCCGGTTCGACTGGCCGGCGCTCGCACTCGGGCTGCTGCCGGCGTACGCGCTGCTGTCCCTGCGGCGGGCGCCGCGTCGCGGCCTGCCCTGGCTGGTGGCGCTCGCGGCGGCGGCGGTCGCCGGGACGGCGGCGATCCTGGTGCGACCCGAGACGTCCGAGGCGATTGATCAGTTGAGGGCGCAGCAGCAGCGGTGGTGGATCTGCCTGGCCGCCGGCGTCGTGGTGCTCATCGTGGTCGCCCTGGCCACTCCGTGGCCCGATGGCTGGGCGCGGGGCGTGCTCGCCGCGACCGCGACCACCGCCGTGGCCACCGGGGCGCACTACGGGTACGGGTGGCTGACCGACCGCCCCACCGAGCCGGACCAGTTCACCGGGGACGCCCTGGTCGCGCCGACCTGGCTCGGCTACGCGATGCTGCTGCTCGCCTCGGTGCTCGTACCCCTGATCGGTCGTGGTCTCCCGCCGCCACCGTCGGTGCGCTGGCTGGCCCCGGCGGGCGCGACGGTGCTGACCGCCGCCGTCGCGCTGGCCGTCGTCGGCCTCGGCGTGCCCGGCGGCGTCGCGATGGACGCGGAGCAGCGCCACACCGCGATCTACACCGATCGGTACGCGGACGCCCGGCATGCCCTGACCCCATTCCAGACCGAACGGGTGGCCCAGTCCAGCGTGCTGGTGATCCCGTCGACCTGGGAAATCCTCAACTCCACCCCCGCCGGCAACGGCATCGTCTCGCCGGACACGGCCGTCCTGACCCCCGCCTGCGAGCCGCTGGTCCGGGAGAGCTTCCTGGCCGCCGGCAAGCCGCACCTGAAGGCCACCGGTCAACGCGCCTGGACCAGCGACACCGTCGAGGGCGGGCTCACGTACACCGACGTGACCGTCGCCGCCTACACCTACGACGCTCCGGTGGGCGAGGCCGTGCTGACCGCCGCCCGCGATGCCCTGCGGGCGTGCCCGTCGTTCACACTGAGCCAGTCGTCGGTGCCATCCGACTACCAGACCCGAGCCGCCCAGCCTCCCGCGATCGGCGAGCTGAGCTGGCGGTACGACAGCACGATGACCATCTCGGCCGGCGGCGAGACGGCCACCGGCGACAACGCCTACGTGGTGGTGGTGGCCGGATACACGCTCATCACGGTCTACATGGCCACCATCGGGGAGCCGCTGGACGAGAAGCTGCTCCAGCGCGTCCTGGAGACCGCCGAACACGACGTGCTGTTCCCGATCTGATCGGCGGCGTGCGGCGGGGTCGGTTGGGAAGACCGCGACGAGCCGCGGCTGCTCGACCCGGATCTACCCCGCGGGGCAGGGCAGGTCTTCGACATGGCCCCATTTGAGTTCGGTGCCGCCGACCAGCGCCGCCTCGCCCCAGGAGACTCGGAGCAGACCCTGGTCGGAGTTGCACGCGAACCCCACGAGCAGCACCTTCGGCTCGTCGGTCAACTGCTCGACGACCTCGCGAAGACCTGAGCGGTCGCGGGCCTCGTCGGGGGTGAGCGGCATCAGCGGGAGGGTGACCTCCTCATGGTCCGGTTGAGGCCCGAAGAGGATCAACAGATCTCGGATCAGCCGGTTGAGGTCCTCTCCGGCAGATGGTGACCCGCACCTGGGCACCGGGTGGGTGCACATCCACCACATCGGGGAGGTTGTGCAGATATTCGTGCAGGACCTCGTACTGCTGCTTCCAGCGGACCGGGCCGAAGGCGTGGTCCGTGTCCAACTCCGAAGCCTCGCGCGCTCCCTGGGCCAACTCGACGGCGCGTCGCAGCGCCGCCGGGACGGCAGTGTGCAAGGCGGAAGCCAGGGGCAGCCCGAACTTCTCGATAGCCCACCGGGACGGGCCGTCAGCACCACTCATGCCGCTCACCCTCCGCGCCGAGTCGAGCACGCTCAGGCAGCGAGCCTCTCACGAAGGTCAATGGATGGAAAGGTCGCACAGAGCGTCCTACAACTGGAGACGCATCCGTGTCATCGACGATGGATTCACGTCAACACGCCGTCACGGGTAGGTGGATGCGGTCGGCGGGCACTCCTGCGGCGTGCAGCCGCTGGCGGGCAGTCGCCAGCATGGGCGGCGGCCCGCAGACGTAGACCTCCTGGCCCGGGCGGTGACGCGCAAGGGCGATGGTCATCGCGTCCCCCTGCTCGGCCGGCTCCGCGCAGGGATCAGCGGACAACGCCGGCACGATCGTCAACCAGTCGTGGGCGCACTGCAGCTTGTCGAGGGTGACCGAGTCGTACAGGTCGACGAAGGTGCGGGCGCCCACGACCAGCGTCACCCGCCGACCAAGCGGTGCCGCGGCGACCTGTTCGACCAGGGAGCGCAGCGGTGCCAGGCCGGTGCCACCGGCGACGAGCAGCAGATCATCGGTGCGCGCCGGGTCGAGGCGCAGGCCGGCGTTGCTCGGTGGGCCGAGCCAGAGCAGTTCTCCGGGGCGTACCCCATTGACCAGGCTGTGGGAGACGGTCCCGGCGGGCACGGCACGAACGTGCAGTTCGACGGTGCCGTCCCGGCGCGGCGCGTTGGCCGGCGAGAGCCAGCGCCAGTGCCGGGGCAGGCGCGGTGTGCAGACCGGGACGGCCTGGCCAGGCTGGTGCGGCAGCCGCAGCCAGGGACGTACCGTCAGAATGGCGATGCCCGGCGACGGCCGATCGTGGCCGATGACCTGGGCCGGCCACCAGGCCGGGCCGTCGCCGACGCGGCCGGCGGCGCGGCGCACGGCCCGCGTGGCGCGGCACATCGCGCGTTCCCCGGCGAGCGCGAGCGACGGCGTCCACAGTGGGTGGGCGTGCCGGGCCACGGTGGCGAGCAGCGTGTCGCCGATGGTGCCGGCGTGCGGGAGCAGGCCATAGCGACGGTACGCGCGGCCGAGCACCAGGAGCAGCGCCGCCCGGCTCGCCGCATCGCCGCCGCCAACCAGCAGGCTGCCCAACGCGCCGAAGAACAGCGGCGCGTCGCGGTGTGGCAGCAGCCCCGGCCGACGGTCTTCGAGGGTGCACCAGAAGTCGCCGGCGGCCCGGTCGTCGACCGTCGCCCACGCGGTGGCCAGGCTCATGCGTTCACCTCGAACGCCCGCCGCACCTCGGCGATCCGCTGCTCGGGCAGGTCGGAGGCCCAGAGCACCCCCACCAGGTAGGCGACGACCCGCAGGTGCTGCGCCTCGGACAACCCCAGGCCACGCCAGCCGTCCGCCGCCGCCGGCTCCCCATCGAGTACGCGGGCCAGGCTCGCGGTGAGATGCGCGGCGAGCCGATCCAGGTCGACCCCGATGAGGTACGGCGACAGCTCCGCGTCCTCCATGATCAACCGCAGCCAGCGGGTGACCACCTCCGTGGCGGTCATGCCTTCTTGCTTTCGCTGCTGGGGCGGTGGGCGATCAGGTTGGGCATGCCAGCTCCGGGAGGTTGACGGTTGAAGTGGCGCCGGGGCGGGCGTGGACTACGCCGTTCGGGGGGAAGGCGCAGTTCCGAGGGCTCACACCCGCCCCGGGCCATGCGTCCAGCTTCGGGGCGTGGCCTGTCGGGAGCCACAGCGTCCGAGGAGCCGAAATGGCGCATCCATGAGGCACGCACGTACCCGCGCCGTGATCCGCTGGTTACTACAGTGGCGGCAAGTGGAGGGAGCATCGTCGTGGCCTTGAAGCGGCACCGGCTCTGCCAACGGCGAAAGGCACTCGGGCTCAGCCAGGAGCGTCTGGCCGAAATCCTGGGCGTTGAACGGTCCACCGTTGTCCGGTGGGAGGGTGCCGAGACGGATCCTCAGCCCTGGCACCGGAGCCGGATCGCCGACGCATTGCGAGTTAGTCTCGAACAGCTCGACGAGATGCTCGTGGATGTATCGGTGGCGACGCGCAGGGGGCGGATCATGGGAGATGAGACCCACGACCCCGCAATCGGGGCGGTCCGCCCCGACCTTCTGACCGGCCTTCGGACGTTCCTCAACAGCTACCTGCCCGACCGATCCGACGAGCCGATGCGGCCACTTGCTGACGTACGGCGGAGCGTCGGTCGAGTTCACGGCCTGTACCAGCGTGCGAGCTACAGCTCCGCTGCTCGCTTGCTGCCGGATGTTCTCGGGCACGCCACGAACCTGGCAATGCACGCATCCGGGGCCGAGCGTGTCCGCGCGTTTCAACTGCTTGCCGCGGCATACATCGCGGCCTCGAAGCTAGCTGCCAAGGTCGGGGACGGCGAAAGCGCCCTGTTGACGGCTGACCGAGCGTCGACCGCCGCTGGGCTTGCTGGTGATCGCGCGCTACTAGCGGTCGCCGCCTACCAGGCAGCATGCGGACTTCTTCGTCTACCGGGTCGGACGGGCCAGGCGACACAGGTCCTGGAGAGCAGCATTGACCAGCTGAACTCTGATGGTCCGGTAACTGATCCTAATCTCATCTCCGCGCGCGGAGCGCTGCTGCTCTTGGCTGCAGTGGTCGCTGCGAGCGGCAGCGAACAGAAGACAGCCGGTCACCTTCTGAATCAGGCCGGTGAGCTGGCGACGGAGCTGGGCTCCGACCGCAACTGCCTGTGGACCGGCTTCGGCCCCACCAACGTCGCCATCCACGCGGTATCTGCTGCGGTTCGAGCCGGAAACCCTGATCGAGCTGCCACCGTTGCTCTGCGGTTGGACACCTCGCGCCTGCCCACCGTGCTCGTCGGCCGACGGGCTCAGGTGCATGTCGACTTGGCGGCGGCATCAATGATGGGCTCTGCGGACAGATCAGCGGCTGTGCTGCATCTACTCGAAGCCGAACGGACGGCAACCGAGGTCGTTCAGGCCAACGTCCAGGCCCGCGAGCTCATACGTGACCTGCTCTCCAAGGAACGGCGTGCCGCGACGCCTGGGCTGCGACCGTTGGCCGAGCGGGCAGGATTGCTGGTATGAGTGACCGTCCTGTCCTTGCCCTCGTCGTCTCGGCCGCACCACCGGTACTGCGCATCAACGAACTGATCGACCTGCTGATCGCCGATGGCTGGGCGGTCTGCGTGACTGCGACACCCACTGCCGCGACTTGGATCGACCGGGACGCCCTCACCCGGCAGACGGGCTACCCGGTGCGGGTCGAGTGGCGGCGTCCGGGCGATCCGGAACCCCACCCGGCTGCTGACGCGACAGTGGTGGTTCCGGCCACGTTCAACGTCATCAACAAGTGGGCGCTCGGGATCAACGACAACGTGGCCCTTGGCATCCTCAACCAGGCGCTCGGTTCCGGTCTGCCGGTGTACGCCTTCCCGAACGTCAAGGCAGAACTCGCAGCTCACCCGGCGTTTGAGGCGAGCCTGCATCAGCTCGCCACCGCTGGTGTAGCAGTCAACCCTCTCGATTCCGACATTAGCTGGCATCTAATCGCGAAGAGGATAGCCCGGCCAAAGACCAAAAATTGGCCAGGCGGCTTGGAAATGCCCGACGAGTGACGGCGCTCTGCCGCTCAGCGTCAGGACGAAGGTTCCGACAGGGACAGAGCAGGTGATTGACGGGCCAGGGGCAGTCGTAGCTGGCCGGATTCCCTAGACAGTGCGTGGCGAAAGCATCGCTGGCACTCGGTCCGATAACCTGAATCCGTGACGCACTCCCCACCTCCCTACTTCGATCCCTTGTCAACGGATGACTTGACCAAAATCATCTGCTCACGTTTCGAACGCGAGCCCTCACGAAGCTTGGCCACCGAACTGCCACGCTTCGAGGGGTCAGGCTTATACGCGATCTATTACGTGAGCGGCGCCGATGCGTTATACGCACCTCTCACAGGCTACAAGATTCCCGTATACGTCGGACAATCACGTTCACACAACAGCTCCACTGGCAAGCTCGTACGCTTGAAGGACCCGTTATGGCAACGGGTAAGCCACCACCGCCAATCAATAGCCGGGGCAGCGAATCTCGAGTTGGAAGACTTTGGCGTCCGACTGTTGCGCCTCCCAGACGTTCATTGCGACTTAGGCGAGAATGGGCTCCGGGTCGGCTACCAGCCCGTTTGGAACGGCATTCTTACTGGTTTCGGAAGTAATGAACAGGGCGAG
Organism: Micromonospora vulcania; assembly: GCF_042658605.1. Classification (NCBI taxonomy): domain Bacteria; kingdom Bacillati; phylum Actinomycetota; class Actinomycetes; order Micromonosporales; family Micromonosporaceae; genus Micromonospora; species Micromonospora vulcania. The sequence goes on along the minus strand of NZ_JBHSQS010000008.1, from coordinate 14,753 downwards.
AAGACGAGAAAGAGCGCAAGGAGCATGTGGGACACCGTCCACCCGGGACGGCGTCGGACATTCGGCTCGGAGAAGCACAAAGCCGAAGACCTACGCGAAAAGGTTCAGCAGCGGATCACGGAACAAATAGACACCTACAGCCAACTTGGTTGGAACCATCAATGATGACCTGCATCCGAACCACCCCAGATCATTAAAATCGCGTCCATCGCGCCTACCCCGTCTTCACGTGGCTCCACTTGGCAATCCCGGCCGACTCAAGGGTGTTCTCGCAGGTGAACGCGAATCCGTCGGCCGGGATCCGGCAACGTGAGTCACCAACGCGGCACCCTGCCGCCAGCGGTAGGTTCAGCGCCACCAGCACGTAAAGAGTTCCGTCGCTCCAGGCAGGCGACCTTGAGCAGCTTCGGCGGTGAGGAGCGGATTCGTCGGCGTCGAGGCCAGTACCGCTCGCTTGGCATTGGCATCGGCGCTGGCCTACCGCAGGTGAGTCGGGTAGCTTGCTCTCGAAGAACGACGTGTCAGACTGCGGAAATCAGATCGACCGATGCTCGGAGGTCGCGATGGCAGACGGATGGGCCGCCGAGTTTCGGCTCAGCATCACCCGGGCGCTAGCCGATCAACTGGAGAGCACCCTGCGACCACTCAAGCCCGCTCCCCTGACGGCAGAGCATCTCTCCACCATTGCAGGGCGTCCCGGCGTATATAAGCTGTTCTTCAATGATAAACGTGTCTACGTTGGCAAGGCCGCAAAGTCGCTACATGACCGGCTAGTCCAGCACCTCCGTAAGCTGTCGGGCCGCACCGGCCTCGACCCCGACGCAGTCCGGTTCGTATGCGTCTACGTCGACGAGGACCTCGACGCGGCCGCTCCCGAAAAGCTGCTCATAAAGAATTATCGGAAACACGACAGCATTCCGTGGAACACCAACGGGTTCGGCAACAAGGATCCCGGACGAAATCGTGACACGAGCATCGTGAAGGCTGCGCACTTCGACGCCAAGTATCCCATCGACCTTGGATACCAATGCCGACTGCATCTTGGCACTCAGCCACTCACGACGGTGCTGGAGGCCATGAAGGGTCAACTGCCCTACCTTCTACGTTTCGAAAACGGTGGGGCAGCCAAGAAGATCTACCGCAGCACCTCGCTCACCGTCTCCAGCCAGCAAATATCCGCCAGGCTCCTCGCGCACCAGCTCGTCGCCGCTCTACCCGCCGGCTGGCAGCTGACCGCGTTGCCTGGCTACCTAATCCTCTATCAGGAGAGTCGGCGGTATGAGAGCGCGCTCGGTTGGTGGAAGCGCGAGTCGGATGGCCAGGTCCTTTACACGGCAGGGCCCCGCCAGTTCGCGGACGGCGACGTGGACGCGGAGGCAGCCGACCTCGATCCCGATGAGACAGCGTCGCTCTTCGAACTCGAGACCTGGCATCATCAGCACCTCGACCGAGACGTTTCGCCAACCGCCTCCAATGCCCACCACTGAAGTGGTGTTACGTCGCCACCCATAGCCGAAGACTGGGCTGTCGAGATCATGGGTCGCGGCTGCCATTACCATCACCATGCCTCATGAAAGGCGAGGCGGTTGGGGGTGTTCGGCGAACAACGTTCGCTGCGCTTCTCCGTCGAGGCACCGCCACATATCCGAGCAGAAGGCTCTAGTCCGAACAATAGACGGCTCAACCCGGCTGGGTGGGCTGAGCGTCGATCCTCCCGCGAACGACTCCTTCAACGCGGTCGGCAGCCACCACAGGATTCTCGTGCTCCCAGATCCTGATCACAGACCAGCCCGCATCGGTGAGGATCTGGTTAGTCTCCGTGTCTCGCGCGCGGTTCCCGTCGATCTTCTCTCGCCAAAACTGGTCGTTTACGCGGGCGGGGCGGTAGTGATCGGGGCATCCGTGCCAGTAGCAGCCGTCAACGAATACGGCGACGCGAGCGGCAGAAAACACGACGTCGGCGGTGCGACGCAGGCCGGGCAACGGCCTTACGCTGACCCGGTAGCGCAGACCCCTTTTGTGCAGGAGCGACCGCAGCCGCCGTTCCGGGCCGGTATCACGGGCCTTGTTGGCGCGCATGACGGCCCGCACGCCAGGGTTCTTCGCCCAAGACGTCGTGGCAGCGTCCGGGACGGCGAGAAGACCTCGGGCCAACGCCACGCGCCAGCCCTCAGCTAAATTCTCATCTCGGGTGGCATGCTCGACCTCGCCGAGGTAGCGGGCAGGTGACCGTCCGTTGTCGGACCAGCGCAGGTAGGCCCGAATCCGGCGAGTCTGCGGTAGCACTTTGAGTTCGACAGACGCTCGGGCCTGACGCCCGTCGCCGAGGTCAACCCAACGCCGGTCGGGTCCGCCGGCAGCGCGATCCTGTTCGAGCGAAGCAGCCTTCCGGGTGCGTCCCTGGCGGCCCTTCCAAGCCTTCGGATTCGGGGGCTTCTCCGCCCAGCGACTATCCGCCCGGGCAGCAGTCGAAGTCACCGCTGGCTCTCAGCCTCATCGAGTGCGGCGGCGATGGCTTTGGCAAAGAACGCTCCGAGCGCGACGGGCACCGCGTTGCCGAGCTGGCGCATCTGCTCACCCCGGGGGCCGACCAACCTCCAATGGTCTGGGAACGTCATGACTCGTGCTGTCTCCCGAACCGTCATGTATCTATGCCGGTAGGGATATGGCGAGTGGCCGAGAGGCTCAGGCAGGGGCTCATCGGTCAACAGCACGGACTCGCCGCCCGGTACGCCATGCACTCCGGCCTTGACCGTCTTCGCCGGTCGGTCTAGCTCATTCGGGGTGTGGCCGGCGTAAATACGCGCATCCGGCCAGCCGATGTGGTCGGTGAACCCGCCGAGGTTGTATTCCCGCCGGTCAAGCCGGTCCCAGGGCACGTCGGGAAGGGGCGGCTGACCGTCAAGTCCCTTGAGGGCGTCCCGCATCGTGCGCCACGGAAGCATGCCGTCGTCCCGGGGAGGGGTGGTCGGTAGTCGGGACATGACACGTCGGCGAACCTGGTCGGGCACGTCGGGATGCCTCTTCCAGTAGGTACCGTCCAGCATTGATCGCACCAATGCCGCCTCCGAGTGCGACGGACGCACTGCATCCTCAAAGCCCGCGACGTCGACTCCGAGATCTGACCGGAACGCCACCATGATGATCCTGTTTCGGATCTGCGGAACGCCGTAGTCAGCCGCGTTGACCTTGGTGGTGACGACCTGATACCGCCGCTTGGGGTCCGCCGGCTCCTCGCTGAGGCGCGCCCTCAACACCTCGTCATGGTCACGCCATGTGGTGTCATCGTCGCGCTCTTCGAAGGGGAGCTTCAACTCACGCTCGATGTACTCGAAGTACGGTCTGAACGACGGACGCAGCAGGCCGCGGACGTTCTCGCAGATGACGGCCTTGGGCTGGATCTGACGGATAGCGCGGAACATCTCCGGGAACATGTTGCGCTTGTCCTCGTCGCCACGCGCGACGCCGCCCAAGCTGAACGGCTGACAGGGCGGCCCTCCGGCGAGTAGATCCACGCGGTCCCACAAGTAACCGAACTCAACCCGGGACACATCGCCCTCGACCAAGGGCCACCGCTCACCGGCCGAAGGGATCCGCTCGTCCCCACCCCTCGACTCCGCCACGTTGGCCTTAAGCGTGTCGCACGCGTGCTTCACCAGTTCGTTGACCAGCAGAGGTCGGAAGCCCGCTCGATGTACAGCCATGGCCAAACCGCCGCCGCCAGCGAACAGCTCTACCGAGGTACGGTCACTGACTGGCTTTCCTGGCGGCTCAAGCATCGCAGAAGCATACCGCGGAGTTGTGGATCTTCAACCGTGACACACCCGGCGTGACGCGCTACGAATGGAGCTTCGTGGGGTTGCGGAGCCGCCCTCGCGGGCTGGGCACAGCGAGCTTCGACCCCGATCCCCCGCAGTAGTCAAGGGAGCGGTGTGGTTTGGTTACGCCGTCCACGAGGAGGAGTAATGGCCACATGGCAGCTCGGTCCGTTCGACAACGATGACGCTGTCGAGTGGTGCGGCCTACTGGAAGCCACCGCGCCTGGTCAACGCTTAGACCTCGTTCGTCAAACTCTCGAGCCAGCCGTCACGGCGGGGCGCGCCCTAGCCTCAGAAGACGCCGCCCGAGCCATCGCTGCCGCCGCGACTGTGCTGCAGTCACTCACTGGGACACCGCCGTCGGACTCGGCCTATGCCCCACACTTCCTCATCGGCCGCCATGACATCGGGGTCACCCCATCACTACTTGACCTGGCGACACGGGCACTCGACACGGTGCTCGCGGCCGATTCGACCTGGCGCCTGCGGTGGGCCGAGGACGTCGAAGAAGAAGAGGCGTTAGCGGTCGTCGAGGAACTCCGCGTCAACCTAGCATCGGCGAGGCCATAATCCGTGCCCCCCACTCGCGGCGTGCCTGCCGCCGACCACTAGGCAGACGCGCCGACGCGAACCTCATCACGCCCCCTCCTGAGTGCGCCGGGAATGCGCGGACGCAGCCAGCTGTCGATTCGCCAGCACAAGTCACTTCTTTACGGGTAGGGCCGCGCGAACAGCACTAATGTCCTACGCACCGCCTGCCGAGAAGAGTCTGCTGTCGAAGGCTCGGGCCAGGCGCTCCAGCACCGGCAGGGTCGGTGTGGTCCCGCCCGCCTCGAAGCGAGCCACAGCGGACTGGGTCATGCCCGCGGCTCGGGCCAACTGGCTCTGGCTCCAGCCATGTCCCTCGCGCAGGTGCCGCACCTCTTGGCCAAGCTCGAAGGCGATCCGGGTGGCCTCGTACGTTTCGGCCGCCCCGGGCTCCGCCATCCGACGTTCGCGCAGGTCGTTCCAGTCCAGGCGATCACTCATAGCACCGATGCTATGGGTTGAGGGGGCGACTTGGCCGTAGCCGGACCGGGCGAGCGGCAATGTCCTGCAGCGCTATACCCCTTTACGGTGCCGGAGCGGACAGCAGTGCGCGGAGGCGCGGACTGAGCACGACTTCGTACGGCAAACCGCGAAGCTCGTCCGCAGTTGTCGAAAAGCCCTTCTCCGTGAGCGTCGCGGCGAATTCCTGCCACGGATGCTCGTCGTTCGACGTCTCGGCGTCGTCCGGCAGGACGACGTTTCGAACGCTGCCGACGACCTGCTCCTCGGTCAGATAGAGCGCAAGAGTGGCCGCGCCGCCGGCCGACGCCACACTGCTCCACCCGAGTTCCCGCAGCGGAACAGGCTCCCCGTCAGAGAGCCGTGCGAATTCGTCCACAGTGAAGTCGAGCCGATTTCCGGGGACCACGCTCGCCTCGCCGCCAGAACGCACGTCGCACAGCGCGTAGAAGCCAACTATCCGAGCGGTCATGATCGCCATCCTACGGGCGGCAAGCGCACAAATGGGGCGCGCTGCGGCCACGTGCCATGCCGCAGGGCGCCCCGATGTGAGCCGCGATCAGTTGACGGCGCAAGCCAACTCACGTACGGCGGTGACCGCTTGCTCGGGCGAGTCCACCTGGCCGATCAGGTCGACGTCGATGCGACTGCGCCACGAGACGGTGCCGGAGTTTTGGCAGGTCGCGCGCGCGTTCGCGCGGTTGGCAGAGCCGCCGCCGGAGTAGACGGGGCTCTTCGATCCGCTGCCCTTGACTCGCCAACTGTTGTCGGAAAAGTATTCCTCAAGCCAGATCTTGACCGTCGCCCGAGTGCCGGAGGCGCAGTTGACGTTGACCCACCATCCGTGGCCGGTGGCATCGTTGCCGGTCTTGTGGACGTAGTCGCCGTCCGTGATGAACGCGCATCCGGCCTGCGCCACGATCTCGGATGCGGTGAGGCCGCTGCCGCGTTCGCTCACCGGCGCAACCGCGGGATGGGCGGCCTCGGAAGCCGATCCGGTGTCGGCTGAAGCGGCGGTGGCGGGCAGCACGGAAAGGGTCAGGAACACGCCGAGAGATACGGCGATGAACCGCCGCCCAACAGATGGCGCAGATGATCGCACTCGCATGCTTCTCCTCTTGTTGACTGAAGGAACGCGTCACATGCAGCGGCGCCCCCCAACGCCGGATCAGTCGTCGCACTAGCAGTCATCGAGAGACTTCCATGCGTGATCGGGCTCCGTCAAGGTTCGGCGGATCGCGCCGAGACAATGTCGGGGCCGTCTGCCGAGCCGCGCGAGGGATCCCGCGTTAGGTTGCTGGGATGGAGCAGCGAGTAAGCCTGATCACCCTGGGAGTCACTGACCTACAGCGGTCCAAGAAGTTCTACGAGCAGTTGGGCTGGCACGGCCAGGAGGTCGAGGACACGGTCTTCGTGCAGGCCGGCGGCCTGGCGTTGGTGTTGTGGGGGCGCGACAAGCTGGCCGAGGACGCGGGCATCGACGATCCGAACACCGACGGCTTCGGCGGGATGGGCCTGGCGCAGAACGTCCGGTCCCGGGAGGAGGTCGACGAGGTGATGGCCGCGGCGACCGCCGCCGGGGCCGAGGTGACCAAACCGGCGAGGGAGACGTTCTACGGCGGCTACGCCGCCTACTTCGCCGACCCGGACGGTCACCTGTGGGAGGTCGCCTGGAACCCGGGCTTCACGCTCGGCCCGGACGGCACCCTCACCCTCCCCGACTTCAGCGCCCCCAACTGAGCGAACGCGTCAGGGGCAGGGCACCGTTGACTGGAACGCGTCCAGGCAGATCGAGAGCACCGTCGAGCTCGGCGACGGCGAGGGCAACGCGGTGGGCGAGGCCGGCGCGCTGGGCGTGGCCGACACCGTGGGTAGCGGCGTGGTCGGGGCCGGACCGGGCGTCGGCGTCGAGCTGGCGGACGGCGCCGGAGCAGACGGTACGACCGGAGCGGCCGGCGGCACCGCGACAGCGGACGGCACCGAGGCGACCAGGGGCACCGGCTCGGACGTCGGAACCGGGACCACCGGTCGAGGGACCTCGCGAGGCGGTACACCGCCGGTGATCCGCGTCGCGGCACCGCCCGCGGTGGGCGTACCCCGGTCCGGTTCGTCGAAGTGAGCGGGCACGACGGCGTCGGCGGTGGTGATGGTGCCTGCCTCGGCGCGGCCCCCCGAGCTGCCCGTCTCGGAGCCGAACGCGCCAGCGGTCAGCGTCGCGAACACCACCGTGGCGACGGCGGTGACGGCGACCGCCCGCCGGTCGGGGCGTACCGCCGCCAGCGGGGCGTCTTCCGGTGTGACCAACGACAGCGGCAGCGGCTCGGCACAGCGATGGGCGGACAGCAGATCGTCGAGCTGCGCGACGACCGCGGCACGCTCGTCGGCGAAGGTGGCGACGGCGAGGGTGAGATAGAAGCGCAGGTTCACCACGGCGGTGGCCGGCACCAGCAGCCCGGCGAGCCGGCCACGGCCGGTGGTGTGCAGCAGGGTGAGCGGGACGTCGGGGTGGTGGGCGGGGCCGAGCAGGTCCGCGTACGTCCACTCGCGCCGGTGGTCGCGGCCGGCGAAGGCGACCCGGTGGTTGGTGACGACGGCCAGGCCGGAATCGATGATCCGCAGGCCGCTCGGCAGGGCGTCGTCGGGCGTCTCGGCGTAGGTGGCGGTGCGACCCGGCGTGGGTAGGCCGGGTACGTGCCGGGCCTCGGCCTCGACCAGCTCCGCGTCGGGCACCACCCGGAAGATGAGTTCGTCGTCGGCGAGCTCGACCGGCAGGCCGGTACGCGGCTGGGTGCACCCGAGGAACCCGCCGGCCTCGATCCGGAGCCGGGTCAGGTGGTCCCTGCGGCGGCGCCAGGCGTCGGATTCGCTCCGGTACGCCCGTCGCCGCCGGTCGTTCTCGCGCTCGGCCCACACGTTCCGCCAGTGGGGTAGCGCCGTTGAGGATGGGGTCACAGGCGGTACAACCGCTCATCCACGTGACAGGGAACGCGGGCGGGATCGATACACCCCTTTGTTCCCGGAAGGAGAGATTTGACAGACTAGTGCTTCGGCACGAGCGCGAAGTGCACCGTACGGCCGCTCTTGCTCCGTCCGAGGCGGTGCATCAGCGGCACGAGCACCCCGTGCAGCAGCGGATACTTGCGGCGCAGCGTGCGTGCCGCCGTGGCGTACTCCGCTCCGGTCAGTTGGCGGGCGGTGGCCTGGACGGCCGGGCCGGTCGGCGTGCCGCGCACGGTCGACGGTGCCACCGTTACGGTCGGGTTGTTGCTGATCCGTCGGGTCTTCCAGGCCCGCTCGAAGCTGCGCACGTACGCCTGGTCGCCGGCCACCGCGATGTTCACCGGCGTGGCGACCGGCCGCCCGTCGCGGCGGTACGTGGTCAGCACGACCGTCTTCTGCTGGTCGAACGGGGCCAGCTCCGGCACGCTGCTCGGCGAGACCGTGCCGAGCACCCAGCCCCGCTCGTGCCACCGGTAGGTGAACGCCACTCCGGCCACCACCACGGCCCCGGCGATGGCGAGGGTCTGCCCGGTGGTGCCGCCGAGGTTCTGGTCGGCGATGTGCACGATCGTGTGGGCGGTGCCGCCGACCACGTAACCGGCGAGCGCCACGCTGAGCGCGTCGGCCCAGATGGTGGCGAGCAGCAGGGTCACGCCGATGCCGAGTTGGAAGGCGCCGACGTCGTGTACAAAGTGTCGGGCCGGCGGGAACCCGGCCCAGTCGCTGAACGCGGCCGGCGCGAGCAGCGCCCAGCCGCCGACGATCGTGGAGGCCAGCCCGAGCAGGGCGGCGGCGGTTCGTACGAGTGCTCTCATGCCCACCTGACGGGGCTGCGAGCCCCGGCGTGACGACGGGCCAGACGGACGGCAGCGGGCGGGCTAGCCTGTGCACGATTCCCCCAGCCGGGGCCGAGGAGCTTGCTGATGCTCGATGATCTGCGCGTGCTGCGCGACGCGGTACGCGAGTACCGCGTCGCGGCGACGGCCGCCGGCCTCGACTGGCCCGACCAGGGCGAGTCGCCGGCCGGGCCACCACCGGACCTGGTCTACCGGATCTTCGGCGTGGACCATGTCGCGGAGCAGCTGGCCTGGTTGCAGTCGCAGCGCTGGCCGGACCGGCGGTTGCTGCCCAACGGCGGGTGGCGGATGCCGTGGCCGCAGGGCGGGGACGTGCTGGACCATCTCGGGCTGTCGATCGGTACGCCGTTCCCCTGGCGGCGGCAACTGCCGCTGTTCCACTTCGATGTCGTCCTCTACACGTTCGTCCTCGCGGGCGAACATGAGGGTGAGATCTGGCGCTACGAGATCTCCCCCGACGCCTGGGACTCGGTGCGGGCCGCCACCAGCCTGGCCGCCCTCTTCGACCAGTGGACCAGGGGCATCGCCGCCGGTGCGGTCGTCGTGGATGACCACAACAGGTGGCTCCAGGTCAACGGCGTGGACGCGGTTGCCGGCCTCGACCCGCTGGCCTTCCCGGTGGCGCCGGTGCAGGAGACGTTGCTCCGGCCGCGGCAGCGCGAATGCGGAGTGGACATGGCGATCGTCGAGGACGGCTTCGCGCACCAGGAGGACTTGCTCGACGCCATCGACGTCGCCCAGGCCTCGCTCCGCGCGTAGCCCGGTGCCGGTCAGCCGGCGCGTCGGGGGTGCGTCACGGGCCCGAGCAGCGGATTGCGGACCGGAAATCGGGACGCCATTCGCGGCGGGTACGCCTCGACGTGCTCGGCCCAGTGCGCGGCGGCGACCGCCAGCACGTCCGCCGAGACGGTGAGGACCAGCGGATAGACGGCGGTGGACGGGCGGCGCATCCACGGTGGCAGCGACTCGGCGGAGAACTCCACGGTCAGCTCCAACCGACGGCGGCGGATCATCCGGGTACGCAGGGCCAGGTTGGGTTCGGTGAAGCGGACCAGCGCCGGTGCCTGACTCGGTGCGACGGCCGCCTTGGCCTGCCCGCGTAGCCATCCGCCGAGCGCCCGAGCCTCCTCGACCATCAGGCTCGGGTAGTGGTGCGACCAGGTCTGGCCGTCGGCGGTACGGGCGTCCACCTCGATGAGCAGCCAGTCGTGCCAGCCGGGGGCGGCCCGGCCGGGGTCGTCGGGCGGCTCGATGCCCGGTTGGTAGCCGACCGGGCGGATCCTCACCCGGGCGCCGTCGTCGGAGCGGATCTCCACACACCAATTCTGGCCGAAGTTAACCGGCGAGTAGCAGTGAATCGGGATTAAACGGTCACTGCTCGCCGTACGCCCTTGTGCTCGGCACAGGCGTTGGGCCGGCCGCCGGTCAGACTGATCGAGCCGTCCCGGCACTGCACCAGGTAGCCCGGGCCGGCCCAGAACTGGGGTACGCAGTCGAACCAGTCGCACACCTCGGAGGCCGGCTGGTTGATCCGGGTGCCGCCGCAGAAGCCGTACCCCAGCGGGTTGGCCGGTGCGCCGCAGCGCGGGTCACGGGTGGCGGTGGGCGACGGACGCTTCGACTTCTTCGGCTTGGGCGACGTGGCCTGCGACGGCACGGTGAGCACCGGGCGGCGGAGCAGCGGTTTCGCACTGGGGGTGGGCGCCGGTGTGGCGGCGACGGCGACCTCCACTCCACCGGCCGGGTCGGACGGATTCGAGTCGAACAACGCCGCCGGCACCAGCAGCGCGAGGGCCGCGGCCACCGCAACGGTCCGCTGCCCACCGGGCACCCGCGCGAAGAGCCGCGCCTGCCCGGGGGTGGCCACGGCCGGCCGGAACGGCTTGAGCTGGGCGTGCTCCGCGATCAGCTCGTCGAGTTGGGCGAGGACCGCGCCGCGCTGCTCGATCGCGTCGGCGAAGGCCAGGGTGAGCTTGAACCGGAAGTCCGCCGCCGCGTCGGTGGGCAGCATCAGCCCGGAGCTACGCCGCCGGTCCAGGACCTGGATCAGGGTGACCGGCGCCGCCGGGTCGTGGGACAGGCCGGTCATTCGGCCGTACGCCCAGTCGCGCCGGCCGCGTCCGCCGAGCAGCACGAGTCGACGGCTGGTGATCACCGCCATGCCGGCGTCGGTGACGCGGACGCCGTCCGGGCGGCGCGGGCGCAGCGGCCCGGTCTGCGGGTCGACCGTGAGGTCCGGCGCGGGCAGCACCGTGGTGTGCCGTACCTCGACCAACTGCGCTGCCGGCAGCGCCCAGAGCACCACCTCGTCGCCGGTCAACTCCAGTGGCAGGCCGGCGCCGGCCTGCGCGGAGCCCTGGAAGTCGGCGGCCAGGGCGCGCAGCCGCCGTAGCTCGTCATCGCGTCGTCGCCATGCCGCCTCGGCGCCGCGGTACGTGCTGACGCGTCGCACGTTCTGCCGGTGCGCCCACCGGTACCGCCAAGTGGAACCCGTCGAATCAGTCTTCGCCACGCCGACTCCTTCGCCGCGCAGGCCACCAATCTGGGTGTCACTCGGGTTAACAGTCCTGGCGCGGCACCCGGACACGCCGGATCGGGCGAATTGCCCGATCGATGGAGTAAACGGGACGATCGGGCGATACTGCTGAGTCGATTCACGTTGTCGCGCGCCGTGCGCGGCGATCGATCCCTCGGTAACGTCAGCCTCAGCCGGGTGGCGCTGCCGCCGCACCGCCGTACGGAGGGGGTGAGGGTCGTGCCGCAGGACTCCCGGTCCGGCGTGGTGATCGGGGTCGACATCGGCACCACCAGCACCAAGGCCGTCGCGTATGACACCGGTGGCCGGCAGCTCGCCAGCCACTCGGTCGGCTATCCGCTGAACAACCCGCAACCCGGGTACGCCGAGCAGGACCCACAGGTCATCCTCGACGCGGTGCTGGAGTCGGTCCGTACGGTAGTGACCGAGCTGGCCGAGCCGGTGGCCGGGCTGTCGTTCAGCAGCGCGATGCACAGCCTGATCGGGCTCAACCCGGACGGCGACCCGATCACCCCGTCGGTGACCTGGGCCGACTCGCGTTCCAGTCGGCAGGCCGAGCGGCTGCGGGCGGTGCCGTCCGGGCTGGCCCTGCACCGCCGTACCGGTACGCCGGTACACCCGATGGCGCCGCTGCCCAAGCTGCTCTGGTTCGCCGAGCAGGAGCCGGCGCTCTTCGAGCAGGTCGCGCACTGGGTGGGCATCAAGGACTGGGTGCTGCTGCGACTCTGCGACGCGCTGGTCACCGACCACTCGGTCGCCTCGGCCACCGGTCTGCTGAACATCCACGAGCTGGAGTGGGACGGCGAGGCGCTGGCCATGGCCGGCATCACCGAGGAGCAACTGCCCCAACTGGTCGGCACCACCGCCGTACTCCCCGGGCTCACCCCGCAGGCCGCGGCGGTGACCGGCCTGCCGCAGCGCACCCCGGTGGTGGTCGGCGCGGGTGACGGGCCGCTGGCCAACCTGGGCCTGGGCGCGGTGCACCCCGGCATGGTGGCCTGTTCGATCGGCACCAGCGGCGCGATGCGGGTGATGGTCGAACGGCCCGGCGTGGACCCGCTCGGCGGGGTGTTCTGCTATGCGTTGACCGAGGACCGTTGGGTGGTCGGCGGCGCGATCAACAACGGCGGCATCGTGCTCAAGTGGGCCGGTGACGCGCTCGCTCCCGATCTGGGCGAGCACGCCCACGCGGAGCTGGTCGCGCTAGCGGCTCAGGCGCCGGTCGGCTCGGGCGGGCTCATCATGCTGCCGTACCTGCTCAGCGAGCGGGCCCCACACTGGAGCGCGCTGCCGCGCGGCGCGTACGTGGGGTTGACCCACGGGCACCGTCGCGAGCACCTGGTGCGGGCCGCGTTGGAGGGGGTCTGCCAGCAGCTCGCGTTGGTGCTCAGCTCGGTGCGCTCGGCCGGCAACGAGGTCCGCGAGATCCGGGCCGGCGGCGGCTTCGCCCGCAGTGGCCTGTGGCGGCAGATGCTCGCCGACGTGCTCGGCCTGCCGGTGAGTTTCCCCGCCGGGCACGAGGGGTCGAGCTTCGGCGCGGCGCTGCTCGGCATGCAGGCGCTGGGGCTGATCCCCAGCATCGACGTGGCAGCCGACCTGGTGCGGATCGAGGAGACGGTCCGCCCCGACCCGGCCGCCGCGGCCACCTACGCGTCGCTGCTGCCGCTCTTCGCCGAGCTGTACGACGCGCTGGTGCCCACCTTCACCTCACTGCGTCGGCTGGCACCCGGCCTGCCACCGGAGCTCGCTCCCGAACCGCCACCGATGTAACCCTTCGGCCGGCCCGGCCCAGGGTCGACCCCCACCCCGAAGGTCGTGATCCCCGTGCCCCCACCCCTCGCCCTGGCCAGCCTCCCGACCCCCCTCGCCGCACCGGCCGAACCGGTCACCACCGCCGGCGACACCCAGCTCGTCATCGCCGCCCTGCTCGGCATCGCCGCCGTGGTGGTGCTGATCGCCTGGGCCAAGGTGCACCCGTTCCTGTCGCTGATCCTCGGCGCGGCGGTGCTCGGTGTCACCGCCAGCGTCGCACCGGACAAGATGATCACCTCGTTCACCGGCGGGGTGGGCTCCACGGTCGGCGGCGTCGGGCTGCTGATCGCGCTCGGCGCGATGATCGGCGGTCTGCTCGCCGAATCCGGCGGCGCGGACGGCATCGTCAACCGGATCGTCGGCCGGGTCTCCGGTAGCGCGTTGCCCTGGGCGATGGCCGGCGTGGCGGCACTGATCGGGTTGCCGCTCTTCTTCGAGGTCGGCGTGGTGCTGCTGGTGCCGATCGTGCTGCTCGTCTCGATGCGGACCGACGTACCGCTCATGAAGATCGGCATTCCGGCGCTGGCCGGCCTGTCGGTGCTGCACGGGCTCGTCCCGCCACACCCCGGCCCGCTGGTGGCGATCTCCTCGCTCAACGCGGACCTGGGTCTGACGCTCGGGCTGGGCCTGCTCGTGGCGATCCCCACGGTGATCATCTCCGGGCCGGTCTTCGGCAGCATCATCGCCCGCTACGTACCGGCCACCGCCCCACTCTCGCTGCTGCCGACCCGTCGCGCCGGCGGTACGGCCGGACGAGCCGGACGCGACACGACCGGTCCGCGGGACGCCGACGTGGACGGTGACCTGCTCACCGACGACGACCTGGTCAGCCCGGGGGCCGAACGACCGGGCGCACCGGTGGACGACAGTGGCACGGAGACCGCCCGGCGTACCCCGGCGTTCTGGCCGGCGGTGATCACCGTGCTGCTGCCGGTGGCGCTCATGCTGCTGCGCGCGATCGGCGAGCTGACCCTGGACGAGGGCACCGCGGGCCGCAAGGCACTGGACATCGTCGGCACGCCGATCGTGGCGCTGCTCGCCGGCGTGATCCTGGCGATGTTCACCCTCGGCTACCAGGCCGGCTTCAGCCGCTCCCAGGTCTCCTCGGTACTCGGCGGATCACTGCCGCCGATCGCCGGCATCCTGCTCATCGTCGCGGCCGGCGGCGGGTTCAAGCAGGTGCTGGTGGACGCCGGCGTGGGTGACCTGGTCGCCGACGCGGCCAAGGACGCCAGCCTCTCCCCGCTGTTGCTGGGCTGGCTGGTCGCGGTCGGCATCCGGGTGGCCACCGGCTCGGCGACCGTCGCCACCATCACGGCGGCGGGCATCGTGGCACCGCTGGCGGCGACCCTGGACCGACCCGGGGTGGCCCTGCTGGCGCTGGCCATCGGCTGCGGGTCGCTGTTCTTCTCACACGTCAACGACGCCGGGTTCTGGCTGGTCAAGGAGTACTTCGGGCTGACCGTCGGGCAGACCATCAAGAGCTGGTCGGTGATGGAGACGATCATCTCGGTCGTCGGCTTCCTCGGCGTGCTCCTGCTCAACCTGCTGCTGTAGCACCCGGGGGCCGACAGTCCTCGTGAGCGATATACCTCAGAGTCATATTTATGGGTCTTGTGACGTGTCTGTGGGTGGTTGGGCGCGTCGTTGATGGCGCACGCCGTTGTCCTGCCTAGGTTCTGG